>JBKQMK010000359.1:0-3509 GCA_052146735.1 Desulfomonilaceae bacterium | reverse complement strand
GCGCAATGGAGCCGTACCTGTGATGCGCAGCACTTAGGACAACCATGGAAGACTTCGTCACTCAGATTGCCAGGGCGGTGGTGTCCGGACTGATGATGGGCTTGGTCTTCGGCCTGGTGGCCTTGGGCCTGACAATCATCTTCGGCGTGATGGACATTGTAAATTTCGCCCACGGCGAATTCTTGATGATAGGCATGTACTGCGGCCTGCTTACCGCCACATGTCTGCACGTGGACCCCCTGTTCGGTTTGCCGGTGGCTGCGGTTGTCGGCTTCCTGCTGGGGGTCGCGTGTTATTACGGGCTGGTACGCTTTCTACTGCGCGGCCCCGTGGTGGCACAACTCTTTGGTACATTCGGGTTGATGCTCTTCTTGCGCAACGTGGCCTTGATGGTCATGGGAGCTGACCCCCGCAGCGTGCAACAGGGAATTCTTGTGGGCAAGTCATTTGTCATCGGTCCCGGCATCGTTATCGAGCTTACCAAGCTTGCGGCAGGGGCTCTCTCGCTGGCTGCCTTTGCCGGAACCTGGTGGTTGATGAACCGGACCAAGATGGGCAAGGCCCTTACAGCTACAGCCCTGGACGCTCAGGCGGCGCGGTACATGGGTGTGCCCACCGACAAGATGAACGCCCTTGCGTGGGGCCTGGGCGGCGGCACGGTGGGCGTTGCCGGGGGATTGCTGGTCAATTTCTGGCCGGTGGATCCTAACGTTGGCCTATTGTTCACCATGATCGCTTTTACGACAGTGGCCCTCGGAGGTTTCGGCTCCATACCCGGTGCCGCCGTCGCAGGCTTGATTGTCGGACTCATGATCAATGTGGCCCCAATGTGGGACGCCTTGAGCAACTGCATGGGGATCGAATGCCTGAAGGGAGGTCAGCTCCACCAGTTCAAATACTCCTTTGTGTATTTGGCCTTCTTCCTAATCATGGTCTTCAAACCACGGGGTCTCTTCGGTTGGAAGTACTGAAAAGCGCCTTCGATTTCTCGGATTTCCCCAGGAGCGACCTATGGGTGGCTAGAACGGTCGCGGTCTTTCTGCTCGTTTTCCCGGCCTTGCCTCACTCCAGCTTTGCAATGGCCACTATGATCCAGTTTCTCATGTTCTCGGTATACGGCATGGGCTGGAATACCATTGGCGGGTACGGCGGTCAGGTGGATTTGGGCAAGGCCCAATACGTGGGCATCGGGGCGTATACCACCGCTGTAATGATGATCCGCTGGGACGTGCCTTTCTGGGTGTCTCTACCAATCGGAATGGCTTTGGCCGTGTGCTGGAGCTTTGTCATAGGTTATCCGTTATTCCGGCTGAAAGGTCACTACTTTGCCATCGCCACCATCGCCACTTCCTTGATTCTCAAAGACCTGTTCGAGTCCTGGTCGTTCATAGGTGGGGCAAGGGGTCTGAAGATCCCTCTCAGAGGAGATATGCCGAACTTTCTCTACCTCCAGTTCCGGCAGGACTATTACTACTATTACGTTATACTGGCCTTCTTTTTTATCGGCCTATTTTACCTGAATTGGTTCCGCAAGAGCCGTATCGGGTACCAACTCCGTTGCCTCAGGGACAACGAGGAGGTAGCCCGCAGTCTTGGGATCGACGCCCATTGGGCCAAGATCAAGGCATACGCGACTGCCACGGCTTTCGTGGCCGCTGTTGGCTGTTTCCATGCTTGTTACAATTTCAATATCGAACCCGAAGACACCATGAGCCTGGACCTGTCTGTCCTAATAGCCTTAATGGCCATGCTGGGAGGCGCGGGTAGCTTGTGGGGGCCGATCCTGGGCGCGGCCATTCTGGTGCCGATGAAGAACTATCTTGGCGCCTGGTTTGGGGCCAAGGCCGGTCTGGTGGGACTAGATCTCATTATCTACTCGACGATTATCATGCTCGTAGCCGCGTTTGAACCACGAGGCGTCTGGGGCCTGATCACCCGACTGCGACAGAGGCGGAGGGCGTGATGGACCTTCTCAAAGTCCAAGGTCTGGGGATGAGTTTTGGAGGGTTGCGGGCCAACTGGGACATTTCCTTTCAGGTGGCTGAAGGTGAGATGGTCGGCCTTATAGGCCCCAACGGCGCGGGCAAATCGACGCTATTTAACTGCCTGGCCGGCCTTTACACTCCCACTGCGGGCAGGATATTTTTTCGCGACCAAGATGTCACCGGGTTGAAACCGTATGACATGGCCCGGCTGGGGCTAGCCAGGACATTTCAGGTCTATGTGGCCACAGGCGACCTCAATGTGATGGAAAACATTATGGTTGGGAGCTTTCTGAGGACCAGCTCCCGCCTGAAGGCTAGAAGCAAAGCCGAGGCCCTCATGGAGAAGATGAACCTGGCCGATGTGGCCGGTGAACGGCTGGCCAATCTTCCTGTGGCTGCTCAGAAGCGGGTGGCTATGGCCACGGCGTTGGCCATTGATCCGGCACTGCTCCTCTTGGATGAAGTGGCGGCCGGGTTGAATCCCACCGAAATCGAGCAGATGATCGAGGTGATCCATTGGGTTCACCGGGACTTGAGAGTCACAGTGATCCTAATCGAACACGTCATGGAACTGGTCATGAAGCTGTCCCAGCGAGTGCTGGTCCTTGATTGTGGGCAACTTATCGCGGAAGGAGCACCATCAGAAATCGTGCAACGGCTCGAGGTGATTAAGGCATATCTGGGAGAACGCTATGTGGCCGAGCACGGGACACCGAAATCTTCAGGAGTCGACATTGTCTGAGCGACCTCTACAGTCAAACGCAGGGAGTTTCGCAGGTTAGCAACTTCGGCAAAGATGCCCCCTCACTCTGCCATCTCCCGCCCAGGGAGAGGGTTTTCGTATCCCCTCCCTTGACGTGAGGGGATAGGGGAGGGTGATCTCGGTGCAATTCTCAACTCGTGTCACTATAGTACGAGGACTGACTTGAACTTGAACGCAACAGTTCCACCAATCCTGAAGCTGGAAGATGTTAAGGTCCGCTATGGGAGCATCCCGGTGGTTCAGGGCATAAGCCTTGATGTCTTTCCACAGGAGACGGTTTCCGTCGTGGGAGCAAATGGAGCGGGAAAGTCTACTCTTCTCAAGGCCATCATGGCGGCCCAGCCGCTGTATGCCGGACGGATAACTTTCCAAGGTAAAGAAATCCAGTCCCTTCGCACGGAAGATATTGTAAGAATGGGCGTTATCTACGTGCCTGAGGATCGAAAACTGTTCAAGCCTCTGTCCGTGGAGCAGAATCTACTCCTGGGCGCTTACACTTTGGAGGATGAAGATCAAAAGCAAGTAAATCTGGAATTTGTCTACAAACTGTTCCCGGCCCTTAGGCATCGCAGAACACAACCTACAGCAACCATGTCCGGCGGCGAACAGCAGATGGTGGCCATCGGCCGCGGGTTGATGAGCAACCCCAAGATTCTGATGCTGGATGAGCCATCTCTCGGCCTAGCCCCTGTGCTTGTTGATGAGGTCCTTGACACGGTGCGAAGACTGAAAGAGCAGGGACTGACCATCCTTCTCGTGGA
>JBKQMK010000358.1:0-4347 GCA_052146735.1 Desulfomonilaceae bacterium | reverse complement strand
GCACCGCCTCTTCCCGAAACTCCTTAGAATACCGTCCGTGGGGAATCCTTGCCCTTTCCATCGTGACACCTCCGTCTCATCTTTCAATCAAACATTGGTGTCCATCTTTTTCAACTTACCCCAAATTTCGCCGGATCTTCCGATGCAAAACAATTTACTATTCCAATGGAATGGTGGAAAGGGGAACTTTGTTGCCAGGATACCTCATTGAAGAAGTGCGGGAGCAGGGACAGCCTCAACCAACACGGTTTTTTTATGATTTCGACATTACTTTATTTCCTGCGGACGCGACAAAAAGAGTTGAAATGATCCTCGATTATTTAACAGATGATTCTTCAAAGAAGAACCCAAGAGTTTTTAAGAGATCCATATTGCCCAGAGCCGGATGTAAAACCATAAAACAAGCAGCCGCGGTGGCCAAATGAGGTAGACACTCAGCAACGAATTTCAGAGGACATCATACCGTTTTTTTCCGGCAGCGGCTTCCAGTAGATTTCCCGGTGCTAAATGTTCAGGTCTCATCGACCGAACACCACGCTGCGTGACATGGTGGAGATAGCTGGATACCAACCTGCTCGAGCTGCAAACGATAAAGCAGCGCTAAGAAAAAGTGCCAGACATGTGAAGGCATTATCAGTATTGTGTCCCCCGATTAAGCCACGCCGGAACCATCTGAAGCCGTTAACTCGTCCAACTACTTCTGCGGCATCAGAGAGGGGAAGAACTTCTTATCTTCATCGAGAATGTGATTCAAGAACCAGTCCCTGAGAAATTCCACCGCAGTCATAAGCGTCTGAGTCTTACCTTGTAAGTGGGCGGACTCGAAGTCCAATACGAGCGATTCAAAGTATCTGTGCTGCTTCCGATGTCGTTCTATTGCTTTGTATCCTACGGATTGCATCAGGTCCTCTTCGAACCGGAAGTGCGTAGCCGCATATGTCTTAAGTTTATTAACCAACTCCTTGTCAACGGTATCTTTCTTTCCGCCAAACGTGATCTCGTAGTACTCATTTAAGGTTTCCAAGAATGACCTGTGTTGGAGGTCTATTTCTGCATTGCCGATGTTGAAGCTGTCCTTCCATACGAAAAATCCCATGGCTTCCTCCTTTACGTTTCTGCTCCTGGTCATTCTTTCAAAGACGTTGCTCGTCGCGTCTTTTGCCATAACTATATATCAGGCAGGTTCCCAAAAAGCCCTAAGCCCTCTATTTTGCAATATACCACTCCTCCTTCACTGCCCCTAAGAATTATTTAGGAAACAGGATCTTATGCCTCGCGTTTAGCACTTTTTCCGATGTGAGGTTTCGAGGGGATAGCTGAAACCAACCTGCTCGAGCTACAAACGATAAAGCAGTGGCAATAAAAAACACCTGACGTGTCAACAGTGGTGTTATGTCCCCGGGGTACGGTTGGAAAATGGGCAGACCCACCCACTTCGAAGGTGCAACACCTCGCTTCCAGTCAAGTAGCTTAGATCATCTATTCTAACGGTGCCCTTGATCACAGACTCGTTGAATCCCTCCTCTCAAGCATTTACGCTGACAGACGAATCTCCGCTTGCTCGTTGGCTGCCAGATATTCGGCCCGCAGCGGGCGGTCCACTGGGACATATCCTCCCTTTTCGTCCCTGACCTCTATCCGGCCGACCATGTCGACATTAGGCGAAAGCCTTGCTTGCCTCATCTCATTGAAGGCCTCGATAGCCTCCTCGAGAGTTTCAGCAACAACGTCCTGATGTGTCGTAGTAACAAACCGGTACGTTTTCATGGCTTCACCTCCGTACCCACTTGGACAGCGGCGGTTAGCAGATGTTTCCCAGTATTGAGACTAGCTTCATGGAGCACCGAGCTGCCAAATGCTCTATCTAAGAGTCCCTGAGCCTTAGCGAGATCGGGGCTGAGCGACTGCCGCAATGTGATAATTGGATTTATTGGATTTCCGGGGACATAATACGGGCAGAATCGGTGACCTCCAAGAAATCCTTGCACCAGCTTGGAACTCTGGCTCAAGTTGGATGTCAATCATAAAGTGAAGATTGAAAGGAGTTCCCTAAATGGTAAATCTCACATCACTTATAAATTCTGCTAGAGTTATTTTAGACAAGAGGTTCGACGCACAGGTTTTCCTGAGTTGGCAATCCTTGGCTTTTGTGACCCTCGCGAACTCGTTGGGCCCTCTTCACTACTATACCCGGAACTTCAAACTCCTTACCTCTGAGAGAAATCAACGTAGCTTACTGATCGGAGAAGGCATTCTCATCGCCGCTCGTGAAATGACTATGCCTCAAGTGCTAGCGATATGAAGCCGATCAGTTGGTCACAACGCATGATCTTATCGCATAGGTTCGAAGAGTCTTCGAGGGTACCCTTACTCCTTCCACGATCGGCAGCGCGCTATTCAGGTCGCTTTTTAGGGCGCAGTATCAGCGGGGAAAGGTAATGAATCTTCCTAGACGAGCAAAAGCCCGCTTCCTGTGCTAAGATGGTTCATCGGTCTCGCGGCACCGGTATCTGGAGAGCCCAGACAAGAGGTTTCACTTCTTGCACTCCTCCAGCGGTTCCCCGCCAGGCCTTAGCCCGTCCTTAGAGGAGATAATGATTCTATGAAGTTGCTCTTGGTGTTTCCCAAAAGTGAAGGTGGTTATTGGGGAAAGGTCCGGCACGGGAAAGCGGGCATTGTGGCCCTGGGGTTGCCGACAGTGGCGGCGCTCACGCCACCGGGTTGGACTGTCGCAATTCATGATGCTCGTGTGACTCCGTTAGATTACGAACAGAAGGTTGATCTGGTAGGCATCACCGGCTATACGGCGGAGATTCTCAGTACCTATGCCATAGCTGATGAATTCAGAAAAAGAGGTATTCCCGTGGTTTTGGGGGGTGTCCATGTCAGCGCGATGCCGGAAGAGGCCCTCAAACACGCCGACGCAGTCGTGATCGGGGAGGCCGAGGAGATATGGAAGCAGCTATTAATAGATTTTGAATCAGGATCAATGCAAACCACCTATCACTCAGACATGCTGTGCACGATGGAAAAGATGAAATTTCCCAGACTGGAGCTGCTCAACAAGGCCATGTATACGAATTATTACACAATTCAGGCCACAAGGGGCTGCCCTTACAATTGTGATTACTGCGCCGTTACAGGTGTATTCGGACGTAAGTTCCGTACGCGGCCCGTAGCAGAGGTGGTGGATGAAATCCGCACATTCGACTCAGGGCACTTTCTATTTGCCGATGATAACATTTGCGGGCAGCCCGATTATGCGAAGGAGCTGTTCAGCGCTTTGATCCCCTTGAGAAAGAAATGGGGCGGGCAGACCTCCATCACTTTTGCCAAGGACGATGAACTCCTTCGGCTGTATGCAAAAAGCGGCGGACGATATGCCTTTATAGGTCTTGAGAGCCTTTCCCAGAATAATCTCAAGGACATCAATAAACCATGGAGCAAGGCCGAAGATTACCAAGAAGCTATCAGCAAAATTCATCGTGCGGGTATCAATGTTATCGGGAGCTTTATATTTGGCCTGGATCATGACGATCCTTCCGTTTTTCGGCAGACTCTTGAGTTTGTCCGGAAAAATCGGATAGCCGTCGCCCAGTATCATATCCTCACACCATTCCCCGGGACACGCTTATACGACAGAATGGAGAAGGATCAACGCATTCTGGAACGAGATTGGTCAAAGTATCACACGAGTGAGGTTGTATTTCAGCCTGTCAATATGACTGTCGAAGAACTGCAGGAGGGCTATAATTGGATTTTCCGGGAGACGTACACCCTTCCGAACATTCTGAAGCGGGTATTCCGCAGTTGGCGGGGGATTCCGTATCGGGTCGCCGTGAATCTCAGTTACCGGAAAAAGGCCGTGCAGACACCCGTCCGGGCTACAAACGATAAAGCAGTGGTAAGAAAAAGCACCTAACGTGCTAACAATATTGGTGTTGTGTCCCAAGATCGTAGATAGTGGGCGATCAAGGTGCTCTCTGGAGAGTGATCAACTGTTCCATCGAAGGGCCATCAAAAGGTTTAATTCCTCGGACTCCAAAGGATCACGGATATCCCGACCAAGCAGATTGCGGCTCCTATTCCGTCATATAAGTCCGGGGTCTTCCGGTCTATCCCCCATCCCCACAAAAGGGACAGGACGATAAAAACGCCCCCGTATGCAGCGTAAACCCTCCCGAAGTTAGGAAAACTCTGCATCGTGGGGACTATTCCGTAGAGGAAGAGAATCACCCCCCCGACAATTCCGTACCAGTAAGGCTTGTCTTCCCTCAGCCAAAGCCATACGAGATACCCTCCACCAATTTCCGCTAGCCCAGCAAGGACAAAGAGAACAGCCGCTTT
>JBKQMK010000357.1:0-12584 GCA_052146735.1 Desulfomonilaceae bacterium | reverse complement strand
TCTCACCCGACACGAAATTGTGGATAGAGTTCATCAGCGCGTGTACTTGCATCCTGACGCGGTCGGGAACATTCCTCTTGTCTTTGCAAAGGCCCATGGAGCGAGCGATGCCGGAAACGACTTCCGGCACATGAAAGTCCAGGATCGACTCGTCTCTGGTCTTTCCAAAGTAACGGAATAGTATCAGGTTGGATATTTCAGGGTGCTCGAAAAGATAATCGGTCATGAGATCGAGGGAGATAGCCAATCTTTCGGCCAAGGGTAGGCCGTGGATTAGATTTTCCACTTCCAGCAACTTCTGCCGAAGGTCCTCGTTCATATCCAGGATGACCGCTTCGTATAGATCGCCCTTTTCGCCCCAGTGATAATAGAGTGTGGAGATATCTATCCCGACTTCTTCGGCAATCATCCTGGTAGTTGCGCCGTGAAAGCCGTATTCCCCGAAGATGCGGCGGGCCTTTGACAGTATTCTCCCCTTCATGGAATCGGGGTCTTTTCGAGCCTTTTCGAGGGGTGACACCATCGGCTTATTCCAGTCAAACCTTCCATCAATTGATGGAAAGAATGAACCAGGCAAAGAACGAAGTCAAGAGGAAAGTGGGGAGCGGAGTCTTTGGGACAGAATGAGGGTTCCGGAAGCTGGCCTTAGGGTCCGAGTGGCCTAACCGTTCGCAGCGGTTTACATGATTCGTCGTAGGTTGTTAGCTATGGAAGTTGGTATGAACTCAGTCGACATCGAGATCTCCTTCTCGCTGCAACTTGGTGTCAAACTTGGGCGAGCCTCTCCGTGAAAGCTCGTTCTCAAGCGGTTACCGGCAATTCCTGCCGCAACGCGTTCCCTGCCAAAGGTGTGAGTTGAACTCACCACACCTAAATCCTGCCAGAGTTGTAGAAAATGCGCACACATTTTCTTCGCGTGCAGAAGCCTGGGGTGTTGTGATCGGCCAAGATGAAGTTAGAAGTGATGGTCAAAGTATACGACTTCAATACCGAGATCAATCGAAGTCACGTGAAGCCACTTTTAAACAGGATCTTATTCAAAGGGATTCGGGATACTAAACTATTAGAGAATCATCTTGGAGATGATCTCTTTCATAATCTCGGTCGTCCCGCCGCCGATGGACAATATGCGGCTGTCTCGGTACAGGCGCTCTACCAGGTACTCACGCATGTACCCATACCCGCCGTGAATCTGTACCGCTTCATGGCAGACCCGGTCGCAAATCTCCGCGGAGAAGATCTTGGCCATGGAGATCTCTTTTACCATGTTTTCGCCGGCTTGGATCTTGGCCGCAACACGGTATGTGAATTCTCTGCTTACTTCCACCGAAGTAGCCATGTCCACCAGCTTGTGCCTTGTGACCTGAAAGCCTGCAAGTGGCTTCCCAAAAGCCTCTCTGAGCCGCGAGTACTTGATGGACTCATCGAGAGCCAACTGAGCGGTGGCATTGGCCATGAGAGCCATGTAGAGTCTTTCTCTCTGGAAATTGTGCATCAGACCGTAGAATGCCGACCCTTCGTCGCCGAGGCGGTTTTCCACAGGCACCCGTACATCATCCAGAGCCAGTTCCGCAGTATCCGACGCCCACCACCCCATCTTCCGAAGTTTCCTGGACACAGTAAAGCCGGGGCTGTCGGTTTCCACAACCAGGAGGCTGACCCTCGATGGCCCGGCCCACCTGTACGCACGGCCATAGTCACAAAGTCAGCGCGAACGCCGGAGGTGATCATAGTCTTCGAGCCGTTGACGACGTAATAGTTGCCTTCGCGCACCGCACGCGTGCGGATGTTTGCCACATCCGATCCACCCCCTGGTTCGGTGACTCCCAGGGCAGCAATCTTTTCTCCCCGCAAGACCGGAGGTATGAATCGCGCTTTCTGCTCCGCGTTGCCAAGAGCGAGAATGGGCGGCAGGGCAATCCCGTGAGACATAAGCCCTGCCGCCACTCCGCCCGATCCCGACCGAGTTAGTTCCTCGGTTACCACCACCACATGGAAAATGTCGGTCTCAACGCCACTCCACTCCTGCGGATAACAAACGCCTAGAAGGCCGACGTCTGCGGCTTTACGGTAAAGCTCCCGCGGGAACTCCCCTGCTTCCTCCCATGATTCCACGTGAGGCTTGATCTCCCGTTCGACGAACCTGGCGACCGTCTGCCTCAGGATGTGGTGGGTCTCCTGGAAGTAATCCAGACCGGCGTTCATACCCAGTTCCTTGCCGCCTTACAACGAGATGCTCAAGTCAACGGAAAGAGATTTGGGATGCGCTGCGCGGCCATGATGTCCCCTGTGGCCTTGAGTTTGCCGGTCATGAACGCAGTCATGCCGTTCAAGGTGCCGTTGCACATGGCCAACCAGTCCGCATCGGCCATGGTGAGGCTCACGCTCGGGCTGTCGTGGACGCCCTTATTGACCGCGCAGGTACCCTCCTTGATGACTACATTCCAGTCACCGGCTTGCTCGCCCGTAATATGGAACTGGTAGATCACGTTTAGACCTGCCGCGGCCGTCGGATTAAATACCTCCGGCATCTTCTCGAAAACCTCGTTCACAGTACTAAGTGCCATGTTCTTTATCCTCTCTGCTTTTTTTCCTTGAGAATAGTTCTTCCTGTTTTGGCGGAGGCATAACGAGGGCTTCACCCGTGCCCACGGTCTCTCCCCGCTGGTTGGTCCATACAAGCGACATGCGTACCCGGCGCCTGTCTTCTAACTTTTCCGCGACCTCGGCAGTCGCGGTTATTGTGTCGCCAAAAAAAGTGGGCGCCTGAAACCGAGTGGTTATCTCAAGCGCTATAGTCCCCAAGCCGGGAAGCTTCATTCCGAGGACCGGCGCGATAAGACTCTGGGGGAGAGCGCCATGTGCAATCCGCCTGCCGAAAGGTGTGAGACGAGCGAATTCCTCGTTAACGTGCATGGGATTGAAATCACCACTTATCCCTGCAAAAAGGTACACGTCGGTCTCAGTAACGGTCTTGCTGAAGGACGCTTTCATTCCGACCCGAAGTTGGTCGTAATTCAAACCCAACTCAAATTGCATGCGAATTAGTCTCCCAAAGGCTCATTTGTTGGCAAGCTTGAGCCTGGCCCGGCAGTCTTCTACAGTAGCAGGCTCTCGCCCCTGATCCCGGACCATTCGTGCCGCCTTCTCGACGAGGTCGCCATTAGATTTTGCCATAACACCGGGGTTCACGTAAAAATTATCTTCCAAGCCGACCCTTATGTTGCCGCCCAAGCCGATTGCCGCGGCCACAAGACGCCACTGATCGAGGCTGATCCCGATAACCTCCCAGTCGCTCCCTGCGGGCAAGAGTTCTACCATGCGAACGAGATTGGGGATCGTCGGGGGGATTCCTCCCAGAACGCCCAGAATTAGGCTGTACTGGTACGGCGGTTGAAGAAGCCCCATGTCTATCAACGGGAAAGAATTACCGACCTGTCCAAGATCGAAGCATTCAAGCTCCGGCCTGGTATGAACCTCATTCATGGCTCGGACGATTTCCATGATCTCGGAGAAGGGGTTGGGAAATACAAACTCAAAGACGAACCTCTTCTTTTCGGAATGATACTTCGCATAATTCATCGACCCCATATTAAGGGCGCCGATCGCTGGCTTGACCGCTTGAATGTGTGCAATCTTCTGCTGTGTGGTGATGTTGATTGCGCCGGTGGAGAAATTGATGATGATAGGACAGGCCGCGGTCACGGCTTCATAGATGTTTCGGTAATCCTGGATTTCATAGCTCGGGAGACCTTCAGGGGTCCGCGCGTGAATATGAACCACGGCAGCCCCGGCCTCGTATGCGCGTTTGGCTTCTGCCGCATAATCCTCCGGAGCGTAGGGAATAGCCGGACACTGTTCCCGATTGGCCACGACACCCGACAGTGCACAGGTAATCATGCATGGCCGCTCAAAATTTTGATTCTCCTTTATCCACAGTGACGGCATGTGTCACCGACCTTTCTTAATACGCAATCGTTCACCGGGTATTTGATGACCGGCACGGAGGCCGGTCCTACCGATCCAGTGGTAGGGCCGGCCTCCGTGCCGGCCACGTTTCAAATCGCTTTCCCTGGTGAACGGGTTCCTTAACGCCCTCTCCACACGGGCTCTCGTTTCTCCAGGAACGCAGTCAGGCCCTCTCTCGCATCCTCGGTCCCTGCCACGATGTCGAGTTGGCCACAAAGATAATCCAGCGCCTCATCCAGTTCCATGTCCTGGGCCGCTGCCAGAGCCTTTCGACCCAACCGCATTGCCAGCGGTGCTTTTGTCGCGATGGACTTCAGCGTTTCGTGCACAACCCGATCCAACTCCTCGGCCGGAACCGCCCTTGTTATAAGGCCCATATCTTCCGCCTCGGCGGCTGAAAGCATCCGCGCAGTGTATATCATTTCGAGCGCCTTTTTCCGCTTGGTGTTTCGAAATATCAGCGCTGCTATCATCATAGGAAACAGGCCCACATTGACTTCCGGAGTCCCAAACTTTACCCCTTCGCGCGCATAGACCATATCACAGGAAAGCATCAGGCCCATGCCTCCAGCCAAACAGTGGCCGTTCACCCTGGCCGTAAGGGGTTTCGAGAATGCCGCCATCATCTTGAGCAGTGCCGCGTATTTCTCGATTCCTTTCGTACGGCCCTCCCCTCCGATGGTTGAGATAAGGTCCGCGCCCGAACAGAAAACCTTGTCACCGATCCCGGTGATGCACGCTCCCCGGACGCTGTCGTCCGCCTCGGCTCGATCCAGGTACTCCATAAGAAGATCGATCATTTCCGGGCTCAGGGCATTGGCCCGCGAGGCCCGATTGATGGTCATCCACGCGATCTTGTCCTTCACTTCGTAAAGCAGATCCGGTTCGCTCATCTTTGCTACCTTCCTGATAAGTTCACCGCAGAGATCGCGGAGAACGCAGAGGAATCCGTTTTCGATGCTTTTTCTCGTATAGGAGGCACGGGGTATGCGGGTATGCCATATTTGGAATTCTTCATCGGACGTCCCGGTTTCCCGACAGCATATATGATTTTGCATAAACCATTTTCTTGTCTCCGCGTTCTCGGCACATCCCGCGTCTCGCGGGACGGTGAATGCGCCTCGCCCCGTGCACGGCTACCCTCCCGGGAGGGCATCGATTTCGACTAGGATCTCTCCGGGGCTCACCTGGGCGCCGACCTGCGTATTGACCGCCCGAACCGTGCCTGAATACGGCGCGGCTAACGTCATTTCCATTTTCATGGCCGACACCACTATCAGACCCTGTCCCTTTACCACTTCACGGCCCACTTCCACGAGCACCCTCACCA
This sequence comes from Desulfomonilaceae bacterium, assembly GCA_052146735.1. GTDB lineage: Bacteria > Desulfobacterota > Desulfomonilia > Desulfomonilales > Desulfomonilaceae > CAWBBA01. The sequence goes on along the minus strand of JBKQMK010000357.1, from coordinate 7,285 downwards.
CCGACGCAGGGGTAGGAGGCGTGACTTCACCCGGTGTCTCACCGGGGCCGCGAGCCTTCCGGCGTTCTATTACATCGGCATCCTGAACCAATCTCGCCCGGCCGTCGATCCAGATCCAACTCCCTTCCGAGGTACGGGCCACGAAAAGGTTCGCAGTCCGGCATCCGACACGGAGGTGGAGATGGTTGGGGGCAACCGCCCTCACAGTGACAGCTCGTGTCTCGCCTTCCAATACCATATCGCTGCAGCCTGAATCGTCCAAAGGGGCCGCGTCAACCGTGTAGATGTCCGGGCCTATTTTGACCTTGTATTCCATGGTTCCTTCCGCAAACGGGTATTCAGCGTGCCATAGGCGTCAAAATAAGCGAGTACCATGATCCGGAACAACCCCACCCTGCCCTCTCCCGCCAGGGGTGAGGGTTTTGAGGACCCCCTCCCGTCGAGGGAGGGGGAAGGGGGAGGGTGAAAACTGGCTGAAATCACAAGGCCATCACCATTGTTTTCGCGCTTGTGCATCAGCGTCCTAAGTCCCAGGGCCCGAGTCGCTGCCAGGGAGAAAGCCATTCATCGGCCCTTGCCCTCTCGTTCCCTTGAGGGGCAAATCCGGGACCAGCCATTTCATGAGCCACGAAGCCCAGTACTGCCAGATCATCCAAAACCCGGTCGGGCTGCCATTGAGCAAAGTTCTCCTCAATGAAGCCTGTGTGGGTACGACCTGACCGAAATGGCTCCGAGGATACCACATCCACCAAGAATTCAATCGGAGTTTTGACGCCCAAGATAACGCACTCTTTCAAAGCGCGGATCATACGCTCTACAGCCGCGGGGCGATCCTCCGCCCAGACGACGAGCTTTCCCAGTATCGGGTCGTACTGGAGAGGCACCTGGAATCCCGCATACACTCCGTGGTCATACCGGATACCCGGCCCTTCCGGCGCCTTGACAAAGAGGATCTTTCCCGGCGCAGGCATAAAGCTGCATCCGGGGTCCTCCGCATAGATACGGCACTCAATCGCGTGACCCCGACGTCTGATGTCCGCCTGGGTAAAAGGCAAAGGCCAGCCAGCGGCAATCTCGATTTGCCGGCGGACCAGGTCGAGGCCGGTGGTCAATTCCGTGATGGGGTGCTCGACCTGAAGGCGGGTATTGACCTCGAGGAAGTAGAACTCTCCGGACCTGTCCAGAAGGAATTCTACCGTACCGGCATTGACATAACCCGCGGCACGGGCAGCAGCGACCGCGGCGGCCCCCATACGGTCCCGCAACTCATCGGTCAAAGCGACTGAAGGAGTCTCTTCGATGATTTTTTGATGCCTGCGCTGTATCGAGCACTCACGCTCGAAGAGATGCACCACGTTACCGTGAGCATCGGCCAATATCTGGAATTCCACGTGCCGGGGGGTGTCTAAATATTTTTCCAGGTAGATGGACCCGTCGCCGAACGAGGCCAGTGCCTCGCTTGCGGCTGCCTCTGCGGCCTCAGCCAACGCGTCACGATTCTCGACAATGCGCATTCCTTTGCCGCCGCCGCCTGCTGCGGCCTTCACAAGAACCGGATAACCCAGCTTCTCCGCCGCGTCACTGAGACGAGAATTGTCCGCGGCAGCCGAGGTCATGCCCGGTATGATCGGCACTTGATGTTTCATCATGAGCCGACGGGCTGTAGTCTTATTGCCGAGCTTTGCCATTACTTCCACGGGGGGACCGATGAAGACCAGATCTTCCGAGACTACACGTTCTGCAAATGCCGGATTCTCGGCTAAGAAGCCGTACCCCGGATGAATCGCCTCCGCGCCGGTTTCTCGAGCCGTAGCGATAATTTTGTCAAAGTTGAGATAGCTGGAGGCCGGATCGGATTCGCCCAGGAAAACCGCTTCGTCGGCAGTCAGAACGTGCAGCGCCTGACGATCAGCCTCCGAGTATACAGCCACCGTACGAATTCCCATTTCCTGAGCTGTGCGCATGATGCGGACTGCAATTTCGCCCCGGTTGGCGATCAGTATTTTCGAAAACATCTTACAGTCCCTCACATCCGGAACGTGCCGTGGCCCTGGTCGCGGTCCTCCAGCGAGGCATTGAGAGAAGCGGAAATCGCAAGGCCCAGCACATCGCGGGTCATGGCCGGGTCCAGGATGCCGTCGTCCCACAGATTAGCGGTGCTGTAGTATGCGTTACCTTCATTCAAGGCCGACTGAATGATGGGTCCGCGTATCCCCTCGACTATCTCAGGAGGCAGGGGCGGCTGACCTTCCCGAGCTAATTGGTCGTTTTTCACTGAAACCAGGACGCCCGCAGCCTGCTCTCCGCCCATTACCCCTATCTGTGCATTGGGCCACATCCAAAGGAAACGAGGCGAATAAGCTCGCCCGCACATGCCATAATTACCTGCGCCGAAAGAGGCCCCTACAATAACGGTGAATTTCGGCACCGTGGCGGTAGAAACGGCATGAACCATCTTGTGGCCATCCTTCGTAATGCCGCCACGCTCGTATTCCCGGCCGATTATGTAACCGTTGATGTTCTGGAGGAACAAGAGCGGGATACCCTGGCGATCGCAGAGTTGGATGAATTGCGTAGCCTTGAGCGAGCTATTCGAGAAGAGGACGCCGTTGTTTCCAAGTATCCCCACCTGATATCCGTGAATGTAAGCCCAGCCGCAAACGAGAGTTGGACCATAAAGCGCTTTGAATTCCAGAAATTCGGAGCCGTCAACCATCCGAGCGATAATCTCTCTAACGTCGTACGGCGTAGAGATGCTCTGTGGAACTATCCCCCAGATTTCCCGAGGGTCATAGAGGGGATTTTTAGGAGGCCGCATAGGCACTCGGGCCTTTTCCTGCTGAGGCAGAATCGCGGTTATGTCACGGACGATTTGCAGGGCATGCTCGTCGTCTTCAGCGAAGTAATCCGAAACGCCCGATTCCTGACAGTGCACTCTTGCGCCGCCCAGATCTTCGGCAGTCACCTCTTCACCGGTGGCTGCTTTGACGAGCGGCGGCCCGCCGAGGAAGATCGCGCCCGTCCCGGTGACGTGAACCACATGGTCCGACATGGCCGGGATGTAGGCTCCGCCCGCTGTACATAGTCCCATGACCGCGGTTATCTGCGGAATATTCATCTTGGACATCAAAGCCTGGTTGTAAAAGATTCGCCCGCCATCATCCGCGTCGGGAAAAATCTCCGATTGGAGCGGCAAATAGGCCCCGCCGGAATCCACCAGCACTACCATCGGCAGCCGGTTCTCCATGGCAATGGTTTGGCAACGCAAGGTCTTCTTGACCCCCAGCGGATAGACCGTCCCGCCCTTGATCATGGGATCGTTGGCATGGACTAAGACCTCGCGGCCTTGGACGAGCCCGATTCCTGCACGGCTGCCCGCGCCATGCACCTTTCCGTCGTAAAGCCCTTTGGCGGCAAGTGGAGCGAGCTCCAGCCAAGGCGTGTTCCGGTCCAGGAGCAGGTCGAGCCTTTTTTGGACCGGGAGCTTGCCCAGCTCGGCATTTCTGTGGAGCGCTTTCTCCGAACGATCTTCCCTGGCTTTTTTCATCTCAGCTTTGAGTTCGGCCACGAGTCGTTCCATGTGAGCATAATTGGCCTTGTACTCATCGCTTCCCGTGGATATGCGAGTTTCAATAACTTCCATAAGGTTATACCCGGTACTGCCTCAAAAGATCGTCAGCTATGGACATTCGAGCGATCTCACATGTAGTGCCGGCAATCCCGGCGAACTTCGCTTCTCGATAGCATCGCTCGACCACGTTTCCACTTACGTACCCTTTACCGGCCATGATCTGCATGGCCAGGGATGCCACTTTTTCAGACGCTTCCGCTGCAAAAACCTTGGCGCAATGTAGAGTCGTCCGGGCCTCGGGATCTGCTACTGCTGCCATCCACCCTGCCCGGTAGGTAAGAAGTTGGGCCGTCTGAGTGAGAGTCAGCATTTCTGCGAGCTTGAATCTTGTTTCCTGGTAGCTGAAGATCGCCTTCCCTCCGCGGTTATAGGAACCGGCATATTGTCGAGCTTCCGCTACAATGCGCTGCATAAGCCCTACCGATCCCACAGCCAACACCATGTCTTCAACGCTTCGCAGAAAATCAAGAGGGGTCTTATCGTCAAATGGTCCAAGGATTCGTGATCGAGGTATCCGCACATTGTCCAGCTCAATGGATGCCACGGCCAGTCCGTTGTACCCGAGGGTCTGAAGCCTTGGACCCACGATCAGACCAGGAAGCCCTCGCTCGACTAGAAAAACCGCGGGCTGTTCGCTGATATATCCGACAATGGCCAGATAGTCGGCTACGGGGCCGTTCGTGACAAAGCTCTTCTTGCCGCTCAGCACAAATTCTTGGCCGTCTTGGTATGCGGTCGTTCGGAAACCCGAGGGACCCTGGGCGTCTTCAGCTTCGCTTACCGCTACGGCACCAATCAGTTCGCCACGACAAAGAGGATCGAGGAACTCTTGGACGTGGGCCGCTTCACCAAAGCCCGCAACCAATCCCCCGAAAAGCCGAGCAGATGTCTCCGCCGCGAGGAAGAGCGAACTCGATACGCGAGCCAACTCCTCCTGGCCGGCAATGAGTTCCATAGTCTGCGTGGCGGCTGAAGGCCCTATGCCGACGCTGAGATATCCGATCTCCGCCAGCTTGCCAAGATACTCCCTTGTCAGGCGTTCCAGTTCGGGCAACTCCGCGTGCTCAAGACTTTCTGGCTCCGGTAGATTCCCCTGTGCAAAGAGACCTGCCACGCGGTTCTTAAAGTCTTTATCTTTCTCGGTCCAATCGAAGTTCACTGATTATTCCATTTCGTAAATTCGGTAACGTGCTTCGGGCAGTGGAGTAGGTCGGGCCGTGCCCGATGCTAAGTGATCCATTTCATAAATTCGGTCACGTGTACACAGCGGACCGGAATGATGACACGGCTTTGTAGGGGCAGGGCTTGCCCTGCCCGCAGAGGACGCAGCGAGCGGCGCTCCTACGTCCGGTACGGCACCTTCTAGCGGCGCGTCCACGAGCCCGGTTCCGACACCCTATGAAACGGATCATTAAGTGAATCCTCACATGAGACGGGAGATGATCACCTTTTGGACGTCAGATGTGCCGCCGCCGATGGGCGCAAGGCGGCCGTCGCGGAAAACCCGCTCGACATCGTATTCGTGGCAGTAACCATAGCCTCCAAATATCAACATAGCGTCGTTTGTGGGACCGAGCGACCAATCGGCCACAAAGAGCTTGGCAACCGCGGCTTCGAGATGATTCAGCGGCCGACCCTGGTCCTTGCACCAGGCAATCCGATAAACCAGCGACCGGGCAGCCTCCAGGAAAATCTTCATGTCAGCCAGCTTGTGTTTGATACCCTGAAAAGAGGCAATGGGCCGGCCGAATTGCTCTCTTTCCTGGGCATATCGCGTGCAGCGCTGTATGAGGAAGGAAATCGCGCCTACAAACGGTGCGAGCAGGGCGCTCCGGTCCCACTCCACGGTTTGCATGGCCATAATGAATCCGTTGCCTTCGGAGCCCAACAGATTTTCCGCGGGAATGACGCAATCCTCGAATATCAGTTCTGAGGTCGGTGAGGTCCGAACGCCCATCTTGATCAGTTGGCGACCCACTGAGAAGCCGGGCGTGCCCTTTTCCACGATGAAGGCCGATATGCCCGCATGACCCGCGGAAATATCGGTCTTGGCATAAACCACTGCCACGTCGGCAATGGCCCCATTGGTGATGAACATCTTCGTGCCGTTAAGCACCCAGGAGTCGCCCTTCCGTTCAGCCCGAGTCCTGAGAGAAGCCACGTCCGAGCCGGCATTCGGCTCAGTCAACCCCATGCAGCCGATCCATTCCCCGCTTGCCAGCTTTGGTATATATTTTCCGCGCTGGGCATCGGTCCCGTGGGTGAAAATCGTGTCCGCACACAGGTACGTGTGGGCACCGTAGCTCAACGTAAGCCCACCATCGACTCCAGCCTCGCCAAGGGCCTCCGCGGCCAGGACCGACGTGATGACATCCGCTCCCCCACCTCCCAGTTCCTCAGGGAAGTGCAGACCCAGGATTCCGAATTCGCCCATTTTCTTCCACGACTGCCTGTCAAACTCAGACCTGAGATCATGCTCCTGGACGCGAGGGACGATTTCCCGTCGTGCGAACTTGAGGACCTGGTCCCTGAACATGATCTGTTCGTCTGTGAACGCGAAATCCATCAAATCTCCTTCAGCGGTAAGACCGGGGGCAACTTCTTTGTAAAGAAGGTTCCCCCAGACCCCCTTCAAGAAACTCTAACACTTGCCGGAAGCCGCATTTCCCCGCAGGAGAAATGAGGATTCCGGCAAAGACTAGAAGTTCTTGGCGAGGGGTTCGGGGAGGAACTTCTTACAAGAAAGGCCTCCCCGATTCTCACTGCTTTGAATGCGGACGCGCGCCGTTCATGAAAACTTCCATAAGTCCTGTTTCGATTCGTTCCTTCTGACTGGTACCCTTCAGGGGCTGGTTTTCAAGGACCATGGCGGACACGAAACTCTCTAATGCTCCCAAAAAGAAGTAAGTCAGGTACCGAGCCTTTACGTCGGCCCGTAGGGCTTTCTCTTCCTGTGCCTGGGCAATGATTTTTTCCGTTCGGTCCATAAACACCTTGAACCATATCAGCCGCTCCCGCGTCAGATTGGCAGACGATCGGGAGATTTCGGTAATGAAGATGTGGACCAGGTCAGGGCGTTTTTCGTATTGATCGAGAAAATACCTCACAATGGACCCGAGTTTTTGTTCCACCGGCTGCAGCGGATTGCGGCACTGGTCCATCATGGCAAAGAGACCCTCCCACCATTCCGTAATGATGGCATCGAACAAATCCGATTTGCTCTTGAAGTAATGATAGACAAGCCCGTACGAGATGTTCGCGGCCCTTGCTATGTCTATGATGCGTGCCTGGTGGAAGCCCTTTTCGCGGATCACTGCACATGCGGCGTCAAAGATGACGGCCACCTTGTCTTTCTTGGCGTTCTCGGTGCGCGGATTTGGCTGCATGCGCGGGAAATATCAGCTATTGATTGATTTGTCAATCAATTTTGAGAAACCTCCTCGACTTCTTGCGGGTGGAAAAACTAATGGCAGCGCCGACTCCGTAGGCTTTTTCAGATCAATTGCCAACCGCTCGGAATTAAGAGTTCCCTAGGAGGCTGTCGGACTTAACCTGACCGGCCCCCATTTTAGCGACACATATTTGTTCAAGATACTGATATTATGGGAGTTAGTAGCATTTTGCGCTTGCATTGAACAGCCGTTCCATTGTATA
>JBKQMK010000356.1:0-4754 GCA_052146735.1 Desulfomonilaceae bacterium | reverse complement strand
AGAGCTTTGGCCGCGTTTGAAGGCCGTCATGAGGCAACCTCGGAAGACGTTCGCCGCGCCGCTCTCTTAGCCGTTCCCCACCGATCTCGTAAGCTCGCTCCTCCTGAGGATCTCACGCCGACCGCTCGTGTGTACAAAGACGTTCGCAAAACTACGCGGCGTCATGGTTATCCTGAGGACTATCCCGAGGGAGAGCCTGTCCGTGCTCCAATGCGTAACGTAGGCTTGGAAAAGATTGATGTGAGGCGCGCTCAACGGCCAATTCAGCGCTCTGACAATCCTGAAGCGATTTTTGACGTCGGACCGACGTTCAAAGTCAAGGAGATTGGCCACCGTCGTGACAAGCTGTTCCGGCAAGGATCAGGCAAACGATCTCGGACACGAACAAGACATAAGCGAGGGAAATATGTCAGAAGCACGTCACATCGGTTGAGTGATGATGTCGCTTTGGATGCGACAATTCGCGCTGCTGCCCCCCATCAATTGAGAAGAAAGAGTGAAAGCGGCCTTTTCGTGACGATTCGTGATTCTGACATCCGGGAGAAGGTTCGAGAGACTCGAACCGGGAATTTCCTCCTTTTCATCGTGGATGCCAGCGGTTCTATGGGTGCGAGGGGACGCATGATCGCATCCAAGGGTGCGATTATGTCACTGCTGAAGGATGCCTACCAGAAGCGGGATCGCGTAGCTATGGTATCTTTTCGGAAGCAAGAGGCGGTTGTGAACCTGCCCCCCACCTCCTCGATCTATCGAGCCGGTCAGCTCTTGAAGGAGCTACCTGTGGGTGGGAAGACCCCGCTGGCCGCGGGCCTTCGCAAGGGGCAACGCGTGCTGCGGAATGTCCTGCTGAAAGATCCCGCGTGTCGGCCGATCTTGATAGTCATCACCGACGGAAAGGCCAACGAGAGTATCGGAAACGGCGACCCGTTCTGGGAAGCTCTCTACGCAGCAAAAGGGTTCACTTCAGATACACGGATTAAATCCATCGTGGTTGATGCCGAAGAGGATGGTGGTTTTCGATACGGCTTTTCAGCAAGGCTCGCTGAAGTCTTGCACGCGGATTACTTCAGAATCAAGGGCCTGAGAGCTGATATTTTGCTGGAGATCGTGAGGAGTGGTGTCTGATGCCGACCCTGCCTTTGTACCCTTTCGCAGCCATCGTGGGCCAGGAGCAATTGAAACTGGCTCTTATACTGAATATCATCGACCCCACAATAGGGGGAGTGCTCATTAGGGGGGAAAAGGGCACAGCAAAATCCACTGCCGTACGCGGTCTTGCAGACATCCTTCCGGTGATCGAAGTCGTCGAGGACTGTCCCTTTCAGTTACAGGCTAGTGACACCCGCTGGGTTTGCGGGCACTGCATAGACCACCCGTGCCGTGACGGCAACGGCGCCGTGGGTCTTCCAGCCCGGAAACGGAGAAAAATCAGGGTGGTCGAGTTGCCGTTGGGCGCTACCGAAGACAGGCTGGTTGGGACCCTCAATCTCGAACATGCCTTGAAGACCGGCGAAAAGAAGTTCGAACCCGGAATCCTGGCTGAAGCCCACAGGGGCATTCTGTACGTGGACGAAGTGAACCTTCTCGACGATCATCTGGTGGATGTGCTGTTGGATTCGGCAGCAATGGGCATGAACACGGTGGAACGAGAGGGTGTCTCATTCGCGCATCCGGCTCGCTTCACTCTGGTTGGCACTATGAACCCCGAAGAGGGTGAACTGCGACCGCAGTTGCTCGACCGGTTCGGGCTTTGCGTGAACATCGAGGGGATTCGTGACGCGGCGGCCCGAGTGCAGATCATGGAGCGGAGGCTTCAGTTTGACAATGATTCGGCGCGGTTCTCCAACGATTGGTTGCCGGAATCCGCAAAGCTGTCGGAGCGCATACGAGTTGCGCAGATACAATGTGCGGAAGTCATGACGGAGAAGCCAATTCTCGAACAGATTGCGTGGGCGTGCTTGAAACTCGGCGTAGACGGGCACCGAGCAGATATCGTGACCCTTAAGACGTCAAGGGCGTTGGCTGCTTACGAAGGCCGAACCAAAGTGACTTCTGATGATGTCACCGCGGCGGCAGAGTTGGCATTGCCTCATCGAGTGAGGCGCACGCCCTTCGACGGTGTTGCAACTGAGGTGGCGGCAGAAATCAGGCGGGCCATCAAGTGAACAGTGGAACCGAGGAGAGGAATCATGAAAAGGACATCTTTTACTTGGATGACCTTCTTGTCAGCACTGGCGATCGTGAGTTCGCTGGCTTTTATAGTGCAAGCTCAGGCTGCCGGGCCGTCTGATCAAGAAATGCAGGACATGGCGCGCGGCATGGGGATGGATCCCCGGCAGTGCGATGATCTTCAGAACCGAATCAATCGAATAGTTGCCATCTATGAGTCGTCGCAAAGTGACAATGAGAAGATGGCAAGCCTCTCGGAGGCCGTGGCTCAATCTGTGGCGGAAATGGAGCAAGCGGCCTCGAAGGACCCTGAGGTCGCAACGGCCGGCAACCAGTATATCGGTCTCATACAAGAATTATTGTCGGCGGCACGGACATCTGCCTCGGGAGATGACAAAAAAGTCTCAGACGCGGTCAAGGATGATCTGCAAAAACTCAAAATTATGACGAAGGACTACGTGCAAATGATGAAACTCATGTGTCCCGGGCTGACTCTACCGGATGTGATGACCAAATAGCCTGGCGGTTCAGAAACTGTCTCAAAATTTACAGACCTACCAGAATCGTAGTGCGATGCCTTGTAGGGGCGGGTTTCATACCCGCCCTTGGCTGGATCATATGAAGATGGGCAGGCATGAAGCCTGCCCTTACCAACGCTCTCGGCCATTATCCCGAAGAAGGCGGGCCCACATCGGCATCGTGGCACGACTTGGCTCTCATCCCGAGTTTTGCGACAGTTTCTGAATCGCCAGGCTACTTTCGGCGGTCTCTACGAGACCAACGTGACCCAAACAGGCCACACGCGAATCTTGCTTCAGCGGAGCAAAAGAAATAACCCTTTAGAAAAAAAGTACCCGGCCTTAACTCTCGAGCTGGGAGGGAGCAGTTAAAGGCCGGGCGTAAGAAACTTGTGAATCAATCTCGAAGTGGCAGTTGTCTGTTAACGCCTTGTGTTATTGTCGGATCTTCCCTTTGGGGAACGTCGGGTCGCCTGATATTGCGAACTTCTTACGCTCCCCGGCTTGGTCACATCGACATCGATCAGAAGATGAAGCCAAATTCCATGTAACCGCCCTCAAGAGCGTTGTTGAGAAGAAAGTCGTTCTGAGCCTTCTTCAGCTCGACCAGCCTGTATCCGGCTTTCACGTATCCTGATCGACCGGAATTCAGAGGGATTGCATATTGCGCTCCCGCCTGGGCATCCACTCCGACCACATCGTCCAGGAAAATAGCCCCGGCTTTGCAATCGCAAGAGAAGGTGGCCCCATTGGCAGTAGCTTTAACAAATCTCTGATATTCGATTCCTGCAATGGCAGCGTCGGTGCCCTTGCTGAACACAGCACTTTGCCCTACAGATAGAGAGGAAATTACCTGGATCTTGTCCTCTGCATGGACCCAATCGGCAAATACTCCTATTGATGATCTGTAGTTCTTCATAGCATCATAGAGGAGGCCCACCCGCTGATAGAGATGCTGATACTTGCTCTGGACGCTCTGGCCTGCGCCAAAGAATTGCTGCCAGGGTCCGAACGTGATGGTAGCCGATGACTGGCCGCCACCATTGGCCTCGTACCCCAGACCGGAGTATCGCACCGCCCAATTGGGACGGAATGCGTACTTGATGCTCCATGTAGGTACGGCCAGGTGCCCCGGAAGCGCCAGGCCATCTGTGAAATCGGTTTCATTGGTCCCGCCCGCAACATAAGCACCAGCCCATGCGTATCGCGGCCACGCAACCTTGCCTCGGAGCTTTGCAAAGAGAACTCCTCCGCTCACGTCCCAACGGCCGACGCGCGGAGCCACAATGCCTTCCGGAAACTGGGCCTCAGTTGCGTAGGAACGCATGTAACCGGGCTTGACTTTGGTTATCTCCGGCCGAGGACAAAAGTACTCGCAGGTTGGAGACGCGGCCGGGCGTTTCACCTTGGTTATAGCTTTGGGTTTCGGCTCTCCGACCACACCCGGAGATGGGGCCTGAGATTTCGCAAGAATTTTTTCTGCGGAGTCCTCAACCGGCGACGCCCAGGCGGGCACCATAAAAGCTGTTGACATTAGGAAAACAAGACAGACCAGTAGCGTATAAGGTATTCTTCTCATCATACCCTCCCTCCAGGGTTCAACTATTTGCAGGGCGACTATTAGTTACGACAAATCAGATGTCAAGAAAAAAGTGATAACTTTTCGGAGGATTGTCATCTTTTCCTAGAATTTAATTTTGGTGGCTATGCAACATATTGATATTTGGTCTTATTTTATGCAACGATTATTTCCGCACAACCTCATGGCTACAAGTGTCTACTAGAGCCATTTTTGGCACCATCTCAGATAATTGACATTATTAAGTGACTTCAATATACCGTTATAATTGCCTTAAGAAGCCATTGAAGGCTAGTCCAAACCCCTGCCCCCAGGCCCCGTTCTTCGGTGCAATCGGCCAATGGTCGAGGATTGGGGAAGGGATAAGGGCTTGCCCAGTCGCTGTGTGGGGGCAGGGCTTTTCTAAGAATATGTCATTGAGAGGAGTGAAGGGACGAAGCAATCTCCATTTTCCGATACGGAAGATTGCTTCGCTGCGCTCGCAATGG
>JBKQMK010000355.1:0-3675 GCA_052146735.1 Desulfomonilaceae bacterium | reverse complement strand
AGAGAGCGATGGCGGTCAGAGTCCAGTATTCCGATCATGGAGAGTTTCCCGTTCAGGGCCGCTCCTATTGCCGGGCTGTTGGAACCGAGAATGGTAGCGAGATAATTCCTGCCTGCAAAATGGTCGCAATGCAGATGGTATTGAAAGAGGCCCTGGACCTCTTCGTAGGTGGACAACGCGAAAAGGAACAGGCAAAGCTCTTTTTCAAGCTCGTTCAAATCAAACATCTGCTGAAAAATGGCCAGGTTTTTCTCTATGTCGGAAGTGCCGGTGTATCGGAGCTCATCCTGTCGTTTCTTCAACAGACCGCGGAGAAGATCGATCACTGCCAGTTGTTCATTCTTGGTGACGCGACGAAGAGCGGCATCCACGAGGTGAGCGAAATCCCTGGCGTGGCGAATTTCTTCCTGTATTTCTCGCTCAAAGCGGCGTTTTCGCTCTCCGGAATCCAACATTAGGGCGAGGGCCACCAGGTCTTCTTCTACTATTTCAGGCCCTAGCAGCCAATAGATGGTCTCTAAAATCTCATAGTCCAACTTCGGGTAGCGTGCCAAAAGGCGATCCACATACAGCACCACGCGGCTCAGCAGGAAGCACTGAGAAATGTCTTCTGTCGATAAAGAGTCGGCACAATTTCTGACGCGCATACGCCCTCCCGTTGCTCGAAGAGAAACGGAGTCCTCTACCTGATCTTATTAAGGTCTCCGGTTTGGGAATGAATACCTGCCTCCTCGTGCGCGTCATCATCAGCCCCTTCCACGTGTGGAGTGATCTTTAGGAGTCGGCACTTTCGTGTGCTAGAACGAAAAAACCGTCGCAGCAACGCTGGACGGGACTCCTCACGCTTTAGCCGCATTTGATAACGCGCCCGCAATCTGTGCTCAAATCGGCGCAGATCTAAGTAGGCCATAATATTTAAAGTTTGTCAAGAGCAAGAGACACACTTTGGCAAATGCGCTCTTCGTGGTAATCCTTTCATTTCGTTGGGACCGCAATCAGAAAGGCTATAGCGGAAACAACTGAAACTGAAATGAACGAGTTCGTCCCCGAGGAGCGTGGTGACAGGTCTTCACGTGGCCTACTGCGTGGGTGAGCTAACCAGGATGAGCTTCTGTCTCAGGCCCCCTTTCTTACTGCTGTATAATCATGGATAGACAGAAAGAGCGGAACGGGCTCAATGCTCCTGCCGCTAGAAGTTGAAATTGAGTCTCCAATCATGACCAATTTTTCTCTATGATTTTTTGCCGCCCCGGCCTATCCTTTTGAAGCCAAGGAGTACTTTTTGTCTACTACCACAGTTGTATGGTTGCGGAACGGCTCAAAAGAAACTATTGGTCATTTTGTCGTCTTCAACAGCGCCTCTGAACCCAGGGGTGCAGGCATCTTCCCATCCCATGGGCTGGGACGGGAGCGGTCGTGAACACAGGACTTTACAGCGTCGGAACCGGCAAAACACTCGGGGCTGCTCAATGATGGACGTGGACCGTATTGAGGGGTTAGTTAGCGCAGGAGAATCTCTGGAACGAGAATTCAAGTCCGACCGTGGAAGACTCTCCGACAAAGACATTTTCGAAGAAGTTGTGAGCATGGCCAACACCGACGGCGGCATCCTCTTCATCGGAGTTGAAGACGATGGTAGAATAACTGGTGCCTCCCCCAGGCACGGGAACACGACCGACCCTTTTAAGCTCCAGTCGGCAATCTTCAACAACACTGTCCCGAACATAAACAGCCGAGTATCGGTTGTCCCTCATCCCAACGGAACGGTGATCACCATTGCCGTTGATCCTTATCCTGAGCCTTGCGCCACCGCCAGTGGTAAGTCACTCCGAAGAACAATAGGGCCTGATGGTAAGCCTCAGACAGTTCCATTTTACCCCCGTGACCAGAGATCCCGAAGAATCGAACTCGGGTTGATGGATTTTTCAGCCCAACCGATAGCGGCCAGTTCTTTTAATGATTTCGATCCGCTTGAGTTCGAACGAGTGCGGCAAGCCATTTCTCGGCTCAAAGGAGAGCCCGCCTTATTGGAGCTTTCTCACGAAGAGCTGGCAAAGGCTCTGAGGCTCGTGGAGAGTCGGGAAGGAAGACTGATTCCTAATGTCGCTGGTCTGCTCCTTCTGGGAAAACAAGAGAGGCTACGAGAACTCGTGCCGACTCACCAAGTATTCTTCCAGGTCCTCGATGCACAAGGCAGTGTAAAGGTGAACGACGTTTTCTCCGGCCCTGTGGTTAGAGTGCTAAACGAATTGGAATCACGTTTCTCTGCCAGAAACGAGGAACGGGAGTTTCTGGTAGGCTTCATTCGTGTGCCTGTCCCTGACTACTCTCCCGAGGGGTACAGGGAGGCCGTGAACAATGCTCTGCTACACCGTGATTACTCTTTGCTGGACTCAGTTTATGTTCAATGGCAGCCGGATCACTTGCTCATAACAAACCCCGGAGGTTTTCTTCCTGGCATAACCGTAGAAAACATACTCGTCCATGAACCAAAACCTCGGAGCCCTCGGTTGGCTGACGCTTTTAGGAGAATCGGCCTGGTTGAGCAAACAGGCAGAGGAGTTGACAAGATATACCGGGGACAAGTTCGATACGGGCGGCCGCTTCCTGATTATACAAGAAGTGATTCCACCGGCGTACGAGTTGTATTAAGAGGAGGAAAGCCTTCTCTTGAGTTCTCGGCTTTTGTTTATGAACAGGAAGAGAGTGGCAGCCCGCTTTCCTTGGATGAACTGATTGTGCTTAATACTCTCTTTTTTGAAAGACGTATGGAGTCGGTCTTAGCCGCAAAGATTATCCAAAAAGGGGCAAATGAAGGCAGGGCAGTACTTGAAAGGCTTGTTGAACGGGGTTTTGTTGAAGCCAAGGGCGAGAAGAAGGGACGCATTTATCATCTGAGTGCTCAACTCTATCGACGTTTTGGGGATTCATCCGGCTATGTGCGAGTTCACGGCATATCCGCATTGAAGCAAGAGGCCATGGTCATGGAGTTCGTGGAGGCCCACGGCAGGATAGCTCGAAAAGATGTTATGGATCTGTGTGGGATTTCGGGAGATCAATCCGGCCGCCTGCTAAAGAGGCTTGAGCAGAAGGGACTATTGGATCGAAAAGGATCGCCACCCAGATGGACCTATTATGTTCAACACCAGTGAACTAACTGCCGTAAAAGACATCTATCTGCGCTCGTAGCTGCTGAGACAACAACCATATCTGCGCGCAGTTACAGGCGCCCATAAGAACCAAAAAATGCGAAAAGTCACGACCCTATACTTGCGGGGGTCGTTTGTCAAAACGTCATGTACAGGTTGATCTTTCTATCAGGCCTAAAGGGATGTCGCCCAATTCTATTGAGGTGAAAGTCAGAAACTGAGGAATTTGCCGACTGGTACGCTTACAACGACAGATACCTGTAATAAGTTGCCCTCGAAATCTTGAGACTTGCACATATCTCACTAGGGCTCAAACTCCTATCCTCGTGCATTCTTTTTGCCATCTTCACTTTGGGATCACTCCCGGCAACGGGCTTTCGACCTCCGTTAATTCCTCGAGCTCTGGCGGCTGCCAAGCCCGCTCGGGTCCGTTCGCGGATCAATTCGGCCTCAAACTCTGCGAGAGATGCAAAAACATTGAAAATCAAGCTGCCCGATGCAGTTGTTGTATCGATGGCGCCGTCTC
>JBKQMK010000354.1:0-13853 GCA_052146735.1 Desulfomonilaceae bacterium | reverse complement strand
ACGCACCGCCTCTTCCCGAAACTCCTTAGAATACCGTCCGTGGGGAATCCTTGCCCTTTCCATCGTGACACCTCCGTCTCATCTTTCAATCAAACATTGGTGTCCATCTTTTTCAACTTACCCCACTTTCAGTGTTGACAAAAGCCTGTATGAATAAATAATCTTCGGCAGAAGGGTATGGATAAAGCGCTTAGTAAGGGTCCTGCTTGAACTTGAAACAGAAATGCAATTACCCTTGTTGGCCTTGGAGCCTATTTCTTCATTTTCTCCTGACTTTCCCTTTTCTTCTGCTCTAAAAGCTGTTTCAGATCCGCTTTCAACCGGTTTTTCTTCTCTTCCAGCTCCTTGTCTGCTTGCCCTTTCAGGGCAGCTTTCTCTTGCTCAAACTCTTTTTTCAAATTCTCCCGGTCT
Organism: Desulfomonilaceae bacterium; assembly: GCA_052146735.1. GTDB lineage: Bacteria > Desulfobacterota > Desulfomonilia > Desulfomonilales > Desulfomonilaceae > CAWBBA01. Next base: position 13,442 of record JBKQMK010000354.1, on the reverse strand, counting down.
TCAGGCTTTGCCGCTTTATACTTGTCTTTGAACTCCTGAAGTTTCTCTTTTCGGCTTTCCATAAGCCACTGGTTATACTGCTCTAATTCCTTTCTCTTCTGATCTTGGAGCAGGATAACCAATGTTTTCAGATTCTTCTGCTTTTTCAAATTCCGGCTCATTGAATTGTGTGGCATTGCAAACAATGCCTTTGGCGTTGCCAGCTACAGGCCGTTTATCTTGTGCCCGACATCTTTGGACCTTTCTTGTACGTTTCCATTTTCGTCTTGATCTTGCCCCTGTGTTTGACAGACGCCGTCGATAGCTTTTCCAGAGCCTCTAGGCACTTGGGATTTGTTGTTTTGACTACCTCAGTATAGCCAACTTCGATCATCGTTGTCTCCATGTGATAGGCGACCAACAGGGCATTGGACATCGTCAGGGTTCCATTCTTCAGTCTGTCATGGTCTGAATGGATTCGGGAGATAAATGTTCTTAAGGCAGACGCGGAAGAGACCTTTCCAGGCTCGTATTCGTATGGCTTGCGCCTTATCATCTGGGATAGTTTTGCCAGCACTTCTGAATGCAGGGCTTCCTCCTGGGAAAGGTCAAACCAAAACTGCGAATCAAACTTAAAGAATGCTGAGCACTCCCCGTAGAATTCTCCGACAGTCTGTTCTAGTTCCGACATGGCTTCTATAGTCTGCACTAGGTCCCTAAGCGCCTGTTCCTGCATTGGCGATTCCTCCCCTGCCTCAAGATGGTGTTTGTCGCACGGTTACATGTATTTCAGTCTGCATCCGCGAATAGCTCACATCCCTCCAGTCGCTGCTCTACGGCTCTGGAAGCTATGGTAGCACTCCCAGGAACGGCCGCCGCGATTACGGCCCAATTGCCAAAGAGAAACAAGAGCACGTAATATGAAACGGCAAATTTCGGCAAACAGCTCCTACCGCTGATAATGAGCCTCCTAAGAAACCTTAGCTCGGTCGGGCCATAATGTCCTCATGAAGCTTTATACTTAAGCCACGCTGTGCTCATACGGTCCAAATTGCAGATTGAGCGACTATTTCAACATCTTAGCAAGTGCCGTGCCACATAATTGCCCCGATCTGGAGATTGCACTACAAAACAAGGGAAATGGTAGGTTAGCGGCTGTTTATGAGAATACACTTGCCTTGTGGATCTTATAGGTATTGCTGGAGGAATCGGGTCAGTTTGGCTTGTTAATTTTCAATGTAACTAAAAACCAATGATAGCATCCAGTTGTGGCGGGGCGAAGTGACCCTTCAAGGCATGATTTTGGGCCTTTGTAACCCAGAAAGCGCAGCGTCATCATACGCAGTTTTAATCCGTCCAGAATTAGGCCGCCTAACCATGTGGCCTCATGCCTCTGACCGCGGACAGGGGCTATTAACCGAAATTATGCAGCGCTCTTGCCATTTCGCGGGCCTTCGGGCCGACGTCCGGCCATTCGGTGGCTTCTCTGGCCTCAAAATAGGCCTCGTTGTCTCCCCAGAGTCTCCGAGTCTCTTAACTGCCACTGTATCGCTAGAGGTGGGGGTGTTCTACCGTTTCTGAGCAAGCCTAAGCACCTGGCCGCCCGTCAACCATAATCTTCAGCTTTGCTGCTCATCGGAAGACGCCTAGGTTGTGTCAAGATAATGGAAAGGCTGACGCCACCTGAACATGCCACCTCCGACAATGGTGTAACAACCAATACGTGGCGGCCCATAGCCGGAATCAAGAACAATCAGGCTCTTCGCGTAAATGCGTATCTTGATCGAATAGTGAAAAGGACATGATTTCTGCCCTTAATTGGTGATACGCCATGTAACAGACCATCTCAATTCAATTCGTGTGCCATAGGACGAGGGTTTGCATCCTTTGAATTGTGGACCGGGGGCCGCAACGTCTGGGAGCCGTACTCCCAGAAATTCTAGCAGAAAACCAGGACGCGAAATTAGAAGTACTTAATTGAAAAAAGTTCGCCCCGATCACCTTCCTGAGAATACGTCCTTGTATGCGACACGCATTTCACGTTTCAATATCTTGCCGGTGGGCGTCTTGGGAAGCGCATCCACTATGATGATCTTTTTGGGGCACTTGAACGCCGCAAGTTCCCGTCGGCACAGATCCACGATCTCTTGTTCCAAAATCGTCTCGCCTGCTTTGGGAACCACCACCGCAGTGACCGCCTCCACCCATTTATCGTGGGGTAGCCCGATGACAGCCACCTCTTGGACCCGTTTGTCCAGATAGATGGCTTCTTCCACTTCTCTCGTGGGAACGTTTTCGCCACCTGTTTTGATCATGTCCTTTTTACGGTCCACGACGGCAATGTATCGATCTTCGTCCATAACCCCGATGTCACCCGAATGGAACCAGCCCCCTTTAACAGCTTCTTCGGTCTTTTCCGGATCTTTGAAATACATGATCATCACGTGAGGGCCTTTGCCGCAGATCTCGCCGGAAACCCCCGCCTTATTTATGGGCTTGTACCGCTCATCTTCCAATCTCGTTTCCATGTTCAAGCCGCCCATTCCCGCGGAGCCCAACTTTGAAGTCGCGTCCTCGGCTTTTAGGATGGTGTGATAAGGAGCGAGTTCGGTTTGGCCGTAGTAGTTGTATATTTTCGTCCCGGGGAGCCGGTCCATGATTTCCTTGAGGATTTCCACAGGCATGATGGACGCACCGTAGTAGCACTTCTTAAGGCTTGAAAGATCGTACTTGGTGAACTCCGGGTGCCTCAAGATTCCAATCCAGACTGTGGGTGGAGCAAAAAACATGGTCGCCTTGTAGTCCGCGATATTCTTTAGAATCTGCCCGATGTCCGGCCCCATGAGAATGTTGGTGCCCCCCAGCCAGAATATGGGATTCATAAACACGTCTCGCTGTGCGCAGTGATATATGGGCAGAGCGTTGATATTGACATCGTTGCTGTCATATTGACCGTCAATGATGCACCCCATGTAATGAGCCATCAGCGCCTGATTGCTGATGATAACCCCTTTGGGCTTGGATTCGGTTCCACTGGTATAGGTCATTTGGCACGGGTCTTCAATGTGAAGGATAGTATCCGGCTCGGTTGTTGGATACGAATTCACCCACTCGTCGAAGTCTTTGAACCGATTGCTCACAGGTGGCTGGCCTCGGCCTTGATTGGACCAGATCAAGGTTTTCACGGTGGGCATGTCGTCAAGGACGTCTTTCACCAGGGCGTAGAGAGCGTCTTCGACGATGAACACGGTGCTTTCGGAATGGTTAATGCAATAGGAGATGTCTTTTCCGCGGAGGAGATAGTTGATTGCCAGGTATACCGCGCCGATTTTGCAGCAGCCGATCCACGTGAGCACGTGGTGGATGGTGTTATGGGCAAGTATAGCCACCCTATCGTATTTTTTCACGCCCAGATCGGCGAGCGCATTGGCAACTCGGTTACACTGGTCTTCCATTTCCCAGTACGTGAGGCTTTTGTCTCCGAAAATCATGGCCTTTCTCTCCGGGAAGTGGTACCGGGCGCGTCGAACCATGTCAGCAATAACCCACCGGTTGGTCTTGTTGTACCGATTCATCAAGAATTCGATATTTTCCTTGTTAAGCACGTTGTAATGTGCTTCTTCTTCTTTGGCCAAAGGCTTCAAGAAATCCGACATGCCATATCTCCTTTCATGACTTTTTTCTCTTTCTTTTGCCTTGCTGAGCCGTCAGCCCGTCTGAAAATCACGATTGCTGAAACAAACGCGACGACACTGAATTTCGTGATGAGATGAGCCGGAATCATGCTGCGGCCTAGCCGTTTCGTGAGCCTTTAGGCCAGTGACCGGTGGCGGGATGGTTCCGTTGTCCCCAAGAGGCCCTGCAAGAGACAAATGTCCAGTCCACCACCAGGGCGACGATGAACTGGATTGCCTGGATGCATTGCAATGAAGGACAGATGATACCGAGAATCGAGCAGGCGGTCAAATCGAAACTGAGGCTTAGCAGCATCGATTCTGCGCGAATTTCCGAGAAAGACTAGAGGGAGGAGAGTAAAAGTGCGCGGTAGAGCAACCGAGATGTGGGCGCTGGAGATTGAGCGAGAACAAGACAGCTTTTCTGCCCCGAAGTAACAAATATTGTGATTGACTATGTGGCGGATGGAGACGTATGCTCAAAAGGAGGACACAATGGGCATTTGCGTCAAGATGGCGACCGCTTTGCCTCTATCGGGTCTTTTGGGGCCTGCTCTTGGCACCTTGCCGAATCACAGGAGCCATCCATTCACCTGGCAGCGTCCCGAAGACAACAAAAATGGCAAGTTCGCCGCATGATTCAGGTGGAGTGCAACTATGGGCAACGAAGACACGCTGGACCGACTGTCAATCCGTGAATTAATCGAGAACTGGGTTCTCTGGCGCGACTCAGGCGACTGGGAACGATTCCGCACTGTCTGGCACGAGGATGGATACATGATGGCCACCTGGTTTCAGGGCTCTGCTAACGAGTTCATCCAAGCCAATCGCGAGGGGTGGGATCGCAACGTGAGCATCTTGCACTTTCTCGGGGGTACATCGATTGACGTCAAAGGGACACGGGCAGTCACTCAAACTAAGATGACGATCTCGCAGCGGGCACCAGTTCACGACATAGTGTGCGACGTCGTCTGCACGGGCCGCTTCTACGATTTTTTCGAGAGACGAAATACAAAATGGGGTCTTGTATTGCGACAGCCCATCTATGAAAAGGACCGCCTGGATCCCGTAGATAGATCAAAGACGCTCGTACTGGATCGCAAGTTGTTGGAGCGCTATCCAGAAGGTTATCGCCACTTGGCCTATTTGCAGACAGGTATTGGCTATGAAGTCAAGACGGACATGCCTGGGCTGAAAGGCCCGGAAGTTGAGTCACTCTATGCCAGGGGAAAGCGTTGGCTTGCTGGCGGAGCATTACATTCATGAGTCAGTCCGTCCGAGATCAATACGGCGCTTCGCCGGAGAATACGGGGCAGCCCGCTCCGCTCATTGAACTATCGCCCAGCCGCTCCTCAGGCCATGCTCATAACGTGAATCTTTCACATTACGACAGGAGATCCTTTCTCTAGGCCAGCAGGTCAAGGTAACATATTTCTGACTTAACAGGTGGAACATAATTTGGGGGCAAGCCAGCGTCGCGAGTTCGAGTCTCGTGGCTCCCGCCACGCGATCAGGCAGTTTGGAGGCACTTTGTCCTCACCAGTTCTAATATTATTACACTAGGTTCCAAAAACCATGATGAAAGTTCCTGCCATGCACGCGGGCCTTTCGTTTTTGTGGGTTTTATATCGGTTTGCTGCAGCCCCTGTGAGGATGCCGTTGTGATCCGGCCTCGCGTTATTTGCTCGTCCGAATATGGAGGTCTCGTTGAGGAAACGGCATCTCGATTCCCTGTTTTTGGAATTCTTCATGGATAGCCCAGTTCAGTCGATGAATTGTGCGCCCCTTTAGCTCTGGTAGATCGATCCAGCACAGCAACTCAAATTCAAGAGCAGAATCGCCGAATCGTCGAAACCGAACTCGCGGGGCAGGCTCAGGCAGGACAGTTTCGATCTGATTGGCTACAGTCAGCAGGATTCCCTCGACCTTTTTCAGGTCGGAACCGTAAGCCACCCCAAGTTTAACGCGAATCCGAGATAATGAAACAGGGGCGCTCTCGTTGATCATCTTCGTGTTTGCCATGACGGAGTTGGGAATCGATATGAGAATGTCATCCCTCGTTCGAATGCGCGTGCTGCGAAAACCTACTTCGGCAACTGCGCCACGTTCACCTTCACTGAGATCGATGTAGTCCCCAATCTTAAACGGACGATCAAGGATAATCATGAGAGTGCCAATGAGATTAGAGAGGGCTTCCCGACCTGCCAGCGCGACGGCAATGCCTCCAATGCCAAGTCCCGTAACGAGCGAGTAAGTTGGAAGGCCCAAACGAGAGCCAAGCTGTATTATTGCAATAACTACGACGATAACTGTTAGGATCTGAAAACCGAGCCGTATGAGCTGAATATCCATGTTTCCACTAGCAAATCCACCCATCGTGATAATCAGGTCCGCAACTCGGTTGAGGAGCGCGCCTATAAACCATACGGCGCCCAGATAAATCACCAATGCGAGCACATAAGCTACGGCGAAATATACATCCGGGGTCATGATATGCAGGCCGAAAACCATAAACCAGAGTCCCGCTTTGGCAAAAAGGATGAGAGTGACAGGCAAGATCAGGCCGAACGTATGGCGTTCCAGATGGGAATTAAACTTTCTGTCCAGGAGGGCGAATGTCTTGCGGCTATAGTGATAGATGAGCAAAACTATCCCCACTCCTATGAGCAGATAGAGTGCCATCCCAATCCATTGCCACACGCCTTGCCCGTACATCTCTGTCCTGGCCCAATGTGGCAGCCTATCAATAATACCCTTGGGAATAATTACACCGGCCGTGGAAACAAGCTGTTTGTAAAGCGCTCCACCTCCGGTTCCGGGTCTGTAGGGAAGCTTTTCGACTTTGTAATAGAATGCTTCTGCGTTTCTGACTGTATCGCTAGTGAATAGGAATCGTTCTGTTGACGATCCTCCCTTTACTGCCGCAATCGTGATCTCCGTATAAGGGATCGTCCAACTGGAAATCTTTTGGGTCTGAATCGTTTTCTCATCGGGGATATCCTCATCTGGCGGAATTTCAACGCGATCAATTACTTCTTTCAGACAGAGGGCCGAAGAGAATCCGACAACATGACTAAGGTATGGCGCCTCCTTCTCAAGATTCAAACATCCTATTGCAGGCTCAATGAGAGACCTTACCTCGTCCCGATGGCCGCGTTTGACTGCTTCCACAGCCTTATTCATGCTATCTAGAAACGTTTTCAGTGTGGCTCTTGGACTGGACCTGTCCGGCGGAGCCAGGGGATGAGCGGCTTGGGCTGCTCCGGCAATGTTCGCGAAGACACACAACAACAGAACAAACAACATCGCCATGGAGTAACCTGCGGGCACAGCGACCGGCAACGCAGAATTTCCTGGTGCGGGCCGTCTTTCCGAGTTAAGGATTAAAGCCGTGTTCCTGCACCCGCCACATCGATTGTGACGAGGCGACAATTTAATCCCATTGCGATATTCAACATGACGCTCAGGAATTCGCGACAATTAATTCACTCCTCATCGCCGGCGTCTGTGCTCCTGTGGCCGGCGGCAATCCTCGGTACGATTGCCGCCTTGGCCTCGCAAGCGCGCGGCCATCACGCAGTCAATCGCCTCGTTGGCAGGCTAAGCGAAATCTCGGCTATGGCTTGTAGCTGCATGCTGTTTCAAAGCATGCGTCATAAGTGTTTTCCAGGTCGTCCTGAACGATTCGCGCATGGCCGTTCACAGCTCGAATCGTAAGATCCTGGTCCAGGACCTTGACCCGATACTTCCATCCAGGGGGCAGCTTCAGCCTCTTGTCGAGCGTTTGGAGATCTTCGTACGTCAGCTTGGGGTCCACGATATTCGAGTAAGCCTGCATGACCCATGGCATCCCGTCGGGGTCTTCCAGAATGAATACGGGTTTGCCTTTCTCGAAGCCCATTTGGGATTTGCGCGCGACTGTGGTCGGTTTGTAGGCGCTCGACCCCTTTTTGTGCAACTCGACACCTTTCGGTAGTTGCACTTGGCCCATCCACCGTGCTTGCAAGCCATCGAACGTCCTAAGCGATCCGACGGGCAGCTCGATCCAGTCCATCGCCCAGTGCCGGGGACCGTTCTTGAATACGCCCAATACCTCGTATTGCTTCTTCAGTGTCTCGGCATTGACCTTGTCCCAAAGGCCCGGGGGGCATGTATCGCGGGGATTCTCATTATTCAAGTCGGTCGTGTTGTAGAAGGCCGCCTGAAGATTGTCCGTCAACGGATCGCCGCCGATCAGAAACACCTCGCAGTAGCGCATGTCGCGCAGGTTGTCGAACCGCTTGACGGTGGCCGCCTTTCCATCGTCCGGAATCTGTTTCGAGCAGCCCGCGAGAACCGAAGCCGCAACGAATAGCAATGCCAGGAATTTTAACACCGCGTTAACACTGACTGTCTTTCCAGCGAAGTTCATATGGCCTCCTTCTTGATCAATGCCCATGCGGCACCTCCTACCGCTACGGCCATACAGAGGGTAACCGTCGTCACAAGCTTGATGTGCTTACCAATAATTGCGTGTTTCCCGGTAAATGCACTCTGAAGATCTGACCGATGGCTGCCTCCGCCCCTCCCTCCCCGAGCGCGGGGAGGGAGGGAGCCAAGAGAGCAGTCGCCATAAACGCACGGGACTCTAGCCATGAGGGGCTGGCCGACTCCTCCGCCAACCGCTACCGCCTGTCGGCCGCGCTCTCCGCTGCTTCTCTGAGCCGCTTTTCGTCCTCGGGCGTGACCTTCGGGGGGGCGATCGAGATCGTGAGCTTGGCGATCTTTCCCGTGAATTTGAACGGCACCTGGTAATCGCGGTCATCCACCGGTGTGCCGGTGTCAGCGCCGATATCGAAGGTCTCATCCCACTGGAGGATCAACGGGATCGTGTGCTCCATCTTTTGCGTGGCCACTACCTTGCCATCAACTTTCAGCACTCCGGTGCCGCCGCGGCCTATACCGCTCATATTGTTGAACGCCAGAGTGGCGAAGCCCAAGCCATCGTACTTGAAGTCGAACTCGATCGTGTGTTTTCCGGGTGAGAGCGCGTCCTTGCCCTCCCACCGAACCCGCTTGACATCGACCAGGTTCCATGTGAAGACCGGCTTGTTTTTCAACAGGTAGAAGCCATACCCGCCGAAGCGACCGCCGTTGGTATTGATCATGCCCTCGGCGCCGCCCGGCGGAATTTCCACCTCGGCTGTGATAGTGTACGAGGTGTTGAGCAGGCTCGGCGCGTCCCCGTGGGGGATGCCGGTCACCGTCTCGCCGGAGTACGTGAATACCTTCCTGCCGGCCGTCAGGTTGGGGCGCGAGGAAACGAGTCGAGTCGCCACTGACGCATCCAGCGGTAGGACCTTGTACTTGGCCAGTTCCACCCACAGGAGTTCTTGCATCTCCTTCAGCTTGGCCGGGTTTGAAGCGGCCACGTTGTCGTTCTGTGTCCAGTCCTTGCTGAGGTCAAAGAGCTCCCACTGATAGGCATTGGCAGGATCGAGGATGGCCTTCCCCAGCAGCTCCCACGGCGGGCGAACGGGGACCGTGCTCAACATCCAGCCGTCGTGGTAGAGGCCTCGCATGCCAAACATCTCGAAGTATTGCGTGTGGCGTGTCGAGGGCGCATTGGCATTGGCCTTGTCGAATGTATAAGCCATGCTCACCCCTTCGATCGTCTTCTGCGCAACGCCGTCTACCATGACGGGCGCCGGTATGCCCGTAACCTCGAGGACCGTCGGCAAGATGTCGATCACGTGGTGGAACTGGTTGCGGATTCCGCCCTTGTCTTTGATCACCTTCGGCCAGGAGATCGCCATGCCCTGGCGCGTGCCGCCGAAGTAGTCCGGGATCTGCTTCATCCACTTGTAGGGGGTGCTGAACGCCCAGGCCCAGCCTACCGCCATGTGCGGATAGGTCTGGTCCGTACCCCAGGCGTCGTACCACTTCATCTGCTGGGCGACCGGAATCTCGACGCCGTTGAACGCCATTACCTCGCTGGGCGTGCCGAGCGGCGTCCCTTCCGAACTCGCGCCGTTGTCACCGCTGATGTAAATGATCAGCGTGTTGTCGAGCTTGCCCAAATCATCGACCGCCTGGATCACGCGGCCGATCTCGTGATCGGTGTACGCCAGGTACGCGGCATAGACGTCCGCCTGCCGGATGAACAGCTTCTTCTCTTCGGCCGTGAGCGAGTCCCATTGCTTGAGGAGCTTGTCCGGCCAGGGGGTGAGCTTGGCATCCTGGGCGATCACCCCAAGCTTCTTCTGATTCTCGAAGATCTGCTCGCGCAGGGCGTTCCAGCCCTTGTCGAACAGGTGCATGTCGCTGATCTTCTTGATCCATTCCGGCGTGGGATGGTGCGGTGCGTGGGTCCCACCGGGAGTGTAGTGGACGAAGAACGGCATCGAAGGATCGATGTCGTTCAACTGCTTCATCCAGTGGATTGCGTCATCCGCCATGGCGGTGGTCAGGTTCCAGCCCGGATTGCCGACGTACGGATAGATCGCCGTGGTGTTGCGAAACAGGTTGGGCTGCCACTGGCTGGTGTCCCCGCCGACGAATCCATAGAAGTACTCGAAGCCCATGCCCGTCGGCCATTGATCGAACGGCCCGGCCTGGCTCACCTGGAAATCGGGCGTGTTGTGATCCTTGCCGAACCACGACGTCCTGTAGCCATTGTCCAAGAGGATCCTGCCGATCGTCGCGCTGTCCTTGCCGATGATGCTGTTATAGCCCGGGAAGCCCGTCGATTGCTCCGCGACCACGCCGAACCCCACCGAGTGGTGGTTGCGGCCGGTGATTAAGGCTGCCCTCGTCGGCGAACAGAGCGCGCAGGAGTGGAACTGCGTGTAGCGCAGCCCCGCAGTGGCTATCCGGTCCAACGCCGGAGTGGGGATGACACCGCCGAAAGTGCTTGGTGCGGAGAAGCCCACGTCGTCAGTCATGATAAGCAAGACGTTTGGCGCGCCCTCGGGCGGCACCACTCTAGCCGGCCAGTATGGCTTGGAATCCTTCGCATTGAGGTTGATCTCACCGCCGAATTCAGGTGGCGGGTTGGGGAGATACCTTCCGTCAATCGTTGTGGTTGCGGAGGGCGAACCCGGCACGCCGCTGGCCTGCTGGGCGATCGCGGGCGCGGCTGCCGGCATGGCTGCCAGGACGAACGCCAAAATTACTGATACAAACGATCTTGTCTTCATATTTTCCCCCTTAAATTCAATTGACTGCGTTACTGCACTGGCTCGACCACCGGCGAGTTCCGCGTGCTGTCCAGCATTTCCTTCTCGGTCCAGTAAGGGACGCGGCCAAGCCCAAGCCTTGTCTCCCTGAACCCTCACTGGCAGTCATCGCACGTATTCACCACATAGCCGCCGAACTTGTCGCACCCGTCTTTTGCGATGCGCAGGCATCTTCCCCTGTCACAGCACCAGACTATGTCGGTCGGCTGTGGTTCTGGGTCGGCAAGAGATACCGCTCCACTAGTGAAGAAAAGAACGAAGAGTAAAACAAGGATTATTCCTCTCACGATGCCCCTCCAGTTCTCTGGAGCCGTTGCCCTATGGCATTTCGGCCACGTGACTTGCTATGAGCTTTATCGAAGATCTATGAGCTGTGCCATAGGTACACAATTGTCGGGTCGGATGAGTGACCCAACTAAAATCTCCCGTTCACAATTCATCTTGATAGATTTCTTCATGATCCCCCGTAGACGCCATCGACTGAAGCAAAAGAAAACTACGTTAAAGTCCAATATCAGGCGTCCGAGATAGCTACCAGGGCCGCTATCCCACGTCCACAGTAACATCAGTCTGCTGCCGGCCCCAACAACCAGCATCTCTATTCAATTCGCTCTTGAATCTTAGCGTTAGGTGCCCCCCCATGTCAAAGGTGTCCACAATCCAGAGGATACCTACTCTGTCCCTCAGAATGCGAGTCCGAACGTGACCCCGCCTCCAAGCAAGTATTGCGTGTTAGTGATGAGCACGTCCCTCGTACGGAAAACGGCCGGCCCCGCAGTTGTAAACTCCAGGTCAGAGGTTCCTCTTATGTTGACCAGGCTGCCGTTGAACCACATACTTAGCATCACCGGAGGCTTGAACGGAAAATAGTATTCGAGACTAACTGCCCAAAACTGGCCTGGCTGGCTCAGAGAGTAATTCAGGTCCGCCAATGTCTGCTGCGAAGACCTGAAGTCCAGAGCGCCTTGAGACCAGGCAACAGGACTGTACATTAGCGCAGCTCGATAGTAACCCTGTTGCATGGCCTGAACTCCGATAAAAGGCACCCCTATTTTCAGCAGCACATCACCGCGAATCGTTTGATTCTGAAGAGGCCCCGAGGCTGTTCGAGGGTCATCAAATTCGCATATCATTTGAGACCACATGAATCCACCGAGAATCGAATAGCCTTTTTTGAATTCGTAACCCGCTCCACTCTGGACTGTCCAGAATTGGAAGTTTGTCGCGGTCATTTCAAACTCGGGCGTTGCACTGAGTGGACCTAGTGAAATGGGGAGTTGCCCTGATAGTTGGAAAATGTGAGGTGCAAAACCCGTGTAAGATGAGAACCAAGTGAACGGGGCAGCCACGACATTGATACCCACGGTTCCCGACCAGAAGTTGAAGTTTTGCAAGGCCACATCCACCGTTCCCACCTGAAGCTGTCCGACAGGGGTACCGGTATCAGATGAGATGGGGATGGTCATATTGGCCCCTATGTGCTGGTAGCCGATTTGCACATAGGGATTGAGAATGATCTTTCCGGCTTTCAATTCCTGCACAAACGGGAGATTGGACAAGGAGCGTCCTGTCGCGGAGTCTTCGCTCATTGACGGCAGAGGAGGTAAGCCCGTAGGAATCAGGCTAGGAGAGATATTTTGCGCAAAAAGGGCTGCAGGAAAGAATACCCATATAACGAGACCAAGAACTAGAATCTTTTTCATGAATCCATCCTAACCAAAATGCAAAACCATTTGGAATGCAAACTAACGATAAGAGCCACGTCCAGACGGAAAAAGACAACGGCCCACCGTGGGAGACAGCGAGAATATGAACGTGCGTCACGGCAAACGACGGCCTGGAGAGCCACGTTGTATTTTTGTCATGAAATCCTTACATTACGGATTACAGCATCTTACATGAGAACCGGGCAGGAGAAAAGTTTTTTTCGCGGGTCGTCATTGGTTTTGATAGCCGTCAAAGAGCTAGTGCCAAGGATACCAGGAATCCATTGAATCCAGTAGCCCGATAAAAACATCGGATAATTTCCCTAAGGTGGTAAAACCCGCTTCCTCAATCCCAGCCATCAAAAGATAAATCCAGCACCAACCATTCACCTTTCTACAGACATCTCGTAAGAGACTCGTGCCAGTTGCACAATCGCGGAGATCCTGAGTACGTAACAGGTGCCCCTGGACAGGCTCTGTTCGAATCGTGAATCACCACAATTGCTTGACAAAGTGTGAATATTTGAAAGACAGTTACCGCGGAAATTCATCAAAGGGAGGAGCGAGTCATGCCAACCGGAATGGAAAGAACCGAGTTCAACCCTCACCAAGAAGTCTTTGGGGACGTGCGGGGGAACTGGGGCTGGCTACTGGCACTTGGGATCGTATTTGTGATCCTGGGATTCATCGGGCTTGGGATGACCTTTGCCGTCACAATGGCGAGCGTCCTTGTGTACGGGGTTCTGTTGCTGATCGGCGCGGGCGCTCAGTTCGTTGACGCAGCCAAGTGCAAAGGCTGGAAGGGAATCATCTGGCACGTACTCATCGCCTTACTTTATGCAGTAGCGGGCATTGCAGTGATTGAA
>JBKQMK010000353.1:0-6118 GCA_052146735.1 Desulfomonilaceae bacterium | reverse complement strand
AGCTGAATTCCCAGTGCTCCTGCCACTGCCGCTTCGGCTTGCCCTGCGTTGGGACTCGGGTGCTTCAGCCGGTCACGGAGAAAGATTCTAAGCGAGCGGCCCGGGCTATGCAGCAAAAACATCGCGGCCGCGGGCACCAATAGGGCAGTGAGCCGGGCGGGAATGAAGTTCGCTATGTCGTCAAGTTTCGCTGAGGCCCACCCAAATTCCAGATATCTGTCATTCTTGTAACCAAATGTCGAGTCGAGAGTATTGACTGCCTTATAAGCCATTATCCCCACAGCACCACCAATCGCGGCGAAAAAAAGGGGAGCAACAACTCCGTCAACCATGTTTTCCGCCACGCTCTCCACTGTTGCCCGGGCGATCCCCGACTCATCCAGTGATTCAGTGTCCCGGCCGCATATCATTCCGACCCTTTGCCTTGCTTCGGGAAGCGAGCCTGAATTAAGGGCGTCAACAACTTCCGAGCTGTGCGTAACCATGTCTTTTGCGGCTATGCCGGTCCAAAGCAACAGAATGGAGACCAGATCTCCCGCGTACGGGTGCACGGCCCCGGCGCCGTAAACAAGAGTCCACGAGACAGCAAGAGTGAGGCTCACGACCGCGAAAGCGGTGGCTGCACCCGCGATGCGTGGGCTTTTGATCATTTTCCGGAATGGCTCTTCCGCGGATATGGCAAATCGCCCGATCAGCCTCACAGGATGTGGCATCCATCTGGGATCGCCGACAAGCAGATCCAAGGCCACGGCTAGAAGAATCTGGTATTCAAGCCTCATGCCAAACCCATGAGTCGATAGATTTGGTCTATTTGCACGCTGTGGCGTACCGACTCGGCAAGTCGGTCAAGCGCCGGCTCAATGTCATAGCGGGCACAAACATGTCCTTTGTCCGAAAGGCCGCGGCGGATGCGCAGCCGATCGATGAACCATCTGCGAAAGTCATCCGAGTCAAAGATCCCGTGAAGGTAAGTGCCCCACAACCGTCCATCCGGAGATCGTACGCCGTCCACTGTTCCATCGCCCTGCGCGAACAGCGGTTCGGCGTTCGATGATCGGCTCTGACCATGATGAATTTCATACCCCTGGACCGCAAGGCCCGATTCCAGGTGCGTCGCTGTGGCACGAGTGAGGGTCTTCTCCAAAGCCAGAACGGTGGTCACATTCAGAAGACCTAGACCCGGTACGGTCTTACGATCCGATTCCAGACCGTGAGGATCTGCAATGTCCGCGCCTAGCATCTGAAAGCCGCCGCAGAGTCCGACTACTTCCGTCTGGCAATTTGCGGTCAAATCCCTTATTTTGCAGTCCAGGCCGTTGTGTCTCAGGTACTCCAGATCACCTATGACGTTCTTGCTTCCCGGCAGAATCACCGCATCAGGCCGATTCAGGTCAGAGGCTGTCGTTACTATTTTCAGTTGCACGTCAGGCTCGCCCCGAAAGGCGTCGAAGTCCGTGAAATTTGATATGTGAGGAAAATCGATTACTGCTATTTCCACACAATCCTCATCTCGGGCGAGGTTATCGAAAATGCCGCATTTGAAGCTTACAGAGTCCTCTTCCGGCAAACCCAGATCGTGAAAATACGGCACCACACCGAATACAGGCCGACCTGTGTGGCGCTTCGTATATTCGATAGCATCGTGGAGAAGCTCTTCCTTGCCACGGAACCGGTTCACCACAAAACCGGCAATCATTGCCCTCTCCCACTCGGCGAGCACTTCCATGGTCCCAATGAAGGATGCAAAGACACCTCCCCTGTCGATGTCCCCGACAAGCAGGACTGGAGCACTCGCATGCCTGGCCATTTCCATATTCACGATGTCATGGTGCTTCAGATTTACCTCTGCAGGACTTCCTGCACCTTCAAGGACCATCACGTCGTATTCCGCGGCCAGCGATTCATAAGCCTCTTTAGCGGCCTCGAATGCTCTCGGCTTAAACCGGACGTATTCCATCACGTCCATATTTCCCACGGGCGTGCCCATTACGATTACCTGGCTGCCTGTATCACTGTTAGGTTTGAGAAGAACGGGATTCATCCGCACATCAGGATCCAGACGGCAAGCCTGAGCCTGCACGACCTGAGCGCGCCCCATTTCTCCACCTGTCCGAGTCACAAAAGAGTTCAGCGACATGTTCTGGGATTTGAATGGAGCCACTCTGTATCCGTCCTGAAGGAGGATACGTCCCAGGGCCGCGGTCAACACACTTTTGCCGGCATTGGAAGAGGTCCCCTGGAACATCAGCGCAGGGGTCTTATGGACTTGCCTTACCTTGTGCCAAGATCCGAGAATGCTCTTTAGAGCGTCGCACAAGCGCCGGTTGTCTTCGGACGTTCGGACCGCGACCCGAAAGAAGCTTTTGTCAAGACCCTGGAAATTGTCGCAAACCCGAATGGCTATACCGTCCTCGAGCAGGCGTTGAGCCAGCAGCCCGGCATCGAATCCCTTGCGGTCAATCCTTGCCAACAAAAAGTTGGCGGTACCCGGGAAAACGGTCAGCCCCAGGATGCAGGTCAGCTCGGTCTCAAGGCTTAGGCGTTGCTCTCGCACAAGTCCCCGGCTGCGCTCCACGTAATCGGTATCTCTAAGTGCGGCCTCTCCCACGGCTTGAGCGATCGTATTCACCGACCAGGGCGGCTGCACTCGGCGAATCCTTCGGACGATGGAGGGATCCGCGACGGCACAGCCGAGGCGCAAGCCGGGAATTGCATAAACTTTGGTCAAGGAAAGAAGAACGATAACGTTTTCGGGGCGGCCCACCGTAAGGCTCTCCATCCCCTCCACAAAATCGCCGAAAGCCTCGTCCACCAGAAAGAGCGTGGAAGGCTTACGTGAGGCCACTTTTCTCAATGCCTTGGCATCATACAGCACGCCGGTAGGGTTGTTTGGATTACAGAGATAAATAAGCTCATTCCCGTGCAGTTTGGCTTCAAGCTTGTCAAAATCCAGTGCAAACCCTTCCTTCTCCTCCAGCACTATGGTTTCAATCTGCATGCCCGCGTGGGCCGCGCTTGAAAGGTAATCCGAATAGCACGGAAGCGGAATGACAGCTCGGCCTAAACCTAGTGCCCTCGGAATAAGGTGCAGGATCTCGGTGGAACCGTTTCCCACAATCACCTCACCCGGTTCAGCCGCGTATCGGTCTGTAACGGCAGCCACCAACTTTGTGCATGCAGGGTCGGGATAATGAACCACAGAGCCGAGCGCAGCGCTCACCACGGAACGGAACCACTCCGGCAGACCAAGAGGATTGATGCTTGCGGAAAAATCAAGGATGTTCTCCGCCGGAAGGCCCGAGACGCTTGCCAGATACGTCAAATTGCCGCCGTGTTCAATTTCCATGACGAACTCTTTTTGAAATCAATTGGTTGATCCCACTCCAGATCCATCGAATACATATAACGGTATCCCTGGATTATAGCCAAAGCTCAAATTTTTGAGCCATTTCCGGCATTTCCGATTCACCCCGGACCCCGGGTCGCAGCCCGGTCAGTCCCGCGCAGAACGCGGGATTGATCCGGCCGTAGCGCCGGCGGCTCATTGTGACCGGCGCGGAGGCCGGTCCTACTGAATTCCTGCCTTCGCAGGAATGACGGGAAAGAGGCCCGTCACGGTGAACCTACAGAATCTTTATCTCGAACGACCAAATGGACATTATTCTTGACAACTGCGATAGGGGCCGAATCACTTGTCTGCTCCAGAGACAGAGGCTTCTTCAAACGTCGCCACCTCCGAAAGTATGCGAACAGCGGCTTCCACCAGGGCCATCGCCAGTGCAGCCCCTGTGCCTTCTCCCAATCTCAGGTCAAGGTCCAGCAGAGGCTGTTTGTTCAGGTGATCCAGCGCGACTCTGTGCCCCTGTTCCACGCTCCTGTGGGCGGCAATCATGTAATCCGCCGCTTCGGGAGCCAGGCCATAGGCTATCAAAGCACCGGCCGCCGAAATAAAGCCGTCTATCAATACCGGCTTTCGCATGGACGCAGCTCCTAATATCAAACCTGCTATCCCGCCGATTTCGAATCCACCCACTTTGGCCAGGAGATCCAAAGCGTTTTTTGGATCAGGGTTGTTGACCCGGAGGATCTTTTCCACCACTGATACCTTGTGCCTGAATTGGTCATCATCGATGCCGGTTCCGCGACCGGTGACATCCGTAGGAGAGGCGCCTGTAACAGCCGCAACAATTGCGCTGCTCGGCGTGGTGTTGCCTATTCCCATGTCGCCTGTGCCGAATACGTCGAAAGAAGCTCCGAGTTCCAAGGCGATTTCAATCCCCGCATCAATCGACCGCACCGCCTCATCGTGGCTCATGGCCGGCTCTACGCCGATATTACGGGTACCGGCACCGATGCGCTTGGAAAAGAAGCTGCCGTCTTGGGGCGCCCCAGCGATCTCTCCCGCGACACCCATGTCTACCACTACCACCAGGGCATTGGCTACCCGCGCCATGGCGTTGATGCCGGCACCACCATGCAGGAAGTTGTAAACCATCTGGACGGTGACTTCCTGAGGGTATTTGCTCACACCTTCTGCGACCACACCGTGGTCACCGGCCATTGTGACAATTACTCTCTCCGCTACGGGCGGAGTCATTGATCGCGTCATACCCGCCAGGTCTATAGCGAGGTCCATCAGCCGACCGAGGGCCCAGTGCGGCATAGTAAGTTGGTCCAGCCGTTCCCGGGCCTTTTCCCTAACGGCTTGATCCTGGGGAACAATCTGTTTAATGGTTTTGTCCAGCAGACTCATTCGTTTCTTCCTCTCTTCAAATTCAATGGGAGCCCGCAGGCTACCAGAGTAACTTCATCGGCTCCTTGAGCCACAATCTGGTTGCACCTCCCCACCAGGTCGCGATAGAGCCTGGACACACTATGTTCCGGAACAATTCCCGACCCGACCTCGTTGGTCACAAATATGACCGTGCCGGCAAGACCTGAACAGGCATTAAGAAGTTCGTTGGTTTTGTCGGTTATATCGTCCTCAGACAAGCCGTTCTCCTCTCCGCGCGTCTCGTACATGAGGTTGCTGATCCAGAGGGTAAGGCAATCCACGAGAAGCACATCGAAGCCCTGCGTTTTTCGCAAAGTGTCGGCAAGTTCCAGGGGTTCCTCGATTGTGTGCCAATCGGCTTTCAATCTCTCTTCTTGGTGCTTCTTGATCCGTCGGCTCATCTCTTCATCAGTGGCAAGGCACGTCGCCACAAAGGCCCGATTGCCGGGCAAGGCTTCCGCGGTCTTTCTGGCATACTCGCTCTTTCCGCTTCGTGTTCCACCTGTTATGAGAATTATCTTAGCCACAACACCTTGTCCTTGATGACAGGTCCCGGGGGAGTAAACCTCACTTGGAAAAGCGAAATCCTAAGGGTGAAGGGATCGCGATGCGGTAGGCTTGGCAGGACTCAATGTGTCCGGGAAGAGAAACGTTCGCGAAGGGCCAAAAGAAATCCCCGGGCAAACAAGTTACCCGGGGATGCCGTTTTTCATCCCTGTTGCCAGGCTCCCGATCCGCGAAGAGCGTGACACCCTTTTCAGTAGACAGGCAGGTCTTCTGGCTTCCGGTTCGTCCTACTCGCCGCCCTTCCCATCAATGCTGACAGTGGCTATACGGCTTTCGTCCCCGGTCACAGCGGCGGGTCCGCAACGGATTTGCACCGTTTTCCCTTTAGTCCCCGAAGGGACTACCCATCCTCTTCAAGCTATTCCAACTTTTCGGGCATCAACCTAGCAGTGATTGACCGGTTAAGTCAACTTAAAAGCGTACACGTGAGCAAGAGTCACATGTGCGAGCTGAAAATCGAAGGTGAAATCTTACAGACATTAGTCGAACCATCGCTCAGGATTGGCGAGAAGTCTTCGCTCCAACCGTGACCGACCATTTGATCTCGCGAAAAAGGGATCTGCGGGAAAGGTCCCGGTCACCGATTACCTTGCGCATCAGAGTTTCTTTGCACGTGCGGGCCTTGCGAATAACTCGGGAAAGCTTCACGCCCTCTAATTCCAGTAGGGCCCTTTTGATATGAAGTCCGGAATCGTAACCCCCAAGATCTCCATTGCTTCTGATGACGCGGTGACACGGGATTACGATAGCGATACAATTCCTTTTGTTAGCCAGGCC
>JBKQMK010000352.1:0-5807 GCA_052146735.1 Desulfomonilaceae bacterium | reverse complement strand
GGAGGTCGCGAGCACTAGAAGTGCTTGCAAGATCTCAAGATTTTTCAGGCATGCCGGGGGAAACTTTTTGCAAAAAGGGCCTCCCCGGTCACTCTCCAAGAACTCTTAAGCTCTTGCAAGCACTTCCACATTGGCTCGCGCTCACTCCGGAATCGGTTCCAGGTTGATTCTCAGCATTTCAACAGAAGCCAAGATGCGCTTTGCATTACGGTTAACCGCGGGGAAATCCTCAGACTCCTCGTACAACTCGTTGGCAAGCCTGTGTAGGTTTTCAACTTTGGATGCGATCTCTTCCAGGTTTGGGCTTTGCTTCATCGCCTAATGATCTCCCTTGTTTCTCAAGTCCTTAAAACGCCTTGCCTTTACCTCGTAACGCTGGAGCGATCCGTATGGATGCACCTCTATCTCGTATCCAAGGTTCGTCTTCAGCCGGAGTTCGGTCGAAAGCCGGGATTCCAGTTCTTTTGCCGAGGAACCCGCGCTTTCCATCAATTCCACTTTGAGCAAAATGTGGTCCACGTCACCTCTTTTTTCCACAATCACTTCGTATTCGTCGCTAAACCCCGGAATGGAACGCACCACGTCCTCTATGGCAGACGGGGCCAGCAGCACGCCTTTCACTTTGGTGATGTCATCGGCCCTGCCGACAACTCCGCCGGGAACGACACTATATGTACGACCGCAATCACACTGTTGATCGCTGAATTGCACTATGTCTTTGGAGTCAAATCGTATGCAAGACTGTGCTATTCGGTCCAGGGCCGTAATAACCAGTTTGCCGCGGCGGCCAGGTTCGGTAACGGGCTCGCCCGTATCGAGGTCCTCGATCTCCGCCAGGAACATGGCCTCATTTACGTGCAGCCCGCCTGGTTGGGCCGAGCATTCGAATCCCCAGGCCCCAATTTCCGTGGCGCCCCATGCTTGCTCCATGCGCCTCTTGGTTGATGGGATCAGAGCCCCTGGTTCACCGGCACAGGTGATCTTTTTCACTTGCAGATCTGTGATTGGATTCAAGGACAGCTTGTTCACCGCGGTATCAGCCATTCCGAGCACGTAGGTCGGAGTGCACATCATGGCAGTGGCTTGTATCTCCTGCATTTTCAGTATCCTGGACTTCGTGTCCAGGACACCGCCGGGCACTGTTTCGCAGCCGATCTTTTCGCAGGCATAATGGCCTGCCCAGAACGCCACAAAAATATTGTATCCGAACGGAAGAAAGACCCGATCGTGAGGGCGGTAGCCTTGAGCCCAAAGCAACGTGGCCCAGCATTCGGACCGCCATTCCCAATCCTGCCAGGTGTCGGGCTGATACACCGGCAGGCCGGTGGTACCGCTGGTCTGCCTGAATTCGGTTACTTCGTCCAGGGGTACACACAGGGCATCTCCGTAAGGAAAAGGGTCCTTTCGCTGTATGTTCCGCAGCATGGACTTTTCCACCTTGGGGACCAGCCGCACGTCCGCAATGGTCCGGATGTCCTCCGGCATCAGCCCTGCGTCTCTATAGAGAGCGCGATGAAACCGGGATCGGTCGTAAGCCCACTGAAGGATGCGGCGGAATTTCTTTAGCTGAATTTTCTCCAGATCTTGCTGGGGCATTGTTTCCAGGTAGGGATTCCAGAAAGGAACGTCTTTGTTCATCGAGTTCCACTCCTAGGGTTAAATATTGGAAGGAAGCAAGAAGAACTGTAGCGAACGAATTGCCTGCAAGCCTGGACCGCCATCAGTGGAGCACTTCAGACCGATCCTCCCGTTCTCCGGACACCTGGAATTTTCGCATAAAAGAGCGATCCAGGTAATCCTTGAACAGAAAAGCAAGCCTGCCGCTCCAGACCCATGATCTTCTTACGAAGATTCCAGTACCGTCACCGAGATTGAAAATGAGCAGGTACGTTCCTTGGGGCGCGAACTTTTCCATGGGCTCACCCGAGAAGGCAGACAACAGGTTGTGGTGAAGGATCTCATTTTGCCGAACCGCATAAACGCCGACCTTGTCCAGATGCGATCCTTGAAGAGATATGCAGTCACCACCCCCGAAGATCTCCGGGTGGGCCACGCTTTGGAGGTGTTCATTTACCAGGAGCCCTCCATCATCGTCTGTGGGCAAGCCCGATTCTCTGAATACCTGCGAAGGCTTCACTCCCAGGGCAGCAAACACTATATCATAAGGGAGCCGCCTGCCGTCTGCCAGCACGGCCCATCCGTCTGCAAATCGGCTCACTTGAGCGCCTTCCACTACCTCGACGCCGCGTTCACGCAAAGAGGCAATCGCCAGATTACGAGCTTTTCCGGGAAAGAGAGACAGGAGACTGCCGCCCGCGACGAGTGTTATCCCGGCTTGGCCCCCGTTGTCATGCACCAGTCGCCAGAGATTGCCCGAAAGCTCGACACCCGCGGGGCCTCCTCCGACAACCAAGAGACGAGGGATCTCTCCACGGATCATTTCCAAGATTTTTTTTCTTGCTTTAAGTAGATTTACAATGGGTTTGACAGGATAGACGTTCTTATTGTCGTCGCTGACTTCATTCAGCGGGACGCCGCTGCCCGTGTTGAAAGAGACGAGGTCGTAAGACACTTCCTCTCCAGAATCGAGAAAAAGGAGGCGTTTGCCCGCGTTGATGCGGGTAACGTAGCCCTTAACAAAGGAGGCGCCCCGGTCTTCAACAAGCTTCTTGATGTGAAAGCGGACCTCTTCAGGACGATAGATCCCCGAGAGGAGCCCCGGGCCCATACCCGAGTAGTAATGATGCGTTACCGGACTTATGAGAGAAATCCGATGTCCCAACCTGATGTAATCCCTCACATTTACCAAGGACGTTAAGTGAGCGTGGCCCCCTCCCACAAAGACCAGATGCTTTCCCATGTTGTCCTCAGATTGTATCTAACAATCGGATTGCCTGTTTAATCTTCCTCACCCGGAGGCGATTGCTGCACCGATCGAGGTTCCAATGGCCACCGCCACGATCGGGTTGCACCATAAGGCTCAACCCGACTGGAGATTAACGCTCGCCAGATACAGGCCTAATCCTGCCAAGGCCCCTATGGAACCTCCAATAAGCCATTTCATCTTGCACCTCTTCCGACCGAGCATATGATGTTTAGAATAAACGTCAGAGGGCAGTTGTCAAGCACGAAGCCCTGAAGCTTTTTCAATGTGGAGCCGAAAAAAGAGGATTATCATTTAGTAGTTCGGTAGCTCCCATAAATATGGTAAATTGCAGCAGGAGCGCGACCATCATCGTTCGGGCTCCTTACGAGGTGAATCGAAATGTCCGACGAATGGAACAAGCAGAAACTTCTCGAAGTGAGCAGTTCATTTCAGGAGTGCAGGATATTGTTGACCGCGGCCCAACTTGACCTCTTTACCAAGCTGGAAGAGAGGCCCAGGACTGTAGATAATCTATGTGCGGACGAAGGCTGGAGCCCGCGCGGGTTGGCGATCTTAATGGATGCTCTTGCTGCACAGGGTATTTTGAACCGCTCGCCCGATGGTCACTACAGCATGAATCCCTCTATCACGGGCCTGCTGGTGAAAGGCGGTCAGGATTCCATACTCCCTTTAGTCCTTCACAGGGGAACTATGTGGGAGACGTGGTCACACCTCACCGAAATCGTCCGTGCAGGTACCAACCCGAGTCGTCGAGACATCTTGTCGCGATCTTCAGAAGACATGGAAGCCTTTATCGGGGCCATGAACGTCATCGGCCTGCGCAAGGCGGAAGAAATAGCTGATTCAATCGACCTAAAATCCTTCAAGCGAATGTTGGACATTGGGGGAGCATCCGGGACATACATAGTGGCGTTCCTTAAGAGGGCTCCCAACATGACGGCCACCTTGTTTGATCTCCCCGAAGTAGTAGAGATGGCCAGGAATCGACTTACTGAAAGCGGCTTTATTGACCGGGTTCAGTTAGTGCCCGGAGATTACACTACCGATGAGTTACCCAAAGGGCATGACCTGGTGTTGTTGTCCGCGATCATTCACAGCAACGACCGGGAGGTTAACGGCCGGCTTTACTCCAAGATTTACGCAGCCTTGGCGCCTGGCGGGACAATACTCATCAGGGACTACTTCTTGGATTCGAGTCGCACCATTCCTCCCGACGGGGCTATCTTCGCCGTGAACATGTTGGCGGCCACAACGGGTGGCACTGCCTATACCTTTGAAGAGGTCCGGGAAGACCTTGCAAGAGCGGGCTTCAAGGGCATCCGGATGATTCGAGAAGGGGAACACATGGGCCAGCTCGTTAGTGCTGTCAAGTAGGCTAAGCTCTGCCTGTCGCAAGCATGGTACCATTTGCACAGTAGGGCGGGAATGTTGCCGGTCAGCGGGAAGAACGAATGTCAGGCGAGATGAAATTGTCTCAAAACCAGAGATTCGGCTAGGAAATGATGTGGTTTTTGTACGGGCGGTTCTCGAACCGCCCTAAATGAGGGCGCAGCGAGCAGCGCCCCTACGCCTGGAATCTCTTCGGAGGCCATTTTAAGACAGTTTCAGATACCTGTTCCACCAGTACTGCCTGAAATACGTTACCGAATTTATGAAAAGGAGCACTAATCAAACATGTCTTCCGAACCCCTCTGCTCGCAAGTGGGCTCCCCTCTCGTATAGATTGTTTTGTACAGAGTCTCGAATCCCTCCACATCGAAGCAGCTTCGACATTCCTGACTTTCATCCGGAATGCCTGATTCAATTCGTACTTCCAATCCGAGGGACTCGTAGAATTCCTTCATTTCGGAAAGACGTGGCTCTTCGGCTGTGAATTTCCTCACCCATCCATCGTTGAGTAGCTTCTTGTGGCGTTCAACTCCATCTTCGCTGTTCATGGTAACGTCCTCGGTTATGATGGCGGGTCAAGTGTGTGGTATGTGCCCTCTGCAGAAGCTCGCTTGACACCCATTTCTCAAAATCAAATCCTCAGATTTTGATTGCTCTGTCTTTTTCGCACCCTTGTTTGCTCGCTACCAGCGGGATGAAGATGGAATAGGGTGATTTCCGGCGGACAATTAATACGCCACGGCACGAACGTCAGGCCTATGCCTCGATTGAGATACATCCGGCTCTTACCTATGCGATACCATCCGTGAGTGAAGGGAGAAGCCACGCGAGCGATGCTGAGTCCGCGATCCGTCCCGGGGTACGGGAAAATGATCTGCCCGCCATGAATGTGGCCGGACAAGACAAAATCTATACCTGCCTGTGACGCAACAGGCAAAACGCTGGGGCGGTGCGATAGGAGGATGCGCATTCCCGGCGACCTGGGAGCTTTGTCCATGAAGCCCTGAAATTTGGGAAACTGAGCACCCCAAACCCAGTTGACCATTGGGTCGTCGATGCCCCCAAGGTGAATGTCCGCACCTCCTTCCCTGAAGGTAGTCCACTGATTACGGAGCAGGCTAAGACCGCTCTGTTTCAGGCTTTGCACCACCAGAAATTCTCCAGTGTAAAAATCGTGATTGCCGAGCACGGCAAAATTCCCCAGGCGTCGGGGCTTGAGCTTTTTCAAGATTGGCGTGGCGTGTTCGACGGGCGTCAACGGGGAGTGAAATACGTCCCCTGTGATGAACACCGCGTCCCCGTCCAGGGCATTAACAAGCTGCACCAGTCGTTCCAGTTCCGGGCTCCCGAAAAACATCCCAAAATGGAAATCCGTTATCTGAATGAATGTGAGCGGTCGAGACAGGCCTTCAAGCTCGGGGTAAAACAGATCGAATTCGTCAGTGACAGGCCGCGCGTAAGCTTCCGCTATTCCATGCCCCGCATAGCCGGCGGCCGCGACCAACCCTGTAGCGGTCGACCACTTGAGGAA
>JBKQMK010000351.1:0-4982 GCA_052146735.1 Desulfomonilaceae bacterium | reverse complement strand
ATCCTCGTCCAACTTGCCCATGTCACCGGTGCGCAGGTACGTGCGGCCACGTTCGTTGATCCAGATAGCCTCGGCGGTCTTGTCGGCAAGCTTGTAATACTCGGGCATGAGAAATGCGCTGAATGCTACAATCTCTCCCACTTCTCCTGAAGGCAACTCGCGACCTTGATCATCTACAATGCCCACATCCCAGCCGACGAGCGGGATGCCTACCGAATCAGTCTTACGTTGCATGTCTTCAGGTTTCAGAGTGGTTGCGACACCTTCGGTAAGGCCCCATAGCTCGGCCAACTCACCCGGAAAGCGCCGGAGAACTTCCTGCTTGGTTTGGGTACGAAAGGGGCTGCCGGCAGAGACCCACATTCGCATGGATGTCAGATCGTATTGATCAAAGTTGAGCTGTTCCAAGAGTATCATGAACTGGGTGGGGACCATGAACGTGTGCGTGCAGCTTTCCTTTTCCGCAAGGCGTAAGAACTCCTGGGGATCGAATTTGGGCATAAGCACCAGGGTGCCACCCGCGAAGATGGTGGGGAGCATGGTCAGCCAAGTGCCGTTGGCATACAGAGCAGTGGCGATGACGGTTACCGCACCGGAATCAATACGGAAGTCCATGCCAAAGCTCATCGCGAAGTGGAGACGATTGTGGTGGGTATGCAGGATGCCTTTGGGAGTTCCGGTAGTGCCGGATGTGTACATGATGTTGATGGGATCTTCGTAGACCAGGGAGACACCAGGGTCGTCGTACGAATTGGCGGCCAGGAACTGAGAATAAGGCTTCCAGTTTCGGCTTTCAGCGCCGGGAGAGATAAAGCCCTCAGCGGCTATCTGGGTGAACTGGTCTCGAAAGGGATCCATGACCTGGCGGCGATTGGAATCCACGAACAGGAAGCGAGAGTCAGAGTCCACCACCATCCGGGCTAAGGATTCTCCCGGCACCATCACTGACAACGGTACGATCACCCCGCCGGGGCCCATGGCGCCGAACAAGATCTCCAGCATCTCCGGCCGGTTGCTCATCAAGAGGCTTACTTTGTCCCCCTTTTTCAGTCCCAGCCCTATAAGCCCATTGGCCACCTGGTTGATGCGGCGGTTGAACTCTTTCCAGGTGAGGCGAGTGTCTCCACATATAATGGCAGGTTTGTCGGCCCGCCATTTCCCGTGGCCATTCAACACGTCAGTGATAATCACGTCGGGATTGTCGAACCTCTGCATGGCTCTCTCCACCATTTTTTTGCGCGTTGCAACGCATCGTCCATCTGCTGGTAGGAACGATGGTCCCCCAGCGGATCTTCACTCGGCAAAACATGGCTCATGTGCTCGTCGGAAAGAAGAGGAAGGTCATACGGCCAGATAGCGTTTCTTGATTTCTTCGTTTTTTTCCAGGTCAGCTATGCTTCCCTGGTATTTGATATGACCGTTATCCACGATGTATGCCCGGTCCGAATGTTTCAGAGCGAACTTCACGTTCTGTTCGGAAAGAAGCACCGTCATCCCTTCCTGCTTGATCAGGTCTATGAATTCGCCCAGGACTTTGACAATAATGGGGGCCAGCCCTTCGGAAGGCTCGTCGAGGAGGATGAGATCAGGATTGCCCATGAGAGTACGGGCTATGGTAAGCATCTGCTGTTCTCCGCCGCTAAGATTGCCCCCTCGGCGATTGGACAGCTCTTTAAGCCTTGGAAAAAGTTCATATATGCGGTCTATGGTCCAGCCCTTACCCTTGGACCCCGATTTCTGCCGGCCAACATCCAGGTTGGCATGCACGGTGAGATCCGGAAAAATCCGCCGATCTTCCGGCACGAACCCTAATCCCAGCCGGGCCACTTTGTAGGGAGGCAGTCCCGAAATTTCCTGTCCGTTGAATTTTACCTTTCCCTGCTTTGGTGCAGTGAGGCCCATGATGCTTCGCATAGTGGTGGTCTTCCCTGCTCCATTTCTTCCCAGCAAAACCACCACTTCACCCCGATCCACCTGGAGCGAGACATCGAAAAGGATGTGGCTCAGCCCATAATAAGTATTAATATTTTCAACTTCCAACTGCATGGCTAAACCTCTTCGCCCAGATACGCCTCGATCACTTGAGGGTTTGACGAAATTTCTTGCGGCGTTCCTTCGGCCAGCAGAGTTTTGTAGCAGAGCACTCGCACTTTCTGAGAAATTCCGAAAACCATATCCATATCGTGCTCGATAAAAACCATAGTAATTTTAAGCCGCTCCCAGAGCTTCTTGACCAGTTCCACCGTTTGCCAGCGCTCTTCGGGGCTCATCCCTGCCATGGGCTCATCAAGAAGGAGCAGGTCCGGTTCCAGCGCAAGCGCCACTGCTATATCCAGTCTTTTCTGGTTCCCGTGCGCAAGAGTACCGCTCTGCCGGTTGGCCAGATCGGCAAGTTCTACGCTCTCCAGCACTTCGTATGCTCGTTCTTGCACGCCTTTGAGCCTACTTACGGCTGTGACCATGTTGAGATTGCCATTGTCCTTGGTGATAATGGTGGCAATCAGGTTTTCGAGCACGGTCATTCTGGGAAAAATATTGGTGATCTGAAAAGCTCTGGCCATTCCCAGCCTGACAATGTGATAAGGCTCCATGCCCGAGATATCTTTTCCCTTGAATATGATCCGTCCTTTGTCTGGGACGTGATACCCGGTTATCAGATTGAACAGCGTAGTTTTCCCCGCGCCGTTGGGCCCGATAATGGCACTCAATTCACCAGGGGAGACGGCAAAATTCACGTCGCTGAAAATCTGATTGCCCTCGAACGACTTTGACAGATTTTCAATTCGCAGAATGTGGTCGGCCATTTTACCTTTCACCGTCCGATGTACGAGCTATTTCACGATTCCGATTTCCCGAACGTCTTTTCGTACAGACCTACGATACCAGCCGGTGCGAAAAGCACCACCACCAGCAGTATTATACCCAGGACAATCGCCCACATCTCGACCATGCTCCTATGCAATTGTTGAAGAATGATCTTAAGAAACATAAGAACCGCCGAACCTATGGCAGGCCCCACCAGGGAATACATTCCTCCCACAAGGCCAGCCAAAATAGGCTCTGCGGATTTGCTCCAATGGAGAAATTCCGTTTGAGCGAAGCGATTCAGCTCGGTCAACAAACCGCCGGCGAGTCCGGCGAAAGCTCCGGCGATTGCGAAGTTGATCAACTGATAACGCTTGACATTAATTCCAATGAATTTAGCACGTTCCATGTTCTCACGTATTGTTCTTATGCTCAGCCCGAAGGAAGAGTTCACTATCGTTCTCATGATCATAAAACAGGCGAGAAAAATTATGAGGCAGAACAAATAATAATTTGTGGCGTCGAGGAACGCGGGTCTGGGAATTCCGTGAATTCCGTCATCTCCACCGGTAAAGGTGTACCACTGGAAGACTATCATGTACAAAAGCTGACTGAAGGCAAGAGTCAGGATCGCAAAGTATAATCCCAGGCGCCGCACACAAAACCATCCTATGACGACCGCAACGATAGCAGCCACAACGGGCGCGGCCGGCAGAGCCAGATAGAGAGGCCAGCCGGCTTTTTTCATCAAGAGGGCAACGGTGTATGCCCCCACGCCGAAAAAAGCCGCGTGTCCAAAACTTACCATGCCTCCGAAGCCCAGAATCAAATTGAGGCTCATAGCAAACAGGGCCATAATGATCATTTCAGTGGTTACCCAGATCCAGTATTCGCCTGTCCTGCCCAGCCGGTCCAATACAAATGGCAGGACGAACAGAGCCACGACCACCACAATCCCTGTGACCCAGTTCATATTGTTGCTCGAGCGCGACTTGTCCATTGATGGCTTCTCCCTCTATTTCCTACCGTTCCGGTTTTCCAAACAGGCCCCACGGTCTCAGGACGAGCACTAGGGCCATGAGGGCGTAAGGGAAGACCAGAGCCCACCGGCCAAAAGGAAGCTGGAAGAATGCAGTACCAGTGCCTATGATCAGAGATCCCAACAACGCTCCGCCCACGCTTCCGAGGCCTCCGATGACTACGACGGCGAAGCATTCGATGATCTTCTCCATTCCAATACCAAGATCGATACTGGCGAGAGCTGCCGTCAGCACCCCTCCTAGACCGGCCAACCAACATCCGAGCATAAAGGTCGAAGTCATCACCCAAGAAACATTAACCCCCAGGGCACCCAAAGTGTCGGGATAAGACACTGCAGCCCGAATCACGCTCCCCGCCCGTGTACGATATAGAAGGAACCACAATCCCAGTGCTATTATCGGCCCCACCGCCAAGACGAATAGGTTATAGGTTGGCAAGGCCAGCCCAAATATATCCACCGACCCGGCCAGGATTTCGGGTCGCGCCACATTCCTCGGGTCCCCGCCCCATACTACTCTCACCAGGTCGTCAAGTATCAAGACCAGGGCGTAGGTGAGCAGCAACTGGAGTAGGTGCTCTTGGCCATATACGCGGCGGAAAAGAGAAACTTCCAGCAAGAGGCCTATCACGGCCAGCACAGGGGGAACGACCAGCAACAAAATCAGAAAGCTGTACAAGC
The DNA here is from genome assembly GCA_052146735.1 of Desulfomonilaceae bacterium. Classification (GTDB taxonomy): domain Bacteria; phylum Desulfobacterota; class Desulfomonilia; order Desulfomonilales; family Desulfomonilaceae; genus CAWBBA01. Next base: position 457 of record JBKQMK010000351.1, on the reverse strand, counting down.
TCCCGCCGGCCATAAGGGTGGACAATGAAAAGGCCACAAATGCCCCGATCATGTAAAGCGATCCATGGGCAAAATTGATCACCCTAAGCACCCCGAACACCAGAGAAAGCCCGGACGCGATGATAAATAAGAGCATACCCTGGCTTAGGCCATTGATAAGCATGAATATGAAATATTCAATGGTCATGGTTTTTCTGCCCTAGAAGGAAGGGTTGACAGTTGACACAGTTGGATGCAACTGGGAAAAGGGCGCTCCAGGTCCACTTAGCAAAACCGAGCAAAAAAGGTCCAGACAGCCAGTCGGCATGGAGGTTGGCCCCTGAATCGCCTTATTCCAGGAGCCAACCAGGAACTCCATGTTATTTCTTTTCGGCCTGCAGCTTTTTGACTTCTTCGACAGATAGCCAGACCTTTTCTGCGGGCACTTCTTTCACATCCTTCATAATGAGGAACCCTT
>JBKQMK010000350.1:0-23073 GCA_052146735.1 Desulfomonilaceae bacterium | reverse complement strand
GCGCGCTGGGGAATCTAGTGGACCGTCTAAGGTTCGGAGAGGTAATCGATTTTGTAGATGTTTATGTCGGCAGCTATCACTGGCCCGCGTTCAATGTGGCTGATGCTTCGCTTTGTGTTGGTACTGCGCTTCTCTTTGTCCATTTTCTCCTGAGAAGATCCAGCCCCGACGGTTCATCTTAGGGCTTCACGCCATTCCGGCAATCTCCACCCCCTTATCAAACATGCCGCATCCCCACTCGGATTGCATTATCTCTCTCCCGAGGACAAGGTCCCTGCTGACAAACAGGTTTCTTATCCCATCCCACTGGTCCAGAGGAACTCCCGAAACGATCAGGAAACGGCCTGACAGTGACACGAGCTTGTCTCTGTTTGCTGCGAGCGTCATGGGGTCCAGATTCGCGATGACGATGTCGTAGCGGCCGGCCAGGTCTTTCACAGGAGCACATTTGAGCTGGAGTTTCTCATTCACTAGGTTGAGGAGGGCGTTCTTGCCCGCGGCCTCTACGGCTACAGGGTCGTTATCCACTGCGAGGACAGGGCCTGCTCCCATCTTGACTCCCGCGATCCCCAGGATTCCGGAGCCGCAACCCACATCGAGGAGCGAGGGGCTATCGCTCACCTTCGCCAGCTTTTCAAGGGCTTCTTCGAGCAAAACGAGGCAGCCTCTGGTGGTCTCGTGAGTTCCCGTGCCAAAGGCCTCGGCCGGTTCGACGATGATGACCTCTCTTTTACCGCTCCGGGGTTTGAGCCACGGCGGGGTGACCATCAGGCGTTTGCCGATTTTCACACTCTTGAACTGGGCTTTCCACGTGATGGCCCAGTTCTCGTTTTGCAGAGGCGATGTCTCGATAAAAGGTGCCGCCAGGTCCGAGAAAATTTCGTGCAAGTCGGCCAGATATTTTTTTAACCGGCTGAATACGGTGTCCCATTTCTCAAGTGGAAAGTAAGCTGTTATGCTCGTCACACCGGGACGCGTGTCGTCCAGCACCACACCTCGTGAGCCCTGTTCATGGCAGAAGTTGGATACGGCATCGACCATTTCATCCGCTACGGTGATTTTCAGTGTGATCCATGACCGATTCTGGCGTGTCTTTTCCATCTTTCCTTAATAGCAGGTTGTGGATCGCTCGGATATAGTGATTGCCCAAATGTTTGTCTGATCTGCTGGTGCGACATAGCATCATTCCTGGTTTCTCAGGAATCCACGCCTTTCAATCCCGCGAAACGTTTTTTTGAAAAAGAGGCGCCCCTGGCCACTCTTCAATAAGCTCATAGGTTTTGGCATCGCGTCGCAGGCGCTCTTGACATTAAGTCTGTTCCTATGCTTTAATATTTGGCTTGGGCCACGATGATGAATGTATGTGGCGCTATGGAATGCGGTCACGGGGATAATCCTCTGACGCACCTGTGAGGGCCGTTAACTCAGGCGGTAGAGTATCTGCCTTTTAAGCAGAGAGTCGCTGGTTCGAGCCCAGCACGGCCCACCACGCGGCCCCGTGCTTTGGGCGCTGAGTTGTGGCGCCCGTTCAGGCTGTCCATTAGCCGGTTGTAAACACGTCCCCATCGTCTAGCCTGGCCTAGGACACCGGCCTTTCACGCCGGCGACAGGGGTTCAAATCCCCTTGGGGACGCCAACAATATTAGATAGTTACTTATTTGGTCGCTCGTCGCGATCGCTTGAATGTACCACTTTTGTACCACCTTTTGAAAACTCGGACCGTGAATCCGGGTTTTTCTTTTTCGGGAGCTTCGCTGTGAAAGAGGATTTCGGGTCATCAGTGGCCCTTTTCTCGTCCGACGAGCTTGACCGACCTTTTGCCTGCCGTCCATCGACTTGTCCTGACGCCTTTGAACCGCTTTCCGATGACTTCCTTCTTCTCTTCTCTTCCCAGCGGGGCAACCAGATGTCCGTTTCCTCTTCGGGATCGATGTTGAACTTGTTGTCGATGCAGTGGATCAAAAGCTTTTTCCTCTTGTTGAGGTATCGGCCATCGACTCCATTTTTTCGCCAACGGTGACCGATAATAGATTTTCTCACTTCGTCCGGCATATCCTTTGTGGCGTTGCCCTGCCAGACGTGCCGGACGTCGTGAAAGGTTACAGGAGGGAGCCCAGCCTCCCGGACAGCCCGTTCCCAGTTTCGTCTCATCTGAGTCCGCGGGATCGGCTTCCCGTCTCTTAGGAAAACATTGTCCGTCTCCACCGCAGGCGCTCTGTTCCCCAGAACCGCTTCCAGGATAGGCACAAGGTCTTGGTGGATCGGAACGTTTTTTCTGCCCTTCTCTTTGGTATCCACTACCGCCAAGTTGATGATTCTGTTCTTAAGGTCCAGTTGCCAGAGCTCAAGTTTCCGCATCTCTCCCTGACGCATACCAGTGTAGTATGCTGTCCAGGCTATCGGCTTGTACCAATCGGGCAAGCCCTTGGCACCCTTCTCTGAGTTTCCCTCGACGATCCTCTCGAAGTCCCGATGAGACACGTAGACATCATGCTCACCATCGCTTTCGTCCAGCCGGTCGACATCTCGGCAGGGATTCCTCTCGGTCAGCCCTTTCTTGATTAATGTCCGGAAAACCTTGGAAAGCGCACTAACATCTTTGTTAGCCGTCGTCGCGGTAACCCCGTCCTCGTCCATTCTTCGGCTGCGAAACTCTTCAATGTCCGATACGTTGATTGACCCCATCGGCCTGTCCGGTCCCATCTTAAGCATTAGCTTCTCGAACTGCTGCCTTAACCGCTGCCGGTACAACTCATCCTTGGATCTGACGTCCGCGGACTTGTCGCACAGTTCACATGCCTGGAACAAAGTCAGTTCCTTCGCGGGTTCGGCTCCAGCAACTAGGGCAGCGGAAGAAAAACCTGGTAAGAGCTTGTCAACGTATGTGCCGAACAACCTCTTTGCAGTGGCCCTGATTTGCTCATTCACAATCACGGTATGATCCCTCGTCCGCAAAGCCAGCTCTATAGTGTCATTGATAATGCCGGCTTGTCTCTTGTCTTTGAGTCCTGTGGATGTCTCAAAGAACAATTCCTTGCCCTCATTTTTCCTCTTGAACCGAATTGACCAGTACGGTGCGCGTTTTCTCAGTCCCATTCTCGCATCCTTTCCCTGATGGATGCCAGAATCTCAGTCTCAGTCCCGTTGCTCGTCCCTTTTGTGCGGCCCTTCTCGCCTCCTTTCTTCGATCTACCTGCTGCGAAACTTCCAGAAAAGCGTAAGCGAGATCCCCTCTTTTCGTCAACACCCGAAGGCCCCTGAGTTCTTGTTATTTCGGTCTGTGCCCCAAAGAATCGGGAAATATCTTCTGGCCGAAACCTCCTCTTATTTCCGACCCAATGAAAGGCCAGGCGTTTCTCGTGGCAGAGCTTGTGAATCGTCTTCGTTGAGCAGCCCAGCCGGCGCCCAGCCTCGATGACTCCAAACGTTTCGGAAGTATCCACTTTGACAGTGGCGGAAGTGTTTGTGGAAAAGGCAGCGACAAGATCGCGTACGCCCTCAACCAAAGCAGGAATCTGGCCACAGCAGCCCGGTTGGCGCGCTGCGAAATAGTGTTCTTTCAAAGGTTCGCAACCCCCCGGGAGTTCTACCAAATATTCCCCAGCCGAAAGAGAAAAAATATCCCGATCAACGCGCCTGTCGCGAGCTGAGTGTACCTTGCTCGCCGGCCGGCCGGCCTTCATGTCTAACTCCCGAGTGATCTCGGATGTCGTTTCCGTGTAAGGGTCATCCGGCAGTGCTTCATGAATCCGGACCCACTCGCGCATCTCGGCGGTGGACAACAGATATCCTTTTCCTTCGAGTTTACAATGCGCACCCACGCTTCCACCTTCCCCTTTGTTCTGTCCATCGAAGCAATCAAGCATGTGCTTCAGTACGGCACGACAGCCCCGATCACGAATCACGCCCGCACGGCCCATAGGGCGCTAGTACATATAGGCTGCTGTGTCTAGTTCTCCTTTCCGTTCCTACGACGAAACGTTTTTCAACCCGCGGTCAGCGGTATTATCTTAATCAACTAGATACTTAACAAGATCATGTAAATAAGTCAAGATCTATTTTCTTATTGACACGGCTCGCCAGTCGGAGTACCTTGGGGTCCAGTTTCTCCTGTTACTCCTCATAAACCCGGAGGTCCTAATGTCTAAGTATGAATTCGAATTTGTTAGGGATACCCGTCGTGGAGCCGGTTCTGTGGTGAGTATGAATTCGTCACTGGGCCGTGTTGTGATCTATCGTGAGGCATGGGATGAGATGGTCGAGGGTTATGGTAAAGAAGTGAATTACGTGAAGTTGGGAATCACGAGCAAGCGACCGGACGCGTTTTGGATCATACCCTGCGAGAAGAATGATCCTGCTCGTAGAAAGGTCCATTTCTCCAAGGCAGGCGGTACTGCAATGCTCTCCGCTAGGTCGCTATTTACCAAGTTGCGCGCCACTATGGTAGCTGGCGCGAAGCAGTATTCTGCTAAGTGGGATCCAGAGAATGAGGCATTGGAGGTTGATATATCGGATCTGGCAGCCCGGTACGAGGAGCACCTTCGCAGCAAAAGAAAGTAAAAAAGTCGTAACTTCCCCACGAATAGGTGGTCAGTTCTTGCGCCTCCTATCTCCTCCCTCCCTTTGAAATCTGCGTAAAAAGCATTTTCAGCAAATTCCGCGCGTCTTACCCGGCCTCCAGATAATGATTCTGTAGCTACCTCATAATTCATCTTGACAAGTTATCCGATTTGTGGATTATATATAACAATAGGAGTGACAAGATTTAAAAGACGATGATAGATTGATTAGTACGGACAAGTCCACTGTGTCAGCAGCAAAACGGAGCAAGGTGGGAAAAATGGCGACGAAACCGAAGAAGGAGACGGGTCTCCCGTGGCATCCGGCCGCATGCGCGTTTCCCATCATCGAGCAGGATTTGAAAGACATGACTGCGGACATCAGAGTCAATGGACAAAGAGTTCCCGGTAAGGCGTTTGAGAACCGCGACGGTATAATCATCGGCCTGGACGGGCGTCTCAGGGAGGGCGCTTGCCTGAAGCTAGGCAAGACGTTCCATTATGAGCTGCTTGCCGTGAAAGACGACATGGAGGGCTTTCTGGTTGTGAAAAGCCTGAATGGTACTCGTAGGCATCTGAGGCCGTCAGGTCGGGCCGTGATTGCTGCGCGGTGGATGCCCAACTTTGCTGACGCTGCAAAGGAGAGACAGAAGGCAGGTAAGGCAATTCTGCCTGAAGGTCAAAAGGGGCAGACGAGGGAAGTTGTCGCTAAGCTCTGGAACGTATCTCCCAGACTCGTCCAGGATGCGGCGACCGTCTTGAAGAAGGGAACCGAAGCACTGATATGAGCAGTTGAAACCGATCGCATAACGGTGTCTGGGGGCGCTGTCACAGCCACCCTGACTACGAACGAATAGGAGGCTATCATTGCTCGGGGCAAGGTAGCGGTCAAGGCCAAGAGCTTTGACCACATGAAGAAGACTACGACGATTCCGATGACCGCTGGATGCAGGCCGAATACTGGGAACGCGAAGAACTAACGAAAGAATTTTCTGGATAGCAATATGTCCACATGAAAGGAAAGCTTACATGTCCACTACCAAGAAAATCGAAGACCCTGAGCGCCCCGCGTGTTTCGGGCGATGCGCCTATCCTGATGAAGTGTGCGCTTATTGTAACTATCTCGATGCATGTGACATGCAGACCGAGCTGCAGAAATATAGTGGTCTTCCGGACTAGAGATGCTTCGCAGGGAACCGCTGGAAGTGCTGGTGTTTTACCCGCTGTTTGTTAGGCAGAGCTGAGAGGGGCACGGCCGCGACCCAGCGTCGGCATGAAGAAGGCAAGGGGGTTGCCGATCTGATCATCCCGTCGGATCACATAGACACCCCCGCGAGGCGCAAGTTGGGACTGGGAGGCGTGTACTGATACAGAAATCCTTCCGGCACGACAAGCTGGCCGCAGTGAAGGTTGTGCCCGCGTCTCAGAACATAGGAAGAGACACATGGCGACGTCGATTTCATGAAATCGTTAACGAGGAAGATCAGTGTACATGGGTTCATTGAGGGAAATCCGAGGAGAAAGCGTGGCAGAGCAAAATCGCATAAGGGCTTTGATGAAAGAAGGGATTACCTTAAGCCGAATGAGCCAGGAACAATACTCCGAGTTCATCGAACAGCTTCTTCGGCAGCCTCCGGTAAAGTTCCGGGATTTCGAAGGAGGGCGAAGCCGGCAAGAGTTTGCCTTGCTCTGGGCTCGCAGTGCGTGGGAAGACCACAGGAAGGCCGAAAGGGACTTGATACAGCTTCTTGGCCTCGCCAAGGACTGGTACTCCAAGGCACCCTTCCTACACCCAAAGAGAATGTTGGATCTCGTCTGGCGTCACGGGTGTGCAGCATGTGAATGGATGGAAGAGGGGCAATGCATCCAGTCCGAAGGTGAGGACGCGATCCCCGAGTTGTGTCCAGGTTTCAAGACGTGGAGACCGAGAGGGACATGATCCTTCCCGCGAGGGCCGGCTGAGGCGCCCCCAAAGTCATCTATATAGGCTACTCACGGATGGTGCATCAGAAGTGGTCAAAACGCTAAACAAAATCTGAAAGGGGACGAGATGCAAACTTGCTCAAAGTGCGGGAGCGCCAATCTTTTTCTCGGCGTACCTGCCTTCCATATCTATTGGCAGGAGCCGACCGGCGAATGGGACGATCACGGCTACACACATATGGCCGGGAAGGCGGAATGGTCCTGTAGAGACTGCGAAAACACTTGGTACGAATGGTCAACCGAAGCGGAAAAACACATCGGGTCTCTGTAAAGGTACGGGCCGGATCGTTCCGTCCGGCTCAAATAGTGCGGCTCTTTCATGACAGGACTTATTGCCAAACCGTGTGCAGTCGCCCGTCTTTCCAGTGACCGACTTTCCACCCAAGCGAGGAAATTACCCATGAACAACATCGTGCCCCCGGATGACCCTCAGAGCAGGATTGACAACTATATTGGCTACACAAGTGGAATTACCGGTAGTCAGGCCCCTGGACCATGTTCTGCCGCGTACCTCCTAATATCGCCGGACGGAAATGAGTTATTCAGGGAGATAATGGACACCGGCATACATAGTACCGGTCATGATGCCGAATACCTCGCGGTAGCGCTGCTATCCCGAGTTGTAAGGACCCGCTTTGCCCATATAAAGAATCTCTTCATCTTTTGCAGCGACAAACTCGTAGGTCACCAGCTCTCCGGTCTTTGGCAGGTTCGTGTGGCTCGTCATCAGCAGTTCGCAGAAAAGATCGCTTCCAACCTGAAGAATATTCAATGGGGTATCAAGTGGATACCTCTTGTTGAACACCAGCTCAAAGATTGGCATTGGGAGAACTATAAAAAGAGCAATGAGGCAGGAACTCAGACTGGGATTTCCCAAGGGAATCTCTGAAAGGCGGGTATCTCAAAGTGAACATGACACAGATTCATTTTTCCATGCCCCAAGACAAGTACTTCCTCGGATCGGTCGTACCCGGTGGTCTGAAGTACTCGGATCTGTACTCTCTATATGTTTGCCTTTTCTCTTTCCCTAACTTGTGAATGAGATGGACTGGCATGATACCCATGACGGCTGTGGAGGATCCTGGGAGGTACATGGAGAATGTATGGGGGACTATAATCTTTCTCTTTTCCTTTACGTCTTCTTAGTAAATAGGATTTGAGGCTATGTACCAGTTAGATAACCATAACGACAACATAACCTCGTTTTAGGTCTCTTTTTCTTCGGCAATGAATCATATCAGCTTATTGTATATACTGAACTGGAATAACAAGGACAATCAGTCATGAACAATGGACACTGGGCTCTAACGCAAGAAATCATTCGTCACGTAGTCCCTTTTCTGGGACTCTCCATCGACGAACTCAAGGTCCTGGAAGCCATCCACAATGTATCTCTGAGACAGCAGTCCTTCCGTGGCAGCCTGAGCACCGATGACCTGAAGGCAAATTTGCCTGATCATGAGGTCAGTGCCTTCGGGAGACTCCATGAGCTTCGGGTTGTTATCCCTACTCCGAAGCCTGACACTCACATCCCGAATCTGTATGGACTCCTACGATTCTACCTATTGTTATCCGGCGAATCGAGTCCAAGAAAGATTGCGAAGGAAAGGTGCGGCAGGGCTGAGAAACTTGTAGAAGTCATCCAGAGAAACTTCGAAACAGAGAAGCTTGCTCTGGTCGATCTCGGAGTACCCGTCCCTGAATTGCTTCCTCGCAAGACAGTAAGAGTAGGTCGCACAGTTCCGGTTATGAACACTCTTCTGAAGCATCGTCTCATTGAAGCTTCGATGCATGTCGCCATTGATCACCTGAGTACTCTGTCGGAATTTGCCGTGTTCTTGAGAGCTGTCAACATGACACTTGAGCGGAACGTCATCTCATGCCCAATATTCTCCATAGACCGGGTTCATTTCGGCCATGCTCCCCGTGGGTCTCTGGGATTGCCCATGAACGAAAAAAGCATCAGGTCGGCTCTGAAAAGTCTGGAGGCGCAGGGATTGATATCTGTCACTCGCCCGTATTCCACGTCCAAGACGGGGGAACTCAGCCTCAACGTTGCCGGTATTACAGCGGTTCATGCCAGGGACCATAGTGGCATTCGTGCCTACGAGTTGTTTATTACCACGTGGGAACTGGTACGGAACCTCGACGTGAACCTGGCCCTAAAGTTTGACCGGATTCTCGGCACTACGATCTCGGAAATAATGGCAAATCTGTCCTACACCCACAAGGATATGCATCTCGAAATTCATACCGCACTCGGGACCCATCCAAACACGGTGAGGGTAAAGGGTCATTGGAGCGACGGTTCATGTCCGACTGCGGCAAAGACTCACATAGATGGCACCGACGATGATCCCAGTTTTGGCATCTTGATCGAGGATGACGGCAGCATTCTCTACAACTGTTGGGCATGTCAAGATGGACAGGTAAGGCCTATGTCGCATCTGTTCCAAAGCATGGCCGAGTCTTCCGAGTTTCCACACCAGGCTTATCGCGTCTGTGTCTCTGCATCGAAGCTCGTCAGGACAGGTGCGATTCAGATACCCGAGTTTGAAAAGCCGGCAGCGCTGAGTACCGGAGTCATGAAGAAATACCCCTGTCTCAGCCGGTACGCGAAGGACGGTACAGGTTATTTGAAGAAGTATCTCAAGGCTCGTGGTGTTACGCCGGCCGCGTACGAGCATTTCAGAGTACGTTATCTCCCCCCCGACGGAGTCGAAAACAGGGTACCGAAGACCTTGATTACCGAGTTCACCAATCCTGACGGCACCGTCGTAGCACTCCGGCTGAGGTCCCTCAGGACCAAAGGCAGACAGTTCACAACTATCGGTTCGTTCGGCTCTTCCATGTTCGGTCTTGCCCAGGCTGACGTGAACCGCCCCCTACTTGTGGTAGAGGGAGAGATTGACGCGGAGTGCTGCTACTCGCATGGATTTACCAATGTGGTTGCTATTGGCGGAGCGACTCGAAAGACATCGCTCATCGCTGATGTAATAAGACGCTGGTCGAACCAGACGGTGTACCTGGGCCTGGACTGCGACTCAGCGGGTCAAGAAGCGCAAAGGCGATTGATAGAGGCTCTCAAATCTGATGTGCCTCGTTTGCATACCGTGGATTGGTCCTCAATCTCGCTTCCGATACCCATTTGTACCGAGGGAGGAACAAGAAACACTTGTAAAGATGCCGGCGATATTCCGACAAAGGACCAATTCTGGCGTGTCATCAAGAATGCTCGGTCCATAAGAATCTGAATCATCAAAGGATTCATGCTTGCCTGGGGTGGCGTGACGGAGATCCTAATGCGCTATCAAGGCATTATCCAACGGGCAATTACCGATAATAACTCCGTGGCCAGCATTGGATCACGCAATATCTCAAGTTGAAAGAAAGGTGATTCCTATGGCTTCATTGAGACAAATCCAAGGCGAAAGCCTCGCAGAAAAGAACCGAATAAGGTCCCTCGTCCGTAAGGGAGCGGCTCTCTGCGGAATGACAGGGGAGCAATTTCTCGAACGGGTCGAGACCGATCTCCGCGAGCGCCATATCATACTTCAAGACGCTGAAGGAGGTCGCAGCCAGATCGAACTTGCTCTTTCGTTCCTTTGCACGGAAATGGAACAGCATCGGAACGCGATCATTGAGTTGGCCTCACTGTTCGGGATCTCTGAGGATGTACTATCCACTTGGCCTCCCCTTTATGCAAAGGAAACCCTGGAAAGAGCTAAGAAACATGGGTGTGCCGGATGCAAATGGCTCAAGGCAATGCAGTGCCTCCGCTCAGAGGAGGATGATCATTTGCCGGAAGAGTGCCCTGAAAAGGAATTGGTGGCAGCCACGGAGCCGGAATGAACGCCAAGACTCCACAACCATTCTTCGCCGGCGAAGTACTTTTCTCCACAGATCAGCCATGACCACAAAAATGACCATTACGGCCTCCAGAGCTGCTCTGTTGAATTCACATCCATCCTGGCGCAAGGAGAACCCCGCACAGCCGTTTTGAGAGAAGGAGACCACCTCTCTCTTGGTCTGGCTGAAAAATCGCTCAGATTTGTTCTGATGGCGTTTGAGACGCATATCTTTTATAAACCCAGCTCTGGAGGCCATTATAAGGCCACCGCTCCTCGCGTAATATCTTATTGACGGGCTATATTATCCGTTAAGAAAGCGGCAATAGCCTCATCCTGATCTGCTAAAGCGTTGGCCGAAACTCGTATCCCGCCGACCCCAGGCTTGAACATCGCAGCATAGCAATATATTCTTGGCCTCAAGGAGATGCCCTCATGCCCATCACATTTGAACCGCTCTACGATAAGATGACCCTGATCCGAGCAGGCAAGAGAGAAGAAATTCCCTTTGAAATCCGTACGGACCCTTTGACCGCTACGACAGGACGCGTCTTCAACTTTCCCTATCGGCCCCCGAAAAGCCCCAATACCGAAGAAACCTTCAAGCGATCGGAAGGGATATTCTGCCCCTTCTGCCCAGAAAATATCGAAAACTCCACCCCTGGATTCCCTGAGGAATTGATTCCGGAAGGAAAGATTCGGAAAGGAAGAGCGACCCTGGTTCCCAACATCCTTCCCCTGGATCGCTATGTGGGTGTAGCCGTTTTCTCTCCCCAACACTTCGTACGGATGGAAGAGCTGAAACCCGAAATGATGAGGGACGCATTTCTTGTCGTTCAGGAGTTCATCCGGAGAGTCGCCGACGTTGACCCCAGGGTAGACTGCTTCTCCGTCAATTGGAATTACATGCCGCCGGCAGGTTCAAGCCTGGTTCACCCCCACCTTCAGGTCCTCTGCGGCGAGCGTCCCACGAACCACATGCGGCTCCAGCTTGAAGGTGCAAACAGGTACTATCGTGAAAATGGAAGAGAGTTCTGGGACGACTTCATCCGCGAAGAGAAAGAAAGGGCGTCCCGCTACATTGGAGAGATAGGCCCGACATTCTGGACCGTCGGTTATGTTCCCAGAAGTCATATACCGGATGTCTGGTGCATCTTGCCCGAACAGAAATCGCTGCTTGGAGTGGGAGAGGAAACGCTAGAGGCTTTCCTGGAGGGGCTTTCGGCCATACTGACCTATTACCGCACCTTGAACCTTTTCAGCTTTAACGTGTCGATCTTTTCATTCAGGTCTGAGGAGCACTTTCGGGTCAACGCCCGAATCCTTCCCCGTCTCGCCCTGAGAGAAATAGGGAACAGCGATTACACCTTTCTTCAGGCCGTACATAAGGAGAATGCTTGCGTCTACGCCCCTGAGTCGGTCTGCCAGCAGATAAGAGAACAAGGATTCGGTACTCCCATCCCGAGATCCTGATCGATTGCCCTTGAATCGTGCGTTCAAACTGGATCTATCTGACTAATTTTGCAAGCCTGAACTGAATCCTCGGAGACATACGTGAGCCACGAAAAGTACCGAGATCGCTCAGTACCTTCGACCGCGACGGCTCCCAAGGCATCCGAGTGTCCGCTTCGCCAGAGGCCCTTGTCGAATAATCGAGAGCAGTGCAGCAATTTTCTCCACTGCTGACTGTGATCCATCAAATGAATGTCTACGGCCCCTAGAGCTGCGTTTCGGCACTCACGTCCATCGAGGGTCAACCAGAACCCCATACTGGCGATTTCAGATTGGAGGAATATCCGAGGAAGGCCCCCAATTGACGGTCGCCCAGATTTTGTCTGAGAGCGTCTAGGAGTATATGTATTCTGAAACCCAGCTATGGAGGCCACTATGGTGAAATACTGACTCGTACGATGCCTTTCTTAAGGCTACCATACTAGGTCTTCAATCGCGGCGCCCTCCTCGGACACCCACTCGTGTTCACACTGCGTACACAAGATCGTGAGCGGTTCCTCTTTAGGAAAGGCTTCTTCGTCGAATCTCTCAGGATCAATGCCTCCCTCCTCTTGGGGATATCGGCGGAACATATGAAAATATTCATAAATCAGTAGCTTTGAACTTCCACAACGCGGACACTCGACTAGATCCACCATCCTTACTCCTTTAGTCGGTATCCTCCCGCTGCCCTCCAAGAGGAAAGACTTATCAGCCGGTCGTTTTGGACAACTCGCAACAGTGTCCACTTTGGCTGCGGTACTTGACTGCCATCAAGGTCGAAACGGTGATCCGATGTCCGTCTTTCAGTTAGGAAGCAGATTCCTTACTCCCGACGAAAGGAGATCCCTTTGAACCCATGCGAAGAACAACTCTTTTCTTATCAAGACCTCCCGCTTGCAACTCCTTGGCTCACCGAAGAAACGTGCCTAGAGTTGAGTGCGGTCGGCCTGTTTGCGCCTCGGATAGTCCATCACGAAATGAATGCCGATAGCCAGCGCATGAACCTTTACGATCTCATAGCGCTCACGGCGACCCGACAATTACTTCGAGCCGGGATTACGGAGGACCAACTGCGGAAAGCCCTTTATGCCCCTTCCAGCTTTCGGTGTGATGACTTTTCGGACGAAGACCTTCTCTTCCTCAGTACAGGATGCATCCACGGACAGGAACTTTCCCGGTTCCTGGAAGTTGCCTACGCTGAAGTCACGATTCTGGTGTGGGTTCCATTGCTTGAAGACGCAGAAATAGAGTTCATTCCGAACGAGCTTCTTGGCGCACGGGATTTCTGCGGTGTCACCCTGACAGGCGTGGAGTGTAAAACCATCCGGGATGTCATCAAGGCCAACATCGCTTCTGCCGAACATAAGACCGCGAAAGGCGAGAAGAATGGTCCCGTGCCATCACCAGCATAAAATTCCCCCGGAGGTTGTTTTTCCCCATGAGAGATTTCCCAAGTGAATAAGAAGAAGGACGACAAAATGGATGATCATCAACCCCATGAGCACAACTCGCTCGTTCAGGCACTTTGGACGGCCATTTTCAGCGGAACCATGTTGAGACATATCGGCGCCGTTAAAGACCCGAGAATATTTGTCTTGAAATCGATCCTTTGGGGCAAGCAAGAAACCAAGGTGATCGACACCGAAACAGGTCAGGTTTTTAGATTTCCTTGGGACGAACTTGAGTTCCTGGATCCGGTCGAGGGTAATCTGCCCGGATTTCCTCCAACCCCGGCGACATTATGCAAGCGGCGCCCAGGCTCAAAGTAATTCTATCTTGGCTATATTTGAATCGGCCGGCCTGCACTTCCAGGTTGTGACGAGCATAAGGTTGATGACGATTACGCGGCAAGGGTCACTTCACCCGTAGCAGCGGAATACGAGCATCTGTAGGGATCAGAGATCCCAAATTGGAGGACATGGAAAGTCCATTTACAAAGCATCTTGTCCGACCAGGGGGCGCGAGAGACCTGAGTTTCATACCATCTGATACTGCTCTATGATTTTTGGTGGTTGTGTTTATCACATAGGCGTCTGTCCTCCACCGCTTCCGGTCGTCTTCCCTATCCGTGGCATCTGTGAAGTCTTTCTCTCAGAGAATTACAGCGGAGGTGATGGCCATGAAAGCCCAGCTTATTACTAACTCGATGCGCATGGGAAGCGTAGCTCGCGATTATCTTCGCCTGGTTCACGCAAACCAGAATCCCTCCACAGCCGACACACAACCGAAGGCGCCAGCGGCCCATGAAGTCTTGGGATTCTTTGAAGACCAAGACCTATCACTACGGGTGGACCCTGCCGTACCCATTAAGCTTCTAGTAAGGGTCCTGACCGAGAGCCTTCGAGGAACACCCAGCCTGGCAACCGATGATAACAGGAGAATCGAAGGCGCAAACCTCTTCAAAGGGTGCCGGGTCCGGCTGCGAGGCATTCCAGAGCGGCAGTTCGTTATTCGTGACATTTATTGGGATTACGGTGAAGTAAGAATCAAGGAAATGGGTCAAGACCGGCTGTTCTATTTGGTTCCGTGGGACTGCCTTGAAATAATCCAAGAACAGGAAACGTAATTCCGTCTTTCCACTGTCCACACGGGACCAAGAACCCTGTCCAGCGTCTTTTTCATGAGCCGGAGCGATAAGCCGGCTTCCGCTAAACCATCTCTCGGTCTCCTCGCGGCTGGTCGCATCCTCCGCTCTCTGGGAGTCCACATAAAGCCCGTGGCTCGTCGTGCCTTGCTGCGGGCTACTTTTTTGGCCTTAACATGGCGTTTGCTGATTGACTATTCCTTCCGGTATGGATATAGCGGAAACACTTCCCACGAGTTGTGCGTGCTGTAAATTCCGTTGATTGTAAGGAGGGTATTGTCATGACCAAAGCTGAACTGGTATCCGAAATCGCCAAGAAGACCGATCTAACCAAGAAAGGGGTAGAGGCAGTCCTGAAGTCCCTGATAGAATCCGTCCAGCAGGCCCTTAAAAAAGATGGACAAATAAGACTCGACGGGCTCGGAACCTTCCGGGTGGTCCAAAGGAAGGCAAGAACAGGTGTCAATCCTCAAACCAGAGCGAAGATCAAGATTCCTGCTACAAAAGCACCTGCGTTCAGAGCGGCCAAGGCACTGAAGGACGCGGTGAAGGGCAATTCAAAGAAACCCGGCAAAAAGAAGTGAGCCGGCAAAGGACTCGAATTCATATGAACAAATTGGATCTGACAAAAGCCTTGAGCAGAGAAATAGATCTCCCCATTCGAAAGGCCGAGGAGGTAGTGAATATGGTGTTCGATACCATGTCGAGTGCCCTCATCGCGGGAGATCGCATAGAAGTGCGGGGTTTCGGCTCATTTACCGTACGAGAGTACGACGGATACACTGGCCGAAATCCCAAGACTGGCGAAACAACAGTTGTGGAGGAAAAGAGACTTCCGTTTTTCAAGGTGGGACAGGACTTACGAGAAGAGCTGAAACGTAAGTAGATGGGAAGGTATCCTAAAAAGAGAAGCAAAGCCCAGAGTGTGCGAGATCAGCAATGGCGGCTATCAAATGGAGATCACTTGCACGGGAATAAGGTATCCAATGCAGTAAATGGACGTAGCAAGCTCCAGAAAACAGCACCAGTGAAACTCTGGCAATTATGATATAATGAAACGAAATGCGCTAATAAAGCACCTTGAGAGGAATGGAGCGGAACTTCTGCGGGAAGGCAAGAAACATAGTATTTATGGACGAGGAAAGGGACTAATAACCGAAGTTCCCAGGCACACGGAGATTGTGGATAAGCTGGCCAGAAGGATCTGTAAGGACCTGAACATCCCTTTCGGGAGGTAATAATGGAATATCACGCTGCAATAGAGAAATCCGAAGGATGGTGGATCGGTTGGCTGGTTGATCTCCCCGGTGTAAATGCGCAAGAACGGACCCAGGAAGAGCTTCTGGAATCATTGAAGGCTGGCGCAGAAGACATGCTGGACTTGAAAGGGATTCACGAGCCAACGGTGGAAATCGTTGTACCGCCGGCGGCTGTAGCTGCGGGTTCCCGTGTGCGTCCGAGCAAGGGTATGGCAGCCCAAGTCATTGAACAGTTAAAGGAGGCAAAGGCCAAAGACTAACCGGTTCATGCTTCTCTGAATTTCAAACACTTGCTTTCCTCCGCTTGCAGCCCATTCTTTGTCGAACACAGTATTCTGATCCCGCTAAGCAGTCGCCTTGGCCATCCCGTGGTTCAGGAATCGTGGAGCGGCAAGGCTACACATTTTTTTATGCTTGAACCGCGGCTCAAATCTAGGACCAGGACCTTCTGCGGTATCCGCAAACTCTGTTTCAGAGCCTGTCATCAAGCCTACTGAATTTCCTCTCCTTCCTCAAAAAAAACAGCATTACGAAGTATGAATAATCCAAACTGGCACAGGAGCCTACTCTATGCTGAGTTGCAGAATAGCGGCCATAAAGCGACTTGACCATCAGTCATGGTCCGAGCATACTCTTTTACGCAAAGCGTCTTTCTCCAGGAGGCGAAGATGGCCGAGAATAACCTAATGGAACGGACCCAGGCCCTTGTGAAAGAGCATAGTGCGAAGTGGAAACGACTAACCGAGATACTTCACTCGGAAGGTTTCACCCAGGATGATGGCACCCCTCTCACGGTTGATACCCTGCGGAAGAGATACAAGCGTTGGGTAGAGCAATCTGGGGCAACCACGAAAACAGAGGAGCTACACAGCCAAGAGAGCGGCGCCCGCGGAGGAGGCGCCGGCCCAGAAATGACAGCCGCCACTGCTGAACCTTCTGACAAGACCGAACGTTCCGCCGAGGCAATGGTCCCTGTCAGTGAACTCCTGGCGCTATTCAAGGGAACACTTGAGAGAAGAGACGCGATGCTGGCGCAAAAATTACAGGCTGATAGTGAAAAACAGTATGCAGAAGTCAGGATGTCCACTGTGGAGGCCCGTCTGGAAGAGAAACTGCTCAGGAGGCTGAAAGAAGAGTTGGTCGAACTTGTTGAAGACTCGGTGGATCAGGAATTGAAGAGCATGGTGACGCCCGGCGGCTCCTTAGAGAGAGAACTCAAGCTCCTGGTGGGCAAGGTGATAGACGAGAAGGCCTCGGGGCAACTCGTATCGCTGATCGGAGAAATTGGTCTCGGCCATGAACACCGAGGCGGACCAGGGCGGAGCCACAAAGGGAAACGAACGGCGCGCTTCAGCGCGACGATGGACGGCGAGACTTACTCTCACATGAAAGACCTGGGGGGAACCTTTTCATCTCACCTCACCGCGGCCTGTCAAGTCTACCTACGCGCACTGGAATCTAAAAGAGAGCATACCTAGTCAGTACCTGAAAAAATATTATGGACGTATGATGCTTGTTACCTGGGCTTGACACTATTAGGTCGGTATGCCATATTTAGATACATTATGACATACTATTTAAGGAGGGGCTCCTATGTGTAAGAAGAACACCAAGAAGCCCAGAGCCAGAACCCAAACTCCCCTCATGGAAGTGCTCGGAGCCGAAAAGGGTACGCCGCCCGTCATGCACGCCGCAGCTTTTGCCGGAGCAGATGTTGTGCCTCAGCATGTGTCGGAGTCTCGAAACAATATTCAGCAGATGACCACCGGGATGGCCAGAATGCACGTCGAATGACGCGTGTGATGCGGTCGGACTGATGCACATATGGCCGGTGAAGCAAAAGGGGAGCGATTCGGCCCAGGACAGAAATGACGGAACCCCTTGTTCAGGAGGACGACAACGTCACCGGGTACCACTCCCGGCTGGGCGCTACAAAGCGAACCACTCCCATGGTATCCTCGGCAGGCCCGGAAAAAGAAGGCGCCTTTCTGAGCCTGAACATCCCCGCGGGGAGTCACGAAAGGGAAGCCTCCGACGCACGTCGGCTGGTTTGCCGAAGATACCACCCAAATGATCTGTGGTCCCAAGAAAAAATCGTCTTGTCTCTTTATGAAGACTACTTCTGTTCCTGCTCATCTTCACTAATCATGCTTTTCAGGGGATCGGCGGCTTCTCCATCCACTCTTACGAGTCTTTTGTCCAACTCGGAGGGGTCGAGAGACTCCAACTCATCCACCATAGAATTGCATGTAGCTACAGTACGGGCATGTTGGTTAGTACCCTCGAAATCCTCAAGAGGAGCCTCCACCAGCTCATCGACATCAAAACCATTCTCTTCAAGCCACACTTTTACCCACTTAAGGAATTCGTGCTTGGTAAAGGCCCATCCTTTCACGACCATGTCGGTCCCGTTGATAATGTAATCCCTGCCTTCAAGCTCTTTTTCCAGGCGCTTGAAATCTTCCCCTTGAAACATAGCACCCCGACTCTGCCCATCGCCGAGTGCGTCTATGGTGAGCCAGATAGAATCGCCACGATAGCTAGGATCGCAAGGCAGGAGATAGAAGTCTTCCCAGGACTGGCGCGGTTTGTCCCACACATGCGGAATATAGTATTTCCATTTCATCGACGGCCTCCTGTAACTTGCTGCTTCACCCATGACAGTCCCGTTCTCGGATTAGGCAGCCGCCTTCTTTCAAATATGGATTGGGAGTCGTTCGTGGTCTTCCGCAAGCTCTGAGAGACATGTAATCAGATGCCCATTGCCCTCCGGTAGGATTCCAGCCAGCCGGTGACCTCCATGTACTGATTTACCCACGACCAGTCCTGTTCCAGAAGATTTATCAAGATATTCTGTTCTTCGTTGGTCAGGCGAGGCCTCTTGAAAGACTGGAGAAAATGCGATTCCACCATGCGGTATTTTCCGTCCGGCCCTCTTCTTAACGCTCCTTTCAAGAAATCCGAACAAGAGTAGCAGTCATTCAGTCTGAGGTGCATGGACATATCCGTGTGCATGGCACAGGTGTAGTCCCATACGTAGACGGCGCCACAGGTGCCGTCAGCAGTAAACCTTACTAGGTCAGGAGCCTTCTTGAGGTCCGATGCGTCAGGGTTAGTCCATAGACGGAACTGCTTTCCGTTTATGTTGCATATGGTCGAAGAGCTTTCTTCTGCCATCGAGTGTCTCCTCTTCAATGTCCTTCCAGGGTAGAATATGCCGGGCGCGCGCAGGCTCTTGGCACCAATCAAAGATCCACTAACGTGTCCGGCACGTAACGGGGATTGCAGCCGGAACACCTATAATGAAGATCGTCCGATAGCACTTCGGTTTTCTCGGCCGGGATTTGGAGCCTGCACATTATCTCTTCCAGCATAAGAGGGGTATGCAACATGCAGGGATCCAAATACAGGAGGAACCGAGATGCCTTCTTGGAGTAGAGGCACCTTCCCCGTGGATGGTAATCGTAGCTGCTGTTGCTGAAAGGCTTGCGCTCCTTCCGCTCCGGTTCATGGGCAATGAGAGTCCAAGATTTCTCGTGGCCGCGGGCATCATTCACGAAATCCACGTCCTCTTCCCCTTTTGAAAAGGGCACCGATTGTACTATTAGCTCCCCTTCCACCAGGAAAAAGATGCCTACTTGTGGTTCCAGAGCATTTACGGAATCGTCCAGCGGAGGGGTGTCGGGTAATAGAGCGACCCCCTCAATAAACCTGATCTCAATTCCCTTCGGGCCGCCCGAATTTCTGCAGTGGAGACTCAATCCCCCTCCGCCATTTCTTTTATGGACAGCCGGCAAACTTGCCCGAGGCGACCTGTTAGTGAAACGGGCATGTGCGCATCAGATCCACGGAATCCAGCGAAGCCGGTGAGAAACTTTCCGGCCCAATCCTCAAGGAGATCTAGCGTCTCGGGAGTCGGCCCGTTAATATTCACAGACCAATGCTTATTCGGGTACCTCCTGAGTCTGATCCATCCATGTTGAATCAGGTGAGAGAGGATTTGTTTTCGTGCCAACCCTTCGACTCCAAGCTTTTCTCCGAAGAAGTTGTACAAGTGCTGGATCTGCTCTATGGTGAGCCCGAATTTGGAGGGGTTCCCAATAACCGTGGAAATATGATTTCCGCCTCCAACCCTAAAAAGCATTCCTTCTGAAGAGATGAAAAATCCCACATGGCCCTTGATGGGCTGATGTTTACGACTCTGGTCCATCATTCCCTGCTCTCCGGTGAGAATCAAAAAAATCGCTCTGGTATTACATCCCTCTCAATCATTGGTCGTCTTAGTATTCCGGATGCTTCGAATACCCTTCCTCTTGGCCAGATCCACCAGATCGTCATAATCGAGGCTGCACTGATACACGAGAAACTCACTCTTGAGGGTTCGGAGATCTTGGATTTGCACCCCCGATTTCGGGTTCCGGTTGTTCTTTACCTTCGCCACTCCCACAAACGCCTATTAGTTAGAATCCGATTGCCTTTTTCCCCGCGTGAATCTCTTTTGTTCTCGCTTCTTCTTTCAACGCCGCTATCAGGGCCTCATGCGAAATTTCGGCCGGCGCTTTAAAGGCAAATTGGGTCTTGACGACCTTGAAATCGCCGGGCGTGAGACCTTGGATACCCGTGAGTTCATTTTCTTGTTTCTTGTCCAGATTGGACCCCACCAGGGGCTGGAGAATTCTGTCGTAGAAGGCCAGGTTTCCCTCCGGCTTCAGATATCCGAATCCGATCTTATGGTTAAACCGGCGCAGAGTAGCACTGTCCAGGTCAGTAAGGCGATTCGTCGTGTAAATCTGGACGCCCCTGAAAGATTCCATAGCGGTCAGGAATTCGTTGACCTGGCTGATCTCCCAAGCATGTACTGCTCTATCACGGTTTCCGAGGAGAAAGTCAGCTTCGTCAAACACCAACAGTGCCTCTTTTTCCGCAGCCTCCTCGAAGCAAGCCCGGATATTCTGCTCCGTCTCTCCCACCCACATTGAGAGGAGATCGCTGGCTCGTTTGACGAGGATTTCCCGGTCAAGGTGATGCGCTATATAGCGCGCCAAGTAACTCTTCCCAGACCCGGAAACGCCGTGAAAAAGAAGCGACATGCTCATGGGCTCATCGTTCCGAGGATGCTTGAGGTAATCGTCAAAGGCTTCAAGCTTTTTCAGCAGCCCAGAGAGATCCACCCCAGAAACGTTCAATCCTTCAAGAGCGAAGCCATCAGGATCTATCTTGCAGGGACGCACCGGTTTACGTCCGCCGTTGACAAGGCTCAGGTGTGCCTCCAAAGAGAGAAGGACCGCCTTGTGAACCTCAGCCTTGGAGTCGAATCCCATCTCCGTAGCCTTCTTGACGGACTGTTCGATCACGCCGGCACTGACCTCAAACTTAGCGGCCAGATCGTTTATCTCAGCGGCGCTGAAAAAAGAATCGAGACGGTAATCAGTGAGAATTGCCTCCCAGATGCTCTTCCTTTGGACACGGCTGAAGGGTTTGAAGCAAAGGCTGAAGGAAAAGCGTCTTGCCACGGACTCTTCAAGGTTGGCAATGGAATTTACGGTCCATATCATCCGGACTCCGGGTGTTTCGAGGATGTCATGGAGCCAGCGCTTATCGGAAGTCTCCCCGTGAAAGAACCAGGAATTGCGGGTACTCAGCACGATGTCGCTGTCGTCCGCTATCACCAGCGCGCCTTCACCCTGGCTCGCCACGTTTACACAAGCGCTGAAGGCTGCCTGACGCTTCCAGCCTTTTTCTTTGCCTCCATGCTCCACGAGATAGATCGGAAGTCCAAGTTTCTTGCCGATCCCGTACGCTAGGCTGGTCTTGCCCGTACCTGGCGGACCGAAGAAAAGGATGTGGGTCGAGCTTGCCGGTTTCTCCTTGAGCAGGTTGAGAATATGCTCCGTAACCTGGGGGTCCACGGTATGGGAATCGATGGGAACGGGGTCAGGATCGATCTTACGGAAGAACTCGGTTTTGATCTCAGTGTCGGAGGCGTTTTGCAGCAGATTCACAAAACCGGCATCCATAGAAAGAGAGCGGTGGCGGTCAGAATCCAAGATTCCGATTTTGGAGAGTTTCCCATTGAGCACTTCCGCTATAGCCTGGCTGGAGGAGCCAAGCATGGCGGCGAGATAATTCCTGCCTGCAAAACGGTCGCATTTAAGGTGGTACTGAAAAAGGCTTTGGACCTCTTCGTACGTTGACAGCACGAAAAGGAACAGGCAAAGCTCTTTTTCAAGCTCGTTCAAATCGAACATCTGCTGAAAAATGGCCAGGTTTTTCTCTACGTCGGAAGTGCCGGAGTATCGGAGCTCATCCTGTCGTTTCTTCAACAGACCGCGGAGAAGATCGATCACTGCGAGTTGTTCATTCTTGGTGGCGCGACGAAGAGCAGCATCCACGAGATGAGCGAAATCCCTGGCGTGGCGAATTTCTTCCTGTATTTCTCGCTCAAAGCGGCGTTTTCGCTCCCCGGAATCCAACATTAGGGCGAGGGCCACCAGGTCTTCTTCTACTATTTCAGGCCCTAGCAGCCAATAGACGGTCTCTAAAATCTCATAGTCCAACTTCGGGTAGCGAGCCAAAAGGCGATCCACATACAGCACCACGCGGTTCAGCAGGAAGCACTGAGAGATGTCTTCTGTCGATAAAGAGTCGGCACAATTTCTGACGCGCATACGCCCTCCCGTTGCTCGAAGAGAAACGGAGTCCTCTTCCTGATCTCATTCAGGTCTCCGGTGTTGGAATGAAAACCTGCCTCCTCGTGCGCGTCATCATGAGCCCCTTCCACGTGTGGAGTGATCTTTGGGAGTCGGCACTTTCGTGTGCTAGAACGAAAAAACCGTCGCAGCAACGCTGGACGGGACTCCTCACGCTTTAGCTGCACTTGATAACGCGCCCAGCAATCTGTGCTCAAATCGGCGCTGGTATAACTAGGCCATAATATTTAAAGTTTGTCAAGAGGCTGACCCTGCAACTACAGAAGAACCTTCTGTTGCGTCGTCCCTACTCGTGATCTCGGTCTATCCACGTCGTATGGTGCCGTCCAAGTGCAAACCCGACGTAATGCTATGGAAGCGACAGATACCTGTAATAAGTTGCCCTCGAAATCTTGAGGCTTGAACATATCTCGGTAGGGCTTAGGCTACGATCCTCGTGCATTTTCTTCGCCATCTTCACTTTGGGATCACTCCCGGCAACGGGCTTTCGACCTCCGTTCCGTCCCCTGGCTCTGGCGGCTGCCAAGCCCGCTCGGGTCCGTTCGCGGATCAATTCGGCCTCAAACTCTGCGAGAGATGCAAAAACATTGAAAATCAAGCTGCCCGATGCAGTTGTTGTATCGATGGCGCCGTCTC
>JBKQMK010000349.1:0-11927 GCA_052146735.1 Desulfomonilaceae bacterium | reverse complement strand
GGTTCGGAAACTTCCGTCGCATAGTCGTACGATACGAGCACCAGGCCTGCATGTACGAAGCATTCATCCAGATCGCCTGTATCATGATTGTCATAAAACGTTTATGAGGTTTTGCAACCGCCTCTAGTGAATGGTAGCAGACCGACGCCAAGGATTGACTTCGTATCCCTCGAGGCCAGGTATTGATTTCACGCCATTATCCACGTCCATGCCGCCGAGAAGTGCCATGACGCTCGTGAGATGCGTGACCGGCACGCGCATCCTGATTCGGCCGCTCACATGTTCAAGAGGTTCCACATAATGCGCAAGCTTCAGAAGAAAATCAATCATCTGTTCTGCTTCTGTCGACATGTTGGGAGAATTCATGCTTCTTGGTACCTCCGCACTCGGTCCTGCCAAAATAAAGCCGCTATTTGATCTCCTCAATTGCCTTGTTCGCAAGTCCAACTACCTCCGACGGCACGCGGCAGTAACCCAAGGGTTCGGCATAGCGCTGTCCTTCGTCAATACCCCATTTCACAAAGTCTTTGACTGCCGCACCTTTTTGAGGGTCCGAGTACTTTCCATAGAGAAGGAGCCAACTGTACGTCACCAACGGGTACGAGTCCGGACCTGGAGGGTCGGGGAAAAACATGCGAAGATTTTGGGGTATTTCGGCCTGGGTGTTGGCTAAGGTGGCCTCGCCGTTGGCAAGCACAGGCTCGACAAATTTGCCTGCTTTATTCTCCAACCACGCCATAGGCAAGCCTGCGCGCGTTGCAAAACCGTATTCAACGTACCCGATGGCACCCTCACTTATCTTGATTCGGCCTGCGACCCCTTCGTTACCGTGGGCTGTCATAGCATTCGCCGGCCATTGAACGACCTTACCTACGCCTGGACCGCGATCGCGCCATTCCTTGTTGACAGCACTTAGGTGATTGGTGAATGCGAAGGTGGTGCCGCTACTATCCTGCCGGGCCACCAGCAATATCCCCTTGGAAGGAAGATTCAGCCCTGGATTGGCCTGTTTGATCCGGGGATCATTCCAGAATGTGATCGCACCGGAGAAAATTGCCACATACACATCACGGGGCAATCTCAACGAGCCATTCAGCTCTTTCAGATTATAAGCCAGCACGATGATGCCCGCAGTCACGGGAATCAGTTTAACTCCTCCCTCGATCTTTGCAATTTGCTCGTCGTTCAAGGCAGCGTCGCTTGCCCCGAAGTCCACCTCTTGATTGATGAACCTCTTAGTTCCCTCACCGCTCCCTACAGCCTGGTAGTTGATGACCACATCTTCATGTGTTTTCCGATATTCTTCAATCCATCTCTTGTACACGGGCGCCGGAAAAGTCGCTCCAGCACCCGAAATCTGAATTCCTGTGGGCTCAGACTTTTGAGCTTCTCGTTCGCACGAACACAGAAGCCCCAACAGCAACACCATCATCGTGATCGTGTATATTCGAGGCGCGATCATGGAATAACCCTCACGGCCTAACTGAATTGGCCACTGATGTATTTCTTGGTCAATTCCTCTTTAGGGTCTTCAAAAATCTGCTGGGTAGGGCCGAATTCCACCAGGTATCCGGTTCGTCCACTCTTGGAAATATCGACGGAAAAGAAGGCTGTTTCGTCTGCGACACGCATTGCCTGCTGCATGTTATGCGTGACAATCGCGATGGTATACTTCCCCTTAAGCTCGTGCATCAACTCCTCGATAATTCGCGTCGCAATGGGATCAAGAGCCGAACACGGCTCATCCATGAGCAGAACCGAAGGCTCGGTGGCAATGGCGCGAGCGATACATAACCGTTGCTGCTGTCCGCCCGAAAGTGACAATCCATTGTTTTTCAATTTGTCCTTAACTTCTGTCCATAGCCCCGCCCGAGTCAAGGCGTGCTCGACTTTTTCAGCGATATTGCCCTTGAAGTGGTTTAGACGCAATCCGAAAGCTACGTTGTCGTAAATGCTCATGGAAAAGGGGTTTGGTTGTTGAAAGACCATCCCGATATAACGACGAACAGCCACCGGGTCAATATTGCGGGCATAGATGTCTTGCCCGTGGAAGAGCAGCTCACCCTTGAAGCGGAACGATCTGATCAGATCGTTCATGCGGTTTATGCACCTCAGGACCGTGCTCTTGCCACAACCCGACGGACCGATGAAGCCCGTGATTTGTTTAGATTTCACCGTGATATGGCTATCTCGGACTGCGAGAAAATCGCCGTAATAGAGTTCGTCGATCTTGCACTGGATGGCAGGATGATTGTTACTAGTCTTTATTGGGGGCACAGCCCCCGAACTATCGGAAATAAGGTTGAAAAACATGGTATTACTCCTTCACGGCCTTTTCCCTGCCTATTACTTTTCTGACGACAAGGAGCATGGTAACCGCATATTCCCTGCGCTGGCCAATTGATCTGCTAATTATATTAAGAATGAGCACCAGGAAAACCAACACGAGTGAAGCGGTCCACGCCAATTCAATCTGGTTCTCATAAGGCATCCCTGCAAAATTGTAGATCAGAACAGAGAGAGAGGCCGTTGGTTGCATGATGTCGAATTTTCCACCCTGGGTAATCCAGTAATCACTAAACAGCGCCGTAAAGAGTAAAGGCGCGGTTTCGCCGGCAGCCCGGGCCACGGCCAACATTACTCCTGTTATGATTCCCGGCATCGCCGTAGGAATTACTACCTTCGACACGACTTGGAATGGTGTACACCCCATTCCAAAAGCGGCATCCTTCATGATGCGAGGCACCATTTTCATCGCCTCTTCGGCAGTAAGCATCACGGTAGGGACCATAAGGAGAGCGAGAGCAATCCCGCCCGCCGGCGCGGAGTAGGTTCCCGTAATTAGCACTACTGACGCATAGGCAAAAACTCCGGCGAGAATAGACGGCAAGCCGGTCAAGGTCTTGGCACAGAATCTCGCTACGTGGGATATTTTGCTGTCAGGTGAGACTTCAGATAGAAACGTGGCAGCGAATATCCCAATTGGAACACTCAGCAGCGCCCCTATTCCTACCATAACGAATGTCCCCATAATAGCGTTCCCGAATCCGCCACCTATTTCAAATGCCGTCGGCGGCAATTCGGTGAAGATGTCCCAGCCTATTCGTTGGCTACCGCGCATGATAAGCATGATCAAGACCGAGAACAGAGGAACACAGGCGACGAGCGCAATTAACCATGTCGCGATATTGAGGATGCTGTTGATCAGGGACCTCTTCTCAAAGAATGATCGTTCCAATTTCGGCAGTGGCACTTCCGGGATTTCGGCTGCTCTCGAAGGAATGGCGCTCATGAATCAACTCCGGGGCTCGCTTGTCAGCGTTATGATCGCCTGCCCTATTACGTTGACAATCAAAGTAATCAAAAGAAGGACTACGGCCGCATACATCAAGGCTTGCGTTTCTATTTTGCCGGCTTCTGGGAAATTCAGGGCAAGCAGAGCTGCAAGTGTATTAGCCGGAGAAAAGAGGGACAGCGTAATCTGATTGGAATTACCAACCAGCATTGCCAAAGCCATGGTCTCACCCAGGGCTCTTCCAAGTCCCAGCACCATGGCGCCGAAAATGCCGTGAGAGGCGGCGGGGAGAAGGACTTTGATAATTGCCTGCCAACGTGTAGTTCCCATGCCGTAGGCGGCCTCTTTCACTTTGTGAGGAATGGCAAGCAACGAATCTTGGGAAATTGCCGCGACCGTCGGCAAAATCATTATCCCGAGAACTAGTGCTGCTGGAAGCATTCCCGGCCCGGCAAGTGATGTAGAGAAGAATGGAATCCAGCTAAGTTTCGTATAAAGCCATTCACAATACGGGCGAATGAGTGGAATGAGTACAAAAATCCCCCATAGCCCGTACACGACGCTTGGAATTGCTGCCAGGAGCTCGATAATATTCTTGAATATTACTTGCAAGCTCGAGGGCAAAAAGTCTTGGGTCAAAAAAATGGCTATCACAACGCCAAAAAAGCCACCCAGGAGTAGTGCCAGAAACGAGCTGTACAGGGTACCCCAGATTTGAGGGAGAACACCGAACTGCGATCTATTGGCGTCCCAGGAGGAGGAGGTCAGGAACTCCAAACCGTACTCGCCCATCGCCGGAACGGCTTTCCGGCCAATTTCCCATAATATCCAGACCAAGAGAAGTACGATAAACACAGTGCACAGTCTCGTCAAAACACGGAAAACAGTGTCCGACCAAATCTCGCGTCGCGTCGGGGGAGATGAAATGGAATCGTCGGAAACTATTACTCGTACAAGACGTCTCGAAGGCATACGCTATCACCGAAACCACTAAAATTTCACAATATTGCCAAGTATTGTTTGGATTCTTACGTCTCCATAGCCCTATTGGGCAAAACACGTATCCGGGACAGGCACGAGCCGCATGTCCCGGATACGTGCATGCGACAGATCGGATACCTGTCTATTCGATGTGTGTTGCTGCCTTTCGGACCTCTTGGACAACGTTTTCCGGCAGCGGCAGGTAGCCCATTTTCTCACTGATTTTTTGGCCATCCGTAAGGCAGTATTCGATCATGCCCTTGATTGCCTTGGTTTTGTCGGCATTCTGGTTCTTTTTGTAGAAGAGCATCCAGGTATAGGTGGCAATCGGATACGAGTCCTTCCCCTCGGGGTCAGGCAGCCACGCTCGCATATCCTCCGGCAATTTCACATTGGCGAGAGCTGCCATGCCCGTTTTTGGCGTCGGCATGACGAACGCACCGTCTTTGTTTTGCAGCAAGGCCATATTTACCTTGGCCAGCGCTGCATAGCCGTATTCGATGTACCCGATGGCACCGGGAGTCTGTTTGATCGTAGCGGTTACACCATCATTCTTCGGCGCGGCCACGATCTTGTCACTGTCCGGCCATTTCACGGTGGTGCCGAACCGTGGGCCTTTCGCCCATTCTTCATTGATCGCACTCAAATGTTGGGTGAAGACGTACGTGGTGCCGCTGCTATCTGCCCGGCGGACAACCGTGATGTCCAGGTCGGGGAGCTTGATATTCGGGTTGTCTTTTGCAATCAGGGGATCATTCCATTTCTTTATCTTTGCCAAAAATATCTTGGAGTAAGCTTCTCTGCTCAGTTTAAGATCTTTCGGATTACCCGGTAAATTGTACGAGAGAACAATTGTCCCCGCCGTCATCGGCAGCAGTTGCACACCCTCTTTTACTTGAGCCATCTCCTCATCGGTCATGGCCGCGTCGCTGGCAGCAAAGTCCACCGTGTGGTTGATGAAATCCTTGATGCCCGCGCCGCTCCCTTTGGCCTGGTAGTCAATGAGGATATCCTTATTAGTCTTGTTATAGTTCTTGAACCAAGTGGAATAGAGAGGAAACGGGAAGCTTGCCCCGGACCCCGTAAGCCGGGTCTGGGTAGCCGAAAGCGCTGCAACGGCAAACAGCATCACCACCAGCACCGTGACGGCAATCAGTGAAATCCGCAGAGCACAGCGAGAAGTTTTCTTCATTGATTCCTCCTTTGTCAAAATAGCCAAAAAAGCAATAACCGACCTCCCCCGTTGATGCGAGTCAACCCAAGATGCAATATCGGACAACAGGACAAGCGCCAGATAATCCTACAATAGAAACTGAATGTTAAATGCATGTTCCCTTTCGGTTAGTTGTTGATGAGCACTCGGTCTGTTTCCAACGGGCTGAGGGGCGGACAGTGCTCTGGTGCAGTGCGCTGAATTCTCTAATGACCTTGTTGCAGACCGTCAGATCTCCATGCGTTGCTTATTTTCAGAATGCCAGCAATAAGGAGCCCGGCTAAGTTTCATTGGATCATTGTCCGGCCTCCCTCATTTCAGGGTCGGCGGACGCACATCATGGACGAGGTATCGCGGCCGCGGGAATTAGTACACCTCTAACAAAGCGTTGCTAAAATAATATCTAGTCAGCCACTGACAAGCCGCCGGGAATAAGCGAATGTGCGCAATATGGGTGTCATCGCGTCCTTGTCGCCTCTGAGTCTGTTCCGGGCCCTTCATAGCACCGGTCCCGCTGGGCGCGGTGCAAGTTTCCGGACACGGGAAGGCACTGAGATGAATCCGACAGCTTTCCGACGAACGAGGTCAATCTAAAATGCTTGAAAAACACCTCGGGAACTTCTTTTCGCGTGAGGACGAAGGCCCTGTCCGGCTATTGACCGTAGGCTGGGTGGTCAGTCTTGTGCTGGTGCCGGCAATCGTCTACATACTCTGGACCACATATGCGTCCTACACCAGGCTGGTGAATAGTGATCTGAGGCTCCAACGATTGGTGGGATCAGTCTCCCATCTTAATGAAGAGTTACACAAATCAGTGCTCATGATGTCTACGACGGGTTCCCCGGAATGGGAGGACCTGTATGAGAGGACCCAACCCCAACTGGATACCGCCCTGGCAGAGGTAGCCTTGCTGGCCCGGTCGGCGTACGAAGCGAATTACGCGGCTCAGGCAAAGACTGCCTACTCTCAGTTGCTCGAAACAGAGGGAGTCTCAATGGCACTAGCCCGAACCAAGAGGATGGGCGAGGCCCGTAAACTGATCTCGGAGAAGCGCTACGAGGAAGCGAGGAAATCCTTTGAGCAGAGCATTCAGGCCGTGGCCGAGACCGTAGAAAAACGCATCGACGAAGACGTCCGGGCTACCCGCAAGAGGCAGTTTCTTGGAGCGGTCTTCGGCTGTGCCAGCATAGTGGTGTCATCGCTCGCATGGTTGGGAATCCTCATCGTCGTTAGAACGCATTTGACAGAGCGCAAACGGGTGGAAGCGGAACTAGTAGAGAAGATCACGATAATAGACCAACTGTACGAGCACATAATCGAAACGGGAAAAGCGCAAGTCATCGCGGAGCACACGGCCAGGGTAGCGCATGAGTTGCGGCAACCCCTTGTAGTCATAGGCGGTTTCGCGCGGCGCCTGCTGAAAGAGAGCGATGTAGATACCTCGCCCACGAGAGAATCTCACAAGGAGTGGCTTGCGATCATAATCCGAGAAGTCCGGAGATTGGAAAAGATCCTCACAGGTCTCATCGAGTACACACAGCGAGAGAGTGTAAACCTGAAGCCAATCAACCCCAACTCGTTGATCGAGTACATCGTTCGGATCAGTGCCGACAGGATCCGCCACAAGGAGATACGAATCCAAATGAACCTAAGTCAGGAAGTGGGGGAAATCCTCGTGGACCCCGACCGATTCGAACAAGTAGCAAGAAATCTAATTTCCAACGCCATCGTGGTTGCGCCGACAGGCGAATTGATCAGGATAGACACCGGAGTGTCACTGGTCAACGAAAGGGCCCGAGATACCGTGAAGCTCGATTCACGAGCGTATTTTCAAATGAGGGTCTACAACACCGGCGCAGTGATTCCAGCCGAAGACATTCAAAAGATTTTTGATCCGTTCTCTACAACCAAGACGTACGGAACGGGACTGAACCTCACGCTGACGAAACGGATCATCGAGGACCATCATGGATCGATTTCCGTAAAAAGCGACGAGACGGGTACCATCTTCACGGCCTGGATTCCTTTCGCCACTCCCGGTCTGGAAGGCAATCGGGCGGGCAGCGTCAGCGTCCAATGAACCAGTCAACCCATGTATCAGGCTAAGCCGAAGCAGGGCCTGTTTGCAAGATAAGCCAATAAACTAAGCGACTTAACTAAATGGCCTCCATCTGTGGATTTGGCGACATTAGGAACGGTAGCGCTTGATTGGGACTTGTTCTCAGGGCTCATTAGAGTCTTCTTCGTAAATGAGGATATCAAAGAGGCCGTTGCAAAGGATTAACTTTTCGAAGATGGGGCTCAGTTGAAGAGATAGCACGGCGAGCACAATGTCTTTGACTTCTACCTCAGAAAACCCGACCTCACCCGGCATGGTTTACCAGACAAACCGTGGTAATCAGGAACAAAACTCCGGTGGCTCCTCGGGCAAGAAATCGGCATGGTGTCCCCAGAATTCCCGCGGGTAAGCCCGATCGTTAATATAGCTGAAGGTGGGACATCAGGTCAGCTTCGTGTAGTTCTCTCAATGCCCACAGAGTAGTGTGGTGAATTACCACGCCTACTCACAATTTACCTCAGTAGAATAATCCCCCATACAATCAGCTCAATATAACCCTTAGCACTATCCTACCGTTGCATTTTACCTCACATGTGGCAACCGTCTCGAAAAAACCATACCTGAAAATCAATAATTAAACAAGCTAATTAAGTCACATTCTGGGTTCTGGCACACTTAATGAAAGGAAGAGGGTAAAGAGGACGTCAAATGAGATCCAAAACAGACAGTTCCGATCCCAGAAATAGACAGGAGGTCATCATGGAAAACACAGGAACGGGAAGGCTATTCAGGCCGACCGTAAAAGATCAAAAGTGTATCCATACACTCACAGGACTCGCCCCGGATTATAAGGTATGCACCAACGGCTACAACTGCGAGAGCTGTGAGTATGACCAAATGTTACAAGATACTCCCAAGGGTATTACCGGATTCAACCTGTCCGGAAAAGAGTGCATCTATATGAAGGCGAGACTTGTGCCGACCAAATATTGCGACAACGCATTTGACTGCACAACCTGCCTTTTTGACAAAGCCATGGGCCGCAAGAAGGCTAAAGAGTCGCCCGGCGTATCGTGGAGTTCTGCAGTCGCTAATAAGGCAAGAGACCTCCGCTGTCGCCATGCGCTCACTGGCGGTATGACGGCGAATAAGATGTGCGCCAATAACTATGACTGTGCAAACTGCGCTTACGACCAGATGCTCGATGACATGATGCAGACCGATCACACGATGTTTGGACCGCCACAGTATCTCAACGCCCACGGCTATCTTCTCCCTAGGGATTATTACCTCCACAGGGGACATGGGTGGGCCAGAGTTGAATATGGCGGGCGAGTTCGTGTCGGATTGGACGACTTTGGAAACCATCTTGTCGGCAAGGTTGATAAGTTCCGACTTCCCTCCCTCGGCACGCGATTCAAACCAGGGGAAGAGTCCTTCATTCTTGAAAGAGAAGGCCATGAGGCAGGCGTGAAGTCTCCGGTGACGGGAGTTGTCACCGCGGTTAACCAGAGAGTCCTGGAACAGCCCACTTGCGCCGGTGCTGACCCCTACTGCTCTGGCTGGGTGATGCTCATCGATCCTCTGGAATTGAAAACTGACTTGAAGGATCTTGCATTTGGGGTTGGGAGTGTAAGATTCATAGAAGCAGAGGCCGAAAGGCTCCTTTCGATGATTTCCGACGATCCCAGAGCAGCGGCTGCCACAGGTGGCGAGCCCATCGCCGATGTATATGGAGCATTCAAAGATGTGGGCTGGGATAGGCTGGTAAAGAGTTTTATTTAGGTTAGGCGATGCAACGATGTTTGCCTACGGAAATGGGCGCCATGTGGCGCTCATTTCCGGTGGCGTTAAACAGTCGAGTTACTTTGGTTTTCCGGTACGCAGTGAGTCATGAAATCGAAGGAAGGGGCCAGGCACAATTAGTCGGATTGCATGTTCGTAGGCGGGAGATTGCCATTCACCCTGCCAGCATCTCAAACTCGGTGGTTGTCTCAATGACCACGAATAGCGCGTGCTCGCCGCCGCTGAAGGTCACGGCCACAACACGACCACGGCAGCCGGCAGTTACCATCTCACCGGACCCGTGGTCAATCCCTACCACGGTCTGAGGCGACACCTGGTTGCCAATCCGGAGGTTGCACAAGCTCGCTTCGATCCTGAACCGGACGTATCGGGGGAGTGATGAGTCCGGGTGGTGTTTCATGGGCGGTTCTCCATCTCACGTAAACATATCCTCCGACGACCGCCGTGAACGGCGCAACCGTGATCAGCCCAAAACTGCCGACAATGGTTTTTAGCACCTCTGCTGAGATGTAATTGAGATTAACGACCTGTATCGGCGGAATCCCCTTGGAAATCAAGACCATCAGCAAAGCCATGTACTCGGACATGTAGGCCATCAAGAGAGTGGTCACCATGGTCGTCGCCATGGGGCGCCCCACATACAATCCGGATTTTATTAATTCTTTGACTGAGAGATCGGGCCGTTTTCGTGACACTTCGTTCATGGCTGCTGAAACATCTATGGAAAGGTCAATGACCGCACCTGAGGCTCCAAGAAAGACGGCAGCGATAAAGAGCCTCTCGAGATTGAGGTTTTCGAAACCTGAATAGAGCAAGGTTTCAGCATAGGGCTGAGTTGCACCATGCAGGCGGAAAGGTGGAAAAAGGAATACTGCCAGCGTAGCAGTAAGAATGACTCCCAAGAGGGCTCCGAGCCATGCAACCAAAGCCGTCCTGCCGACCCCAGCTACGGAAAAGAGCGTAACGCCGGCAATGACAGTGACCGTCAGAAGAGCGGTCCAAATCGGATCAAAGCCCGTAAGGATGCCGGGAAGCAAAACCTTCCACAAGGTCACAACGGTAAAGAAAAAAGATAGCAGCGCTTTTGCCCCGCTCCAGCCTGTAAAGCCGATCAAGGCTGCAGCAAACAGCGCGATCAGCACCGCCTCAATATTCAGTCGGTAATGGTCATATGCAGTTGCGGTCGTTATTTCACCCCCTATGGTCGTCACGACGAGAAAGACCTTGTCCCCACGCCGGAACATCTTGTCGCTTTCCATCTTTCCAATGAGGATATTGCTCGCAGCGACTTCCTGTCCGGTGTAGGGGCCATCCAAAAGCCTGACCTGCAGTTTTTGGCTGCCGGCTCTGACTATACCGAACTGTTTGACAAGCGAGTCGTCCACTGCGAGAACCCGCCCCACGTAGCGCTCTTCTTCTCTGGCATAAGGGCTGGTGTAAAGGTCCGGCATACGCAGCAGCGCGCAAGCGATAAGCAAGATTGTAAGGACAAAAACCGTGTCCCGGTTCAAGATCTTTATTCGCAAAAACATAAGCCGTCCGACGGTGTTACATTTAGAAGCCGGTTATCTTCATCATTTTTGTGTGAATGTCGGTCTGATCGTAATAGCCGTTGAACATTTCGGCTCCGACCCCAAGAGCCGAAGTCTGCACCGGTACGCCGGTGTGTGAGTAAGATGTCCAGCCGATACCCGCCTTATTGTTCAGGATAGTGGTCAGCTTGACGGAAAGCGGCTCGTACCCGCCGTAGAGGAGGTAGGTGTAGTCGTCTTTCGCCCGTTCTTTTACTCCCAGCATGCTTTGTCTGAATGCGTCTTGAATTACATTGAGTTCCCGGTCGCTTATAGCCATGCCGTACTTGAGTTTCTGCTCCGCTTCCTTTGCCGATTTTTTCGCAGCCGCGGAGGCGTCACTCGCTTTGCCATCCGAGACAGCTTTTTCCAGGGACGCCTTTTCCTCCGCGGGCATAACAAAAAGACCGAAACCTTCTTTGATTAGCGGCATTATGTCTTCAGGCTTGGCGTCTGCTACTGTGTGGGTTTTCTTGTAGGCTTCCAATTTCTTGTTGAATTCGATATAGCTCATCTTCTGGTGCTGTATTTTGTCCACAAAGGATGAGTATTGCGTCCCGGCAAATCCTATGGTCATTCCGCCCGTCTCATGGTCACCGGTCACTATGATCAATGTTTCCTTGGGGTGCTTTTCATAAAAAGTGACGGCCCTGGCCACAGCTTCATCGAGGGCCAAAGTGTCGTGGACAGAAGATGCGGCATCGTTGGCATGGCAAGCCCAGTCGATCTTACCGCCTTCCACCATCATGAAAAAACCGTTCGGATTATCGAGCAACTCTATGCCCTTCTCCAGGTACTCGGCAAGGGTTACCTGGTCTTTGCTGTTGCTCTGGTCCAGTGTGTAATACATGGCGGCATCCTTATCAACGGTCGCGTTCATGGCGATCACTTTGCTTGCGCCTGGTTTGAGCGCCTGAAAACCAGCACGACCCAGGGCCACAGTATAGCCGTTCTTCTTGGCCGTTTCGATGGCATTGGGTTTGCTCGGATCTTTTTTGTCCG
>JBKQMK010000348.1:0-3804 GCA_052146735.1 Desulfomonilaceae bacterium | reverse complement strand
TCCGTGGCTCTCCTTGTAGTTACCCCATAACTATTGAAGAGGGTCCTGAGGGGCAGTACGAGTACAAGGACAACCATCCAAAGTCTGTAAGCTATGGGAAAGACATACACGTATGCCCCCGTTGTGGAGAACGATTTTACTTATGGACTGAACACTCGGACCACCTTTACCCGAGGTGGTGAGGTCGAGGAACAGCAGCCGTAAATAGCCGCCGATCGGGCGCGTCGGCATTGGTGGCCGCCTCGTTTTAAGTCGGTTTGAGGATTTTCAAAAGAAAGAAAGAAAGCACAGGGCTGCCATTCCGGATTGCAGCCTGCCCTGCCATGACTCGATCAATTGGAACAATTGGTTAAAGAATGGTGTGTGCCTCGTTTTGCAGCCTGCTCTGAAAATATTGAATGTGAATTCGCTTCCTTACCTGTTCAGGGCTTTTCCGGCCCGGCAATCATATAGCTGAGATTTTTACAATCTGTTTTACAGTTTGTAAAAAATCCTGACACTCGCGGACCCGTCCTGATCTTCTAGCCGTACGTCTTTCCAGCCGTCCAGATCTAGGTTTCCTTCCCACCGAGCACTTGGCATGGCAAATGCAAATTGGCAAAAGCAGTAATAGTGGAAATAAGCGGAACCAATCCGCTTGCTCCGGCGGAGGTTGGGCCATGGAAGTACTCACAGTTTATCAGGCAAGCAAGTATTGCAGCGTTTCCCCAAAAACGATTTGCAATTGGATAGACGACGGTCACATCAAGGCCTTCCGGACTGTGGGCGGGCATCGTCGGATCAGAAAAGAGGATTTGGATGTCTTCCTCCGGCGTATGGGCATCCCAGTCTCCGTCGAGGCTGACCAAGGAGATCGCAAGAAGATCCTTGTAATTGACGACGACAAATTGATCGTTGAGACAATAGTTCGGTCGCTGGAAGAGGAGCCTCACGATTACGAGATAATTTCAGCCGCTGACGGCTTCGAAGCCGGGCTCCAGGTGAGCCATTTTAAGCCTGACGTCCTGATCCTTGACATAATGATGCCCGACGTTGACGGGTACGAGGTGTGCAAACGGGTGAAGCAGGATCCCGCTACCTGCCAAATGAAGATCATCGTCCTCTCAGCTTACTTGGACGAGGAGAATCATGAGAAAATGAAAAAATACGGCGCAGATGTCTGTTTTTCGAAGCCTTTGCCCTTGGAGAAGCTGAAAAAGGAAGTGGCGGGCCTCCTGGGTCTCACCCAGTGAGCATTTGCCATTTCGGAGGGGAGTGACGCCATGAGCCTGAAGCAAGCTTTGGTAGAAAACAAGTTTATCGTCACGTGTGAGATCCATCTGCCCCACGGCAAGACCCCTCATGATTATCTGGATGAAATCTATCACCTCTGGGGGCGGGTGGATGGCGTTCGCTTCCAACCTTTCGCAACAGACGCGGCCATCAGTGATTCCTTGTCTCTTTGTCGACTGCTTCGAGAGAAGAAATTCGATCCTGTTTTCCAGGTGGGGACGCGCGATCGCAATCGCCTCGAAATCCAGGAAGCGCTCGTCCAGGCATCCTCGGTGGGGGTGGATAACCTTTTGGTGTTTACGGATGATTATCGGATCACAGGCGATTCTCTGCAAGAAATGATGTATTTCCATGTGGATGTCGGCAAGTTCTTCTCCGTGATCGACTCCTTGAAAAAAGGCATCGACGTACACGGAAAGGACCTTGATGGCGAAAAAGACTTCTTCATAGGCTCAGGAGTGGAGGCTTGTTTTGGCGGCAACCCTCCGGACATGGAGCTCCGCGAAATGGAGAAGCTGGTGGAACAGGGCACAAAATATTTTCTCACCACTCCTGTCTTCGATGTAGATCTGTTCGCCAGATTTGTGAAACGAGTCGCTCCCTTCGGGGTTCCCATCATAGCCGAAGTGCTTATGCTCCATTCCGGCATGGGAGCCCGCATGTTGAAACGCGTGGGAGGACTGAACATACCTGACCGCATTATCGAACGCATCGAAACAGCCCCGGTGAAATTCGACGAATCGGCCAAAATTCTCTTGGAAACTGTGGACCAGCTCCGGGACATTTGTGCAGGGGTCCACATCCTGCCCTTTGGATGGGAAGACAAGATCGGTAGGGTCCTTCAGGACGTCAAGCGAACAAAGTTTAAATGATGCTGCCGAAAGGCCAAAAGTGACAAGACTGGTTCTGCCCGTGGTCCGCATGTGAGAGATGTTTGGTCTATTGGGTTGGACGGACCTCGAAGGGCTTGCAGCGTAAACCTATTCTCCGGGTTTCTGATTTACGGAGGGCCATTGTGGAGACCGTCACGATTTCTCTTAATGGTCGAGTAGTTGCAGGAACGCCAGGCACGACGATTCTGGATCTGGCCAGGCAGGTGGGGGTGGAAATACCGACTTTGTGCCACCATCCCCTTCTGGAAAGCTCCGGCGCGTGTAGGCTCTGTCTGGTCGAAGAAGGAAAAACGGGGAGGCTGTTAACCTCCTGCGTTACCCCCATAGCCGACGGGATGGAGGTCCTGACGCATTCCGCCAACGCCGTCAGCGCGAGGCGAGGCGTGTTGGAGCTCATTCTCTCGGATCATCCTTCAGCGTGCGTCGTCTGCAACAAAGGAAACGAATGCACGCTCCGGTCCCTGGCAAAGGAGCACGGGGTGTGCGACCCCGACATGGAGCCCGTCAGGCGCTGGAGATATATGGCGGAACTCAATCCTTTTATTGTCCGGGATCTGACCAAGTGTGTCCTGTGTGGCCGGTGCATCAGGGTGTGCAGGGATTTCGAGGCGGTGGGTGTGGTAGATTACATTGACCGCGGTTACACGAGTCATCCCGGTACAGCACACCGCTCTTCTCTGGACGAATCTGAGTGCAATTTCTGCGGATCCTGCGTTGCAATCTGTCCCACCGACGCCTTAGCAGAGAAAGACCGGCCTTCGTTCAGTTCAGGAAAAGATCGAACACCAGGCATCTGTTCTTATTGCGGGACCGGCTGCCATCTCGAATACGAACTGATTGATCGTGTTGTGGTTGGAGCCCGGGGAGTACCCGGTTCCCCGGTGAACAGCCTCTCTCTTTGCGTCAGAGGACATTACGGCCAGGATGCCCTGTCAACCGCGGAAAGGTTAAGCGAGCCGCTCATCCGGGAGGAAACCGGCAATTTCCGAGAAGCCTCGTGGGAAGTCGCTCTTGGAGAAGTCACACGCCGGCTGAGTCAAGTAATCGAACAGTTTGGCCCAGACCGCGTGGGGATTATCGTAGGGGCGCAATGCTCAAACGAGGAAGTTTACCTTGCTGTCAGGCTGGCCCGCGCTATTCTGGAAACTCCGCATATTGACTCCATCGCCAGATTTACGTCCGGAACGGTGGCAGACGGTCTCGCTGCTTCCTTGTCCAGAATTCGCCCTCTGGAACCCTTCCTGGAACGGATCCAGGAGGCTGAGACCATAATGATGATGGGGGCCAGGCCTGATTACACCCATCCAGTCGTCGCTCGTAACATCCGCAGAGCAGTCAGTCAACGTGGTGCGGCTCTTGTCCAGCTTGACCCGGTGACGACCACACTCAGTCCGTTGGCCAGAATCCGGTGGCGGGAACGGATTGACGAATTACCTCTGGGTCTTGCTCAATTGATGCGGGAGATTGTATCCGCCAAACTTCACGACGAGAGTTTTGTGCTCAGCAATGTGGTCTGTAGTTTCGCCATTTTTGTATTGCCCTAGGTGAACCGCTTTAATAATTCTTGAAAAATTAAGGCGTTCCGCGCACACGCATTTCCGTGGGAACGAGAAAGGGGAAGGAGGAACGCCAACGTGAA
>JBKQMK010000347.1:0-3286 GCA_052146735.1 Desulfomonilaceae bacterium | reverse complement strand
GAGTCCCGTTGGAGGTCAAGCACCATATCCACGGCCCGGCGGACACCCATGCAGAAACCGGCAGTTTTTGCCAGGCGGATTTTCATTATGTGATTCTCTTGTTACCCGCGAGTCTTGCTTCTGATCTCAATCAGGTCTTCCGGAGTGTCCACATCCGTGTCGTCGTAACCTTCGCCCATTTCAAATTCGACAACTTGGTCCGCATGTCGTTTCAACACATTTCTTCCGCCAATGTCTCCGGTCTCTTCCATCAATTCAGGAAAGAGGGTCGCAGGAAAAATCACCGGAGTCGTTCTGCGGCCCAGGACGTAGGGGACGATTATCTTTGTCTGCTCTCTTCGGAACGCGGCGAGCAATTCATTTATGATATTTCCCGTTATGCCCGGCTGATCCCCAAGAAGAATCATGACACCCGCTGCATCGCGGTCAAGCGATTCCATCCCCTTGCGCATCGAGGAGGACATCCCTCCCTGCGGGTAAGGGTTCACCACGAGACTCAAGCGAGGACCTTTCGCCACGGAACCGAGCGCTTCCTCTGCCCGCGAATCCGACTGGCCAATAACCAGGATAACACGATGAAGTTCAGACTCCAATGCAGCGCGCACCACACGGCGGATAATGGGAACCCCCTTGATTTCAATTGTCAGCTTCGGAGCGCCCATTCTGGTGGAGAGTCCCGCGGCAAGAATGATGCCGTCGATTTTGTCAGGTGTGAGTGTTCTTTGCATGTCCGGATCTATAGAATTGAGGAACAGCGAGTCAAATGGGCCGGGCAGGCGATAGCAGATCCCTGATGTTTCCTGTTCAACCTTCGGGTCAATTTCTATGCCTCTTGAGCAGCCGGCTGCTGGTTGGTTCTTTCTTTAATAAGTTCCAGAAATTCTTCTGCCTCCAGGGTCTCTTTTTCAAGAAGCTTGGCAGCCACAAGGTGCAACAGGTTTTCATGTTCGTGGAGCGTCATCAGAACTCCTTCCAAGCGCTCCTCTATAATAGTCCTTACTTCCTGGTCTATCATGCGGGCCGTCTCTTCGCTGACTTCTCTGGCCTGAGGGATCCCCTGCTGCTGGAGAAAGGGATTCGGTGTCTGTTGATAGGCGACTGCCCCAAGATTCTTGGTCATGCCATAGAGTGTTACCATACTGCGAGCAACGTCTGTTGCCTTCTGTAAATCATTTTGCGCGCCGGTGGTGATGTCGCCGAAAATTATCGTCTCAGCTCCGCGTCCCCCGAGAAGGACATCGATCTTCTCCAGCAGTTCATTGCGTGACATGAGGTAGCGATCTTCGGTAGGCAATTGCAGCGTGAACCCCAGAGCCCCTATTCCCCTTGGCACAATGGTGATCTTGTGTACTTTCTCGGCCGTGGAACGGAATGCAGCCACCAGTGCATGTCCGGTCTCGTGGTACGCCACCGTCTTCTTTTCCTTTTCGTTGAGCACCCGGTTCTTCATTTCTAATCCTGCTATGATGCGGTCTATGGCCTCTTCCGTTTCCCGTGGTCCGACATCTTGTTTCTCCTTTCGAGCGGCAAGCAGGGCAGCCTCATTGATCAGGTTTGCCAAGTCTGCTCCCGTAAAGCCAGGGGTTCGGCGAGCAATGACGTCGAGATCCACGTCCGGCGAAAGAATCACGCCACGGCTATGTACTTTCAAGATCGCGACCCTGCCTGCCAGATCCGGACGGTCCACCAGAATGTGGCGGTCGAATCTTCCCGGTCGAAGGAGTGCAGGATCGAGTATTTCCGGCCTGTTGGTTGCCGCTAGAATTACAACCCCTTGATTGGGCCGGAATCCGTCCATTTCCGACAAGAGTTGGTTAAGTGTCTGCTCACGTTCATCATGTCCGCCCATGTAACCCGTTCCGCGAGCTTTACCCAGGGAGTCGAGTTCGTCTATGAAGACCAGGCAGGGAGCCATTTTACCTGCCTCGTCAAAGAGGTCCCTGACTCGGGCCGCGCCCAACCCTACAAACATCTCGATGAAATCCGAGCCGCTGATCGAGAAAAACGGCACGCCGGCTTCGCCGGCCACTGCTTTGGCAAGTAGAGTCTTTCCTGTGCCCGGCGGGCCTACTAGTAGTACTCCCTTTGGTATCTTTGCCCCCAGCCGAGTAAATTTCGTCGGATTCTTGAGAAACTCAAGGATCTCTTGCAGCTCCTGTTTGGCTTCGTCCTCACCGGCGACGTCATTAAAGGTAATGCCAACGTCGGTTTGGGCCACAATTTTGGCTTTATTCTTGCCGAGAGTCATGATACCCGTACCCTGGCCCATTTTTTTCATGGCCCAGAGCCATATGCCGACAAAGATCAACGCGGGAAGCACCCAGGAAAGGAGTGTCATCAAAAACGTATTCTCGTTTTCAGCAATAATCTCCGTGTTGTTTTTTTCTAGAAAGTCCACAAGGTTTCGGTCATTTATACGGGGAGTTATATACAATAATTGGGGGAAGAGGGGTTCTTTTTTCCCGTCCTGGACCTTCTCGTACCCTTTGAGAAATTTGGTGGAGACCACGACGGAGTTAATCTTTCCATCAGCTATCAACTTCTTGAATTGCGTATAGG
The DNA here is from genome assembly GCA_052146735.1 of Desulfomonilaceae bacterium. Classification (GTDB taxonomy): domain Bacteria; phylum Desulfobacterota; class Desulfomonilia; order Desulfomonilales; family Desulfomonilaceae; genus CAWBBA01. Next base: position 727 of record JBKQMK010000347.1, on the reverse strand, counting down.
AAACATTTTCCACTTTAGGGGCCAACCACAACTGAAGCAGCGAAAAGATAAGCAATGCGAGGAAAATATAAATTATGGAGAAGGATGTCTTCTTCTTCATATCTTTGGGATTTGGCATGGGTGCTCCTCTGCCGACCGGCCTATTCTTCACATTTGGACACAGCCCGACCCCTTGTCAACCAAAGTTGGAAGCGCTTGGGATGTGCCGACCAAATGGGCAGCCTCCTACGTCTCGAAATCTATCTTTAATACTACGCCTCCCTTTCCAGGCCAATATCTTCTGCCGTGCCAGTCAATATAATTCCTGAAAATAGAGCGTAGAAATACGAACGCACTCAGGAAGATGCAGGGGAGAAAAGAAACCAGCCAGCGTCCGATGGAAACAGGGGCCGGATTGGTCCATCTCAGCACGAGTGCCACCAGTGCGGTGGCTATCAGAAAGCCGTACGAGGACCACCCGCAAAGGGCGCTCACTTGGCTGGCTGGGAAAAGCACACCCATTAAGGCTGCCAAAAGGATGGCAATAGTCAAGTTAACGTGGAACACAAGGGTCGCCGCCCAAATCCCAGGGTTGGTAAACTTGGGAAAAAGAATCTGGCGATCCAAATAGCTCAAAAAGCCCTTTACCGACTGCTTTTGCAGAGGAGATTTCAGCAGGTCGTGGGGATCCATCCGAACCTTTATACCGGCACGATCCAAAGCGTTGCCCAGAACCAAATCATCTACC
>JBKQMK010000346.1:0-17000 GCA_052146735.1 Desulfomonilaceae bacterium | reverse complement strand
TCATCACGCTGCCTTCGGAGAGCGACATGAACAACCCGGACGTCGGGGAAGTGATTGCGGAGTATTTTGCGGGTAGAGAAGGGGTAGATGTGCATGACATCTTGAAGATGCTCAGGCTCATTGAAAGCATGTCGATCGGTGCGGGACTCCCTGAAGCCATGCATGGCGCGGGCTCCCCGGCAGCGCAAAAGATCATCATTGCACGCCGCAGCGGGATTGAAAAGAAGAGAGAACTGGCGGAAACCATCGCGGGTATAAAAAAAGACGGGACCTTTGAGAAGATCCTGGGCAAACCTGAAGAGGAATATTGGCAGGAAACAAAGGAAAAAATCCAGGCCGGCAAAGTAAAGATTTGCCGCCGGATTACCGGATGATCCCGGATGATCCCGGATGATAGCTATCAGAGCCAAGAGGTATTACAGCAACAATGGAGGTCAGGTCCTTAACAATCCAGGTCCGCTATTGTGGAGGCTGTAACCCCGAAATAGATCGAGGTTTCCTCGTGAGCCGTTTGAAAGGGATCATACAGGCAGATGGAATCCGAGCCGTTTTTGGCAAAGACGGAGCGGCCGACTGGGAGCTTCTGGTAAATGGATGCCCGAGAGCATGCCTCGAGGAAGAATTGCGACCGGCATCAAAATCGTCTCGGTGCATTTCTGTCGAGGGGAGACACCTGGATTATCGACCAGTTACCGAAGACGAGCTGCCCCAGGCGGTGTGGGAAACGATGAGGAGAGGTTAGAGCACTTCTCTAGAGTTTCAAATGATTTCCGTTTAGGCAACCGCTATGGCTGAATATGTCATTGGGAAGAGTGAAGCGACGAAGCAATGACAGGCTGAAACATGGCAAGCGCTAAGAATCGTCTCTGTAGTTCCGATCACGTAGAAGTAATTCGGACGGGAGTTTCGAGAATCCCTACAAGCAGACCGCAACCAACAGTGAGGATCCAGACGTATGTACCGAGAACTCTTTGACCTCTCCGGTCGAGTAGCCCTGGTCACCGGCGCATCAAAGGGCCTGGGAAAGGCAATAGCATTGGCTCTCGCCGGCGCCGGCGCGGACATCGCCCTCCATGCACGCAACAGAGAAGATCTAGCAGCCGTCAAGGATTCTGTCGAAGCCCTTGGCAGGAGAGCCGAAATCTTCTGTGTCAACGTTTTGGACAAAGGGCTCATAGACGAAAGTGTGCAGGCCACCCTGGAAGCCTTTGGACACATAGATATCCTTGTGAACAACGCCGGGGTCAATGTGAGAAAGCCTGTGCTAGAACTGTCCTCTGAAGAGTGGGACCTGGTGATTGACACAAACTTGAAGGGATATTTCCTGATGGCCCAGGGCGTAGTCCCGCACATGCTTTCTCGCGGGTCAGGCAAAGTCATCAACATGGCCTCCATTCTGGGTGCAGTGGCGCTTCCTTCTCAGCTAGCTTATGCCTCCAGCAAGGGAGGAGTAATGCAGATGACCAAAGTTATGGCGCTGGAATGGGCAAAACAGGGTGTCCAGGTGAACGCCATCGGGCCGACCTATTTTGAAACGCCTCTGGTGGCGCAGCTACGAAATGATCCGGAGCGTTACGGGTTCATTGTGGAACGCACGCCGATGGGTCGTTGGGGACAACCTGACGAACTCGCCGGGATCGCGATTTTCCTGGCTTCTCATGCCTCGGATTTCATCACAGGGCAAACGATCTTTATCGATGGAGGGTGGACCATCTGGTAGCAGAATCCGAGGTGCCTGGTCGATCACCTGCCACTGCATGTCCGAACCAGGCTTTCAAGTCGCTCCATGAGGTTGAGCACGCCCTGTGTCAAGAAATTGGTCATCTCCAAAACGACCCCGGCCGGCTTCGCTCGCTAACAAATTTCCCTCGCCTCAGAGTTCCCTGTTAGAATGCGAAGTCGTATAAGCCCTCACTTACCCGTGTCTAAAGAGTACAATTGCGAGCGCAGCGGCGTCCCGCGGGACACCGCCAAAACTGAGATTGCTTAGTCGTTTCACTCCTCGCAATGACACATGATCAGCGATCCCCTGCGTAACTGATTGGTTACATTGCGGATCAGATTTATCCCCCGTTTGGATCAAAAATCTGGTTTAGATTGCCGACGGCTCGCCTTACGAACATGCCCGACGCGTTGTTAAGTTAGAGGTGAAAGGTCTCTCTGGCCGATGAGAGGAAGACAACGTGCAGATGCATGGTCCGCGATCCGTGTGGTAATTATCGCTTCCGGAGCAAGCGGACGACAGTTCGATGAGCTGATCTCATCACAGAAAAAAGATGTTGACAGCCATAAGCATATCGTAATATGGTATTACGAGAGTATGGGAGAATCTGAGTGAACCACAAATCCTTTAGTATCGATCGTCAAGCCGCTCCCGTCAGGATGCAGACGATCCAGAAAATGCGGGAAGCAATTCTCGATGACTATTTCAAGCCAGGGGACCGGCTCTATGAAAAGGAGCTCTGCGAGCAGTTCGGTGTGAGCCGCACGTCCGTAAGAGAGGCGCTCCGGCAGCTCGAAGCAGATGGGCTGGTTACCACGGTTCCCAACCAGGGCCCTATCGTGACCAGGGTGTTCCCCGACGAAGCCGAGCACATCTACCAAGTCCGTGAGCTGTTGGAATGCCTTGCTTGTCGACTCTTTGCCGAACGAGCCACCGACGAGCAAGTGCTTGAGTTGGCTCGTTCTGTAGAAGATTTGGAAAAGGCCGCCGCGTTGGGTGACGTCGGCCAGTACCTCAACGTGAAAAACACCATTTATGAGATCCTTTTTTCAGGGTGCGGCAACAGCGTTGCCCATTCTATATTCAAGTTATTGTTCGCCCGCGTGAATTTCTTGAGAAAGACTTCTTTGTCCCGGCCGGGCCGTCCCCGCGAGAGCACTGCTGAAATCCGAGCCATTCTCAAGTCCATTCAAGAGCGCGATCCTCAAGGAGCTCATGAGAGGTGTCTGGAGCATGTCCGGAAGGCATCAGCCGTGGCGTTGGAAGGGCTCCGTCGGAAACTCGCAGCGGATGTAGCCGATAATTTGGTGGAGGAACAGCATGGGAAGCGACCTGTTTGAAAAAGGACTCGAAGTTCGGAAGGCTGTGCTGGGTGAAGATTATGTCAGCAAGTCCTTGAAAGACGGAGACGAATTCGGCCAGCCTCTGCAAGAGCTGGTCACCGAATACTGTTGGGGTAAGGTATGGACGAGGCCTGGCTTGCCGAGAAAGGTAAGAAGCCTTCTCAACATCGCCATGTTAACCGCCCTCAACAGGCCTCACGAAGTGAAGCTACATGTTCGAGGCGCTCTGAATAATGAATGCACCAAAGAGGAGATCCTGGAAGTTCTTCTCCAAGCTTGCATCTATTGCGGCGTACCGGCAGCCGTGGACAGCTTGCGTGTAGCCAGGGAGACTTTCGCGGAAATGGGACGCTAGTGCGCGGTCGCGAAACCAGCTCTGGAGAAGACGGTTGCGGTGAGACAACCTCTAAACTAGGGGCCCGACTCCCCATCGGGTCATCATAGTCGTGCAATGTTTTACGGAGAGCATTCTGGTCGGGTGTTCGCACACTCTGCCTCGGCATGGACCTCGAACAAGGGCCTATCAGCTTTCGGCGGAGACTCTACACTCGGTCGTGAGGTGGGCAAGTGCAGCAGCCAGGGAAAATCGGGTTCGTCGGGTTGGGAAAAATGGGATGGCCCATGGCTTCACATCTGACCAAGGCGGGCTGTGAAGTCACCGTTTTCGACGTGGATGTTGAAAGGCAACGGGCATTCGTTTCGCGGTACCCATGTAGAGGTGCAGCCTCTCTAGCAGCAGTAGGGACCGCCAGTGAGCTGGTCATTACCATGCTTCCGGACGGCAAGACGGTTCGCCGCGCCGTCCTGGCGGAGCGTGGGGAAGATTGCCTATCAGGTTCAATGGCACGGGGAACGATTCTGGTTGATATGAGTTCCTCATCGCCCATTGGAACACAGGAACTTGGCAGGGAATTGACCGCGATCGGGATTGAGATGGTGGATGCTCCGGTGTCCGGTGGGGTCGGTAAAGCCGAGTCCGGCATGCTGGCCATAATGGCGGGTGGAAATCTCGAGGCCGTTCAGCGCTGCGACAACATCTTCGGATACATGGGGAGCAAGGTCTTTTACACGGGTCAGCTCGGCTCCGGGCATGCCATGAAGGCGCTCAACAACATGCTGTCAGCGGCCGGCCTCATTGCCGCTGCTGAGGTTCTGTTGGTGGGCCGCCGGTTCGGATTAGACCCGGATGTCATGATTGAAGTTTTGAATTCATCCACTGGACGCAACAACAGTACCGAGAACAAATTCGAGAAGTTCGTTTTCTCTCGGTCGTTCGATTCGGGATTCTCTCTTGATTTGATGGTCAAAGACCTCACGATGGCGGTGGAACTGGCCAGGGACACGCAAACACCTATTATTTTCAGCTCGCTCTGTCGAGAGCTTTGGGCCGGGGCGCGAGCCGACCTGGGGCAGGATCTCGATCACACGGATGTGGTCCGATGGTTTGAAAAATTGTCAAACACTACGCTAGAGGCGTCGGGGAGCAAGGATGGCTGACAATTGGCAAGGTTGGATGGAGCCGGGGCCAGATGAGAGATCATCCGTAGGAGGAGCCTGGATAGATCTGTCTCAGACTGTCTATGACGGGATGCCACGTTTTGCCGCGTTTACGGCGCCCCGAGTCGAACAAATTAGAAAGATGCCGCATGATCCCCTCAACGTCACGGAAATACAGATCATTTGTCATGTAGGAACACATGTGGATGCACCGCGGCATTTCGTGGCAGATGGACCAACCATGGATGAAATACCTCTGAATCGTTTGTACGGTCCAGGAGTCGTCTGGAATCTGGATGTCAAACCATTCGGGATTATCGGAGCAAATGATCTGGAGAGCGCCAAGCCTGAACTGCGGTGGGGAGACATCGTCTTATTGGATTGCGGGTGGTGGTCTTCATTTGGGACGGACACTTACGATCAGAATTATTCCTTGAGCCCGGAGGCAGCCCTGTGGCTGGTGAATCGGGGAGTTAAGCTGATCGGAGTGGATTGCAGCACCGTTGATCTGGCCCACACTCAGCGTAAACCTGGCTTCAATTGGCCGGTACACAGGATTCTGCTTTCGCACGGAGTGCTGGTTGCAGAACACCTGACTAACCTCAAGCCTTTGACCGGAAAGAGAATAGAAGCCATGTTTCTGCCCTTGAAAATCAGAGGGGCAGATGGAGCGCCGGCTCGTGTGATTGCCCGAGAAGTAGGGCGTTAGAAAAGGGCCAAGGCAATGCGGTCCTCGGCCGACCGCGCGAAGAACGCAGGCTTTCAGGAACGCTCATTTGTGCGAATTAGGAACTTCGCGTTACGGCATCCTGCCACAGGATGTGGAAAATCGACGTCCATGCCTGACCGGCCCCAATGCCAATTGCCGTTCACGGCTCACATTGGCTTGGGCAGGCGTCATGCTTTAGAAACCAAGTCAAGCTGGGCCGTTGTTAATGAGGAGGTATGCCGGTCGCGGCTGGCTGTCGCTATCAGTCGTGCAGGTGACCGAACAGCGGGGAAAGGCTTATTTCTACGTCACGGTGGAACAGCAACATCGGGATGAAACAATCGCCGCAACACTCAACACATGGAGGGGATCATGATCCGAAAGCAGCACAGGTGGGTGGGATTTCTCGGGTTGGTCATTCTAGTGGTTTGGATGGGCGCGCTGACAGCCCAGGCGCAGGCGACTTCAGAGGTTAAGGTTGGGCTGGTAGTTCCTCTGACAGGTAAGCTGGCCCCATTCGGTCAGTCGTCGCAGGCTGCGTGTGATATCGCGGCTGATTTCATCAATAAGGCCGGAGGCATAAAGGGGCTTGGTGGAGCCAAGGTCGTCGTGCTACCGGTAGACTCGGGCTCTGAACCGACGTCCGCAGGATCAGCCACACAACGGGTGCTCTCCCGGGAGAAAGTCTCTGCAATCATCGGTTGCTTTGCGAGTTCACTGAGTCTGGCCGCATCCGAAGTGACCGAGCGCAGTCGGGTGCCATTCTTGACCATGTCGTTCACCGATAAGCTTACCGAGCGTGGATTCAAGTACATCTTCCAGGTGGTGCCCAAGGCCACGGCAATTGGGGCTGCCCAGGTCACTCGAGCCGTTGACATCGGCAAGAAGACAGGCCACCCCGTGAAACGCATCGCAATCCTGTTCGAAGACACAGCATATGGAAGCTCCCAGGCCGACGGACTGGCGGCCAAGGCCAAAGAGATGGGACTGGAAGTGCCCCTTAAAGAAGGATACCCGGCTGGAATCACGGATGTGACTTCGATTGTTCAGAAGCTGCGCATGGCGAACGCGGACATTGTCATGCCCGTTTCATATTTCACGGACGCGGTCCTGATCATTCGGTCCATGCGGCAAGCCGGACTTACAACTCCGGTGTACGGCGGAGCGGCCGGGTACGTGATACAGGAGTTCAGAGAAGCTCTCGGCGATCTTGTTGAGGGGATCCTGAGCATCAACACGTCCAATTACGATCATTATGGAGAAATCGGCGATGCGTATCGCAACAAGGTGGGCAAGTTTATGCCTCATGAGGCATTTGAGCACGCCGTCTGCCTGTACGCCGCCGTAGCGGCAATGGACGAGGCCAAAACGTCGGACCCGGAAAAGCTCGGTCCCGCTCTGCACAAAATTAACTTGACCACAATGCCTGCGGCGGGGCTCCCCGGAGGTGGCGTCAAGTTTGACGAAACAGGTCTCAACATCCTTGCCTATCCCATTACGGCTCAATGGCAGAAGGGTGAGATGGTGTCGGTCTGGCCGGAAAGCTATGCCAAAGGCCAAGCATACTGGCCCAAGTAATCCGGTACGATGCGGCAGTCGACTGCTCTTTAACGGGGCTCGTACTGCCGGCATAGGGTAAGACCATGATCACGAATCTTCTTCAGGCAATATTCAACGGAATATTGACGGGCGGGGTGTACGCTGTGGTCAGTGTTGGTCTGAGCCTCGTCTTCGGCATCGTAGACGTAGTAAACTTTGCCCAACCAGAGTTCCTCATGATGGGCATGTTCGTGGCTTATTTCCTGTCCATCGCCACGGGCATAGACCCCATCATGGCCTCGCCGCTGGTGTTTCTAGTCGTTTTTTTATTCGGCGCTGTTGTGCAAAGATTTTTGATCCAGCGGGTTCTGAATGCGCCGTTGGTGGCTCAGATCTTCCTCACCGTTGCAGTGGCCATGGTAATGGTGAGCGGGGCTCAGCTCTTGTTTGGTGCTGACTTTCGCTCGGCTCCCACCTTCTATGCTACCAAGGCGTTACACGTGGGGCCTTTCCAGTTCAGTCTGCCACAGTTTCTGGCCTTTTGCGCATCGTCGATTATGGCCTTGCTCCTGTGGATCTTTATGGAACGGACCGACGTGGGGCGTTGCATCAAAGCTACGGCCCAAAACAGGACCGCCGCGATTCTCATGGGAATCAATCCGTACCGAATGTACGTATTGGCTTTTGCTATAGGGACTGGTCTTGCAGGGGCGGCCGGGGCTGTAATTCTTCCCTATTCTTACGTCTTTCCCACGATAGGCCACGACTGGGGCCTCATCATGTTCACCGTAGTGGTCTTGGGAGGCTTGGGCAGCGTTCCTGGGGCACTGTTGGCGGGACTCATCGTTGGTGTGATTCAATCACTTACATCTGTCTACATGCCCACGCAGCTTCAAAATCTCGTGGTATTCATTGTGTTCATCTTGACTCTCGCTTACCGGCCGGCCGGCCTGTTGGGAAGATAAACTTCCATGAATCGTGTAATAAATCCGGTTCTCTTCAAGGTTGTTCGCTGGGCCTTTTTGGCTACTGTTCTGCTGCTGCCTCTGCTGATATTTGAGAACCGTGGTTACTATTTGCGCATTGCCACGTTGGTTCTGATGTTCGCCGGACTGGGAGGCGCGTGGAACATCATAGGCGGATTTGCCAATCAGGTTTCGCTTGGTCACGCGGCCTTCTTCGGGGTCGGTGCTTACACATCTACGCTGTTGCTCAAATATATAGGACTTTCTCCCTGGTTGGGCATGGTGGCAGCCGGAGTTATTGCGGGACTTCTCAGTTTAATGATTGCAGTTCCGACGTTTCGGCTTCGCGGACACTATTTTGCGCTCGGAACTATTGCCTTTGCCGAGGTCCTCAGGATCCTTTTTTTGTACTTCAAAGGGATTACTGAAGGACCGGTCGGCCTGTCGGTGCCTTATTTGGGGGACTCGGTCTGGAACTTTCAATTCTCCGGAGGTTTTGGATACTACGTTACTGCTCTGGCGCTGCTTTCCTTGACATGTTTCGTTGCCTACCGCGTGAAGGTAGGGCGGCTCGGGTATCAACTTAGAGCACTCAGCAACAGCCACGAAGCAGCCGAGGTGGTCGGCGTTGACACCTACCGGGCAAAATTGTGGGCGAGCATCCTGAGTTCCATGCTCACGGGAGCGTGGGGCACCTTTTACGCCCAGTATCTGTATTTCATAGACCCGGATACGGTCTTCGGCTTTTGGACCTTCTCGGTAAAGATGGCCATGGTGGCTATTCTTGGCGGATTGGGGACTATTTGGGGCCCTCTTGTCGGTTCGGCCTTTCTGATTCCTTTGGACGAGTGGACCAGCGCGGTCTTTACCGGAAATCTTGCGGCCGTCAGCAGACTCATTTACGGAGGACTCCTTATTGCTCTCATTCTCTGGCAGCCGCGGGGCCTGCTGTTCTGGTTCACAGGGCTGGGCGAGCGCTGGCGAAGAAAAAGGAGCAGCTTGGAAAACCCAGAAGCGGAGACCGGCCCATGAATGAGATTCTCCGGCTGGAAAAAGTGACCAAGAGGTTCGGCGGGCTCGTAGCAGTGACCATGGCCTCCTTTGCCGTAAATCAGGGCGAGATTCTCGGCATCATAGGTCCCAATGGCGCCGGAAAGACTACTATTTTCAATCTGATCGTAGGCCTCCATAAACCCACCGATGGCAAAATCGTGTTCAATCACCACGAGATTCAGGGCCTACCCCCTCACAAAATCGCCAGACTGGGCATAACAAAAACTTTTCAGACCATCTCGCTCTTCAATGACATGCCGATTCTGGACAACGTCGTTGTCGGGGCGCTTCTCAGGCACAAAAAAATCGGAGATGCCGTAGCTGAGGCAAGAAGGACCCTTGCCAAGGTCGGGTTCGATCCGGACATAACCAGTTCCCCTGGAGATCTGGGCCTCGTGGACCGAGCGCGGCTGGAAGTGGCGCGGGCTCTAGCCACGGGGCCTTCCATTCTCTTGCTGGATGAGGTGATGGCCGGATTGAACCCCACAGAAGTCACAGTAGCGGTAGAAATGATTCGGAGTCTCCGATACGAGGGCATTACCCTCATGGTCGTCGAGCATAATATGCGGGCCATTATGTCTTTGTCCGATCGGATAGTCGCTTTCAATCATGGAGCGAAAATTGCCGACGGAACTCCCGAGGAAGTCAGTAATCACCCGGACGTCATAGAATCATACCTGGGAGCCGACAGTGAGTATGTTAAGCGTTGAAAACATCAGCGTACATTATAATCGGGTGCCTGCTCTCAGGGACCTGACTATCAACGTAGGCCATGGCGAATTCGTGGGCGTTATCGGTTCCAATCGCGCGGGAAAATCGACTCTGCTGAAAGCGATATCGAATCTGGTTCCGATTTCTGCCGGCAAGATAATATTCGATGGCCAACCCGTTCACCGCCTGCCTCCTCATCAGATACCACCTCTTCGAATAGCTCATGTTCCTGAAGGCAGGCAGGTATTCCCGGGTCTGACAGTTGAAGAGAACTTGAATCTCGGGGCGAATATCCCCACCGCGAAGATGAAGAGGGCCAAAGGATTGGAGCTGTCATATTCGCTCTTCCCTCGTCTTCAGCAACGCCGCACGCAGTTCGCCGGGACTCTCTCCGGAGGCGAGCAACAAATGCTTGCCATTGCACGCGGTCTCATGCTTGATCCGCGTTTGCTCATGCTTGATGAGCCTTCCATCGGCCTCGCTCCCCTGTTGGTGAAGGAGGTCTTCGAGAAAGTCACCGAGATTCAGAAGCTGGGCACTGCCGTGCTTCTGGTCGATCAGAACGTCTCCCTTACCCTTGGCTGCATTGATCGAGGCTACGTGATTGAAAACGGAAGAGTGGTCATTCAAGGTTCGGCCGATGAATTGAGAGGAAACCCGGCCGTCAAGGAGGCCTATCTTGGACTTTGAGAACACGGCACACGCTGATTTTCTGAAAGAAGTTTGGCTGCGAAGGCTACTGGAACAAGCCAACCAGGATGCGGAACTCGTTGACAGGGCACGCGAACTGAGTGTTCGGATTCTTGTGGACACTGGAGATAACCGTTACCTCGTTCATTTGCATGATCGACGTTGGACTTTCTTAGGTGAGCCCCGGATCGATGACTCGTGGGATGTGGCGCTCAAAGCCTCGCTCTCTACTTGGAGGAAGTTTTTGAGTCGTGTGCCGCCCCCCGGATACCAATCATTCATGGCATTGCGTTCAACAGACTCCAGTTTTGGCATGGAGGGGAACCAGCTCCTCGCGGCGCAAGCCCTGCCTGTTCTGGAGAGGTTAGCGGAAGTGGCCAGGAACGGAGACGAAGAAAGCACTCAAAAGGTTGGCGAGGACACGCAAGGAGCACGGTTCTCTGTGAAGAGGAACCCGGCTCAAATAATTGGACGATACGCGGACTTTTCGGATCAGGATGGAAAACCCTGGCGAATCTATTACGAAGAAGCAGGCAGCGGTGTGCCTCTGATTCTTCTGCACACGGCAGGAGCCGACAGCCGGCAATTCCACGACTTACTCTGTGATGTTGAGATTGCGGCTCATTGGCGCATGTTGGCCTTTGACTTGCCCTATCACGGTCGCTCGACACCTGCGCATGGCTGGTGGCAATCTCCATACAAGCTTACCACCGAGGTTTACGCCCACTGGTGCGTCACTTTCATTCGCGAGGTTGCCAAGCGCCGGGCTGTGGTTATGGGAAGTTCCATGGGCGGGGCCATGGCTGTGTACATGGCTGCTCGGCACAGAGCCGATGTCTGCGCTGCAATTGGCTTGGAAGCTCCGGATAGTTCTCCCGGACGCCTGAATCGATTCCTAACGAATCCCCAGGTCAACCAGGCGTGTTTCATTCCTAGTTACGTCTACGGTCTCATGAGTCCCCTGAGCCCCGAAGAGCAGAGGCGTCGGGCATGGTGGTATTACAGCCAGGGCGGATATGGCGTGTACCGGGGCGACCTACACTTCTACAGCGAGGAGTGGGACGCTAACAAACTGGCTTCCGAGTTTGACGTGTCTCAGTGCCTCGTGTATCTGCTCACGGGAGAATATGACTACTCTGCTACACCGGAGTCTACTAGGAGGCTGGCAGACTTGATCCGGGGAGCAAAGGTGCATATAATGCCTGGTCTCGGCCATTTCCCCATGACCGAGAACCCCGACGCTTTCCGATTGCACCTGTTGCCGATCCTCAATGAAATGAGGGAGGTGTTGCCGGAAACCTGAGAAAAAAATCATACCACAGGAGATCCCCTGCCATGAAGACGGTCCGAGTTGCCGTGGTTCAGGATTCACCGGTTGTATTCGACCGGGATGCGACACTGGATAAGGCTTGTAGGTTGCTTGCGGAGGCTGCCGACATGGGCGCTCAGCTGGTGGTCTTCCCGGAAGCCTTTGTTTCAGGTTATCCGAAGGGCCTGGACTTCGGCGCTCGACTCGGCATGCGCTTTCCTTACGGTCGAGATGATTTTCTCCGGTATTTCCAAAGCGCGGTGGAAGTTCCCGGAGAGGCCACACGGGTCCTCGGCGATGCAGCCAAGGAACATGAAGTGTACCTCGTGATGGGAGTGATCGAGCGGGATGGCGGCACGCTCTATTGCACGGTGCTATTTTTCTCGCCGCAAGGGCAGCTTATGGGAAAGCACCGAAAGCTCATGCCCACCGCCATGGAGAGACTGATCTGGGGCTTCGGCGACGGCTCCACCATGCCGGTCTTTGACACTCCGCTGGGCAAGGTCGGCGCAGTGATCTGCTGGGAAAACTACATGCCCATGCTCAGAACGTATATGTATTCTCAGGGCATACAGCTATATTGTGCACCCACTGCAGATGATCGGGATACGTGGCTGTCTTCCATGCAGCACGTTGCACTTGAAGGCCGTTGCTTTGTCCTGAGCTCTTGCCAGTATCTATTGAGGAAAGACTGTCCCGAAAATTACGCAGCAATCCAAGGAGACAATCCGGAAAACGTGCTTATGCGGGGCGGGAGTTGTATCGTTGGGCCACTGGGACAGGTCCTGGCAGGCCCGAATTTCGACGGACCGTGTATTCTCACGCAAGATCTGGACTTGGAAGACATCGGGAGGGGCAAGTACGATCTTGACGCCGTCGGGCACTATGCTAGGCCTGATGTGTTCCAGCTACACGTGAACCTGCGTTCGATGCCTCCTGTCAAAATGTGGGATAGTATCGATGAAGATCCATTCGCCCCGAAAATTGACTAAGGTATCCCCAGATTCTGAGCTACTCCAACCCTAACTTAGCCATTCCGTTTCGCCGGTTACGGCTCGCCGACCTTAAATGGCGGCTCCTTGCCTGGCGGAACGCCCTCCTCTGCCATGGAAAGCAACATGGCTACCGTCACGTATGTTCCGGTGACCGCGGTAAGGTCCACGACCTTCTGCTCCCCAAGAAGCTGCTTGGCACGGTCAAATGTTTCGTCAGAGACCTGATGCTTTGTAGAGAGTTCCATGACAAAATCGTAGACCACCGCCTCGTCCGGTTTCATGTTCGCCGGCTTCCTATTAGCCTTGAGGTCGGCCACGATTTCCGGAGAGAGCCCCGCCTTAATCGCAAGCGGCGCGTGCGCGAACCATTCGACTTGAGACCGCCACAGCCGCCCCGTAATCAGGATGGCAAACTCATTGAGCCGCAACGGCACCGATGTGTTCCACCGGAGATAATGAAGAAGGTCGAACATGCGGTGTCCGAGTATTGGGCTGCGCAACAATGGATTGTACGGGCCGCCCAGTCCCACGCTTGATATCTTTATTATCTGCTCCCCAAGCGGCTTCTGTTGCTCATTCAGTTGTTGCATCGTGAGTTGTGGAAAGCGTGGTGGCTTCGTAGCCGGCGACAAGTCGGCTCCTATTGCACCGAACACCAGCCCCGCAATCACGGCAGCAGTCAAAGAACATAAAAGTGTCTGCCTCATTGTGATCCCTCCCTATTCCGAAGTTTCCGGGCTCAGGGCAGCAAGTCGGCCCAGTATTTCCTCAAGGTGGCCAATGAACTTGTCGGTGTCAAGGGAAAGGAGGTCTCCTAGCGCGAATTGCCTCTTATGTTGGATAATATGGTGCGGTCTATGTTTTTCAATGTCAACTTTCAAGACCCCATTTTGTTCGCTCAAGATCCCAAGGCTGGAAGAAATCCAACCTGCTTCCGAACAGGAACCGCAACAACGCTTCAAAAAAGTTGACATTTTATTGGCCTCCAATGAATACTACGATTCAGCGAGTTTGTACATTTCTGTCAGGCAGTTTACGCCCGAAGAGGCTGGATTATGTGTCGGGAGAAACGCAATGCACAAGATCATAATTTCACTAATTGCAACAGGGTTGATATTAACGGCGACTACTTTCTGCGCCTCAGTCCAGGAAGATCAAAGACTTGAATTAGTGACGGCTGCTAAAAACGGAGACTTGAAAAAAGTTCAAGAGCTTCTGAAAAATGGAGCTGATGTCGATACCAAAGACGAGAATGGAATTACCGCACTAATGGAGGCTTACGGTAGCGGTCACATCGAAATCATGAAGGTGCTTCTGGAATATGGGGCCGAAATTGATGCTAAAGACATCCGAAAGGGGATGACGATACTGATGACGGCGTCCACTTTGGGGCAGGCTGAGGTTGTTAAACTGCTTCTGGAGTGGGAACCCGATATCGATGCAAAAGCCGACAATGGCTCGACAGCATTGGCTCTGGCTTCATATGCAGGCTGGCCCCACGTAGTGAAGCTATTGCTGGAAGGGGAAGCCGATGTCAATACCAAAACCAGCAATGGTGCGACTCCACTTATGTTGGCTTCTCTGAAAGCGGATACCAGGACACAAGCGGCATCCGAACAAGATAAAAGGATAATGGCACAGATGATGCCGTCCCATGCGGATCATGTAGAGGTCATTAAACTGCTCCTGGAGGCGAAAGCCGAAATTAACGCTAAGGCCGCCAATGGAGCTACGGCACTGATGATGGTTTCGTCCGGGGGACATCTCGATATTGTGAGATTGCTTCTGGAAGCGAAAGCCGACATCAATGCCAAGGACAAAAATGACAGCACTGCGTTACTATTGGCATCACAGAAGGGCCACAACAACGTCGTGGAATTACTCAGAACTCATGGAGCTAAGGAATAATTTTAGTGGAGGTTTATATGAGGTCCGTAATCAAGGAATTCGCCTTGGGGCTGCTGATCATGGCCACAATGTTTTGTTTATCAACTTATGGGGCTCAAAACGAGGAGCTGATTATTGCGGCTAAAGAAGGAGACTTGAAAAAGGTCCAAGAGTTTTTAGACAAAGGGGCTGATGTAGATGCCAAAGGCGACAATGGGGTTACGCCGCTTATGGCGGCTTCCTCGGAGGGGCATATCGATGTCGTGAAACTTATTTTGGAACGGAAAGCCAATATCGATGCTACGGCAGACAAGGGAGCAACCGCATTGATGTTAGCTTCCGCTTCTGGTCGTACTGACGTTGTCAGACTTCTTCTTGAATGGGATGCCGATATTGACCTTAAAGAGGAGGAAGACGGATTCACTGCACTACTGTTGGCAACTGCCGCGGGTCAGACCGAGGTAGTCAAGCTGCTTTTCGAAAATGAAGCTGACATTGATGCTAAAGCAAAAAATGGAATGACATCATTGTTGTTGGCTTGCGTAGCCGGGCATCTCGAACTTGCAAAGCTCATTTTAGATTATGGTGCTGATGCCAATTCTAAAGACGATAAGGCAGTTACAGGATTGATGGCGGCTGCATACGTAGGGCATATCGATATGGTGAAACTGTTTCTGGAAAAAGGAGCTGATGTCAATGCAAAGAGTAGGGATGGAGATACTGCCTTGAAAGCGGCCTCAGTGAAGGGGCACACCCAAATTGTGGAATTACTCAAAACCCACGGAGCAAAGGAGTAAGTCACTATACTTTTGGGCAGGTCTTGTAAGTTGCCATTTTACAAACGTCATCTCACCGGAACATTCTTAGCGGCGAGAGAACATCGGGGGAACAGTGCCCAGGGCCGGCTCACCGTTACATTGATCATCATTTCCTGCCCCGTATCTCCGATTAGACAAAAACAGGGAGTTGAGGCTTCTCAACTCCCCAGTGATATTAGTGCATTATTTTGGCTCCCCCAAGGGGATTTGAACCCCTGTCGCCGGAGTGAAAGACTCCCAGCGTTATTGACCATATCAAGAATGTCACTGAATGTCACGGGCAAATTCGTCGCGGGAAGCCAAAGAAGTCTGGCACGCCTTAACTAATGTACCGTAGCTGTCTTCCTTGGCCTCGGTTTTTACGGGTGTCCGGCCACGCGTTTTCTTCAAAGTGGCCGATGAACTCGTCGGTGTCGAGCAGAAGAAGGTGTAATTGACTTGTGCTGCCAGAGTTCTATCAGAGAAAATACGCCTTTTCGCGACTCGATGAAGGGTTCAGTTTGCTCCTCTGAAAAAGAAGTTGACGGCTTTCTTGATGATCGGGGTGCCCTTAATTGACACCGGGTTTGACAGGGATGCAGCGGAGTTACGATGCTGGCTCTTATCTGCTAAGATGTGGAGGGGCCGAAGAATTTTTTTGAATTTCGCGAAGGAGAGGCCATGATTTCAAAAAAGATGGGGCGGCGAAAATTTATAAAAGGAGCGTCATCCGCGGTTCTAGGACTGGCCGCGGCTCCTTTTTGGAACGTTAATCTTTCCTTTGCAGACACAGAAAAGGCAGGTACGCCTCAGTACCGGACTCTTGGAAAGACCGGATTAAAGGTCACAGCCGTCAGCATGGGAGTCATGAATTGCAGCGATCCGGCTGTGCTGCATCGCGCCTTCGATCTTGGCATAAATTTCTACGATACTGCGAACGCATATATGGCTGGCAGGAACGAGGAAATGGTGGGCAAGGTATTTCGAGGAAAGCGGGACAAGGTACTTATACAGACAAAGTTTCGCTTCAATGCTAAGGAAAAGGAAAACAGGCAGTCTGTTGAGACCAGTCTTCGGAGACTCCAAACCGACCATGTCGATGTGCTGTTGGCTCACTCACTCAAAGCTCCTGGCGAAGTTTCCAATCCTGCCCTCATTGAGTTCCTCCAGGCGATGAAAAATGAAGGCAAGGCTCGCTTTACCGGCTTTTCTTCACACACCGATATGGGCCCTCTCTTGAGAGAGGCGGCGAAATCCAATTTCCACGACGTAGCTCTCGTTTCCTACAATTTCACCCATTCAAACGAGTTGAAGGAGGCGGTCGCATCAGCCGCAAGTTCAGGGATAGGCGTAGTGGCAATGAAGACCCAGGCCGGTGGTTATAAGGCACAGGACATGGGCGGACTCAATCCTCATCAGGCCGCCCTCAAATACGTATTGATGGATCAGCATGTTTCCGTGGCTATTCCGGGCGTCACCACGATTGAACAGATCGAGGAATGTGCTGCTGTTATGGGAACAGCCTTGTCCAAGAAGGATATAGGTGCGCTAAGGCAATATCAGTCCCACCTTCAAGGAAGGATCTGTACGATGTGTGGTGGCTGTATCGGAGAGTGCCCTCATGGTGTCGCTCATGCTGATTTCCTTAGAGTGGTTATCAGTAGTGACCGTTCAATGACTGACTACTCTGGATGAAGAGCCACTGTGAGCAGTCTTTGGTTGCCTGTGGTTTTTGAGGACATGTTTTTTGGAAATTGGCAGATGGGGGCTCACTACCGGATG
>JBKQMK010000345.1:0-7480 GCA_052146735.1 Desulfomonilaceae bacterium | reverse complement strand
GCTGACACGTGGAAGCTCGTTAGATTCGCGGACGGAGTGAATGGGAACGGTAAAGTGTACTGGAACTTTTTCACGGACCAGTGCAGGCATTGCCTTTCACCTGGATGCATGAGTGCAGCAGAGAACGAAGAAATCGTTCAGGACGAGAAAACTGGAGCGGTTCTCTTTACTCCGAAGACCAAGGATCTTGACTTCAAGGCGACTCTAGAGGGGTGCCCTTACAACATCCCTCGCCAGAATCCCAAGTCCAAGCAGCTTTTCAAGTGCACCATGTGCTTTGACAGAATTTCCAACAACCAGATTCCGGCTTGCGTGAAATCGTGCCCTACCGGAACCCTGGTGTTCGGGGAAAGGGACAAGGTTCTGGATCAGGTCAAGAAACGGCTCGAAGAGCTTAAGAAATCCTATCCCAAGGCTGCGGCTCTCAATGCGGAGGATGTTCGAGTAATCTTTGTCGTAAAGGACGATCCGAAGAAGTACTACCAATACGCAGCCGGCAAGTAGCAGCTTCGTCTCTCTGACCGACAACCGTCCTGTCCGAATTCAAGGGAGAGGGCGGTTGTTCGCGTCGGCTCAGATGCTGCGATTACTCGAGGATACCACGGCCCTAAGCCCTCTAACGGTGGTGCAACGTGATCAGTTTTGAGGAAGCCCGCAGACAAGTTCTTGCTCGAGTGCCGATCCTTGGATCAGAGCGGGTAACGCTTCTTGAAGGTCTCGGAAGGGTCCTCGCCAGGGAAGTGACCGCTTCAAGAGACGTTCCGCATGAAGGCAACTCGGCAATGGATGGCTACGCCGTCCGGCACGAGGACGTGACCGGCGCCTCCAACGAGTGTCCTGCACGCCTGAGAGTGATTGGAGAATCTCTTGCCGGGAGGCCGTATGCGGATCGAGTAGGCCCCGGCCAAGCGGTTCGGATCATGACGGGCGGATTAATTCCTCTCGGTGCTGACACTGTCGTCATGAGCGAAGCGAGCAGCGCTCAAGGCGACGCGGTCGAACTGGCGGCAGACCCCGGAGCGGGGGCCAATGTGCGGATAAAAGGGCAATACGTACATTACGGGGAAGTCTTGCTCAACCCAGGAGACTTGATCGGTCCATCGGAGGTGGGCATCCTGGCCACTTTGGGCATGCCGGAAGTCGATGTGCATAAAAGAGCGGTGGTCGCCGTACTATCCACCGGTGACGAGCTTGTGGACCTTGATCAGCCCCTGGGACCGGACAAAGTCTACTCGTCCAATGCGTACAGCCTAGCAGCGCAAGTCATGGAATGCGGTGGCGTCGCTATCTCCCTTGGCACGTCTTCAGATAACGAAAAGGAACTTGCGATCAAGTTGTCGGCGGGACTCTCTTCTGATGCCCTCGTTACTTCGGGCGGGGTGTCGATAGGTCGGCATGATCTAGTGAAGCAGGCCCTGTCCAACCTGGGAATGGAGCTTGTATTTTGGAAGGTTGCCATGAAACCGGGGAAGCCCTTTCTTTTCGGCATGTTTGGACAGAAGCCCGTCTTCGGGCTTCCGGGCAACCCTGGGGCGGCAACGATTTCCTTTGAACAGTTCGTCAGACCCGCTTTATTGCGAATGATGGGCCATCAAGAACTACTCCGACCTGTAGCCGAAGCGGAACTTGCCGGTGAATCAGTCGCTCGCTCCGACCGGATACACTTCATCAGATGCGGGCTCGAAGTTGCGAACGGTGTGCTCAACGCCCGGGTCATCCCCAAATTGAAACCGGCGATGATCAGGACCACCGTGGCCGTTGACGGTTTGATCGTAGTGGAACCAGGCAACGGGGTAATCGAACCGGGAGAAAAAGTGACTGTGCAGATTCTGTAACGGCGCCCCTAGCTTACTCGTGGATCCATGACCGACAAACTTGCGCCCTTTCGGAAACCGGCAGTCGGCAGCGTTGATCGACGCGCCCGTCGCTGGAAGTCTGAAAACGAGAGCCCACTCGACGAAAGTTGCGGGACTCGACTTTTCTTCAAATCTCCAAAACATCGGGTCTTGATCAAAATAGAATGAAGGAGCTTGGTCTTGGCTGAGTGCTCTAGTGGGCATAGACCTTGAGTTTTGGGCAGCATTATGTCAAAGTAGACATAAGCAAGAAGGAGTCGCTATCAGTAGGCAAAACGGAGGGCCTACTCAAGCGCGTGTTGCGGCATATTGGACGCATCAGATTTTTCAGGAGAGTTTAATGGACTACCGATTCGTAAGAACAACGTGCCCATTTTGCGGCTGTGGCTGCCAAATGCTTCTCGAAGTCTTGGACGGGAAACTCATTGGCACTATGCCGCTCAAGACGGCGCCGATGAACCTGGGAAAGCTGTGCATAAAGGGTTGGAATGCCCACGAATTCGTACGCAGCCCGAACAGGCTGACAACGCCCCTTATGCGCAAGAACGGGAGCCTCCAGGAGGTTTCCTGGGATGAGGCCCTGGACTACACCGTCTCGCGTCTCAAGGAGATTAGAGATGAGCACGGTGGTGACAGCTTCGCCTTCCTCTCCTCGGCCAGGTGCACCAATGAAGAGAACTACCTTCTCCAGAAGTTTTGCCGGGCAGGTTTTGGAACCAACAACGTAGATGCTTGCGCCCGTCTCTGACACGCACCGACGGTGGTAGGTCTTGCCGCCGCATTCGGAAGTGGTGCTATGACAAATTCGATACCCGAGATCGAGGACGCTTCGTGCGTACTGGTGGTAGGATCGAACACAACTGAAGCTCATCCTCTCGTCGCTCACAGGGTGTACCGGGCGAAACTCAAGGGGGCTAAGCTCATTGTGGTGGATCCGCGCAAGATCCAACTGACCTTGGCAGCCGACATTCATATTGCTCTGAATTTCGGCTCGAACGTTGCTTTTATCAACGGGATGATGCATGCGATCCTGAAGAATAACTGGCACAACTCGGAGTTCGTTTCCGAGCGAACAGAAGGCTTTGCGGAGCTTCAGGCGCATTTGGAGAAGTATCCGCCTGAAAAAGCGTCGAAAATATGCGGAGTTCCCGCGGAGGAAATCGAGCGAGTGGCTCGGATTTACGCGACCTCTGAATGCTCGACTATCCTTTATACCCTCGGCATCACCGAGCATTCCCACGGTGTGGACAATGTCAAATCTTTGGCAAACCTCGCCATGCTCACCGGCCACATTGGTAAGCGTTCCTCGGGGGTCAACCCGCTGAGGGGCCAGAACAACGTCCAGGGTCACTGCGACATGGGAGCTTTGCCGAACGTCTATCCCGGCTACCAGGTGGTGACGGACCAGAACGTCCGACAGAAATTTGAGACGGCGTGGAATGCGCACCTATCGGACAAGGTGGGTATTACGATTCCGGAAATGATGGACCGGCTCATTGATGGTTCGGTAAAGGGGATGTTCATCTTTGGAGAGAATCCGGCGCTCAGCGACCCGGATAAGCACCATATTGTCCACGCTCTGAAGTCGGCGGAATTTCTGGTGGTGCAGGATATTTTCCTGACGGAGACGGCGAAGCTCGCTCACGTGGTGCTGCCTGGAGCTTCTTGGGCCGAGAAGGAGGGGACCTTCAGCAACACCGAGAGGAAGATGCAGCGGGTACGCAAGGCCGTAGAGCCACTGCCCGGGACCCTGCCGGACTGGAAAATACTTTGCGAACTCGCCTCCAGACTGGGCCTTTCTATGGATTACACGTCGCCGGAAGAGATATTTTCCGAGATGGCAAGCCTTTCACCGATGTTCGCTGGCATCACGTATGAGCGACTGGAATCAGGAGGCATCCAGTGGCCGTGTCCGTCGTCCGATCATGCTGGAACCCAGTTTCTACATCAAGGTAGATTCACACGCGGCCGCGGGCTTTTCCATGCCATCGATTACCGGCCTCCTGAAGAAATGCCGGACGATCAATATCCTTATCTCCTGACAACAGGCCGCAGATATGCCCACTATCATACCCGTACACAGACCGGGAACTGCCCGACGCTTGAAAGGGAATTCCCTGCGCCGATCGCGCAGCTCAGTTATGTAGACGCGAAAAAGCTGGGATTGAAAGACGGGGACGCCGCCAGAGTGATATCCCGGCGGGGGGAATTGGTCACACCCGTCAGACCTGGCGAAATCGTCCCACCGGGTGCAATATTTATGGATTTTCATTTTGCTCGGGCCAACCCGAACGAACTTTTGGGGACTTCCCTGGACCCGGTGTCGAAGACGCCGGACTACAAAGTCTGTGCTGTTCGGATTGAGAAGGTCCAGAGCGAGCAACAATCTACCGAAGCGAAATGATTTCCTTCAATCCAGTCCACACGAACTAGGGCTGGATGTGATGCAACCTCTTTGAGGGCAATCGGCTAAATAGAGGCAGAACGAGGTAACACACCCTTTATGAAGAATATCAACCTGACTGTGAACCGGGTGCCGCTCACGTTACGAGTGGGCGATGACGATCGACGTGTACTGCTCGATCTGCTCAGGGACGAATTGCGGCTGACCGGCACGAAACAGTCCTGTGACAGAAAAGGACAGTGCGGGGCCTGCACGGCCCTGGTCAATAACAAGGCAGTCCGTTCTTGTCTGACCAGGGTGCGCGATCTCGATGGTGCGGAGATTTTGTCCATAGAAGGCCTCGGCACACCGGAGAAGCCCCATCCTATTCAGGAAGCCTATGTGCTGGCTGGGGCAGTTCAATGCGGTTTTTGTACGCCGGGCATGATTATGGCTACCAAGGCGCTCCTCGACCGCGATCCTCACCCGAGTGCACAGCTCATCAAGGAAACTTTGCACCGCAATCTTTGCCGCTGCACGGGTTACAAGAAGATAATTGAGGCCGTGAAGCTGGCTGCCGACCTTTTGAGCGGTAAGACCACATACGGAGAAATTTGTCCGGATTCTAGCGCCGGCCTGATCGGTGTCTCCTATCCACGGCCGAATGGTCTCACGCTAGCTTGCGGGGTTGCGAAATTCGTCGCTGACATAAGGATGGAAGAAGTCTTGGAATTGGCAGCGGTTCGGAGTCCTCACTCCCACGCACTCATCAAATCGATAGATTACTCGGTTGCCAAGACTATGCCCGGAGTAGTGGGAGTGATGGCTGCTGAAGACATCAAGGGTTCCAATCGCTTAGGAGACGATCAACCTCTGCTGTGCGACAAGAAGGTCCATGTCATGGGTGATGCGGTGGCTCTGGTAGTTGCCGAGACCAAAGACCAGGCCCGAGTCGCAGCGGAAGCAGTGGTCGTGGAGTACGAGCCTTTGACCGTTGTGGCAACAACAGAACAGGCGTTAGGCGAAGGTTGCATCCGGGTCCACGAAGCGGTACCCAACCTATGTTTTGTTCATCCTCAGACAAAAGGGGATGCAGCCACGGCGCTCGGCAAGTCTGATGAAGTGATAGAGGCCGAGTTTTCGACGCAGCTCATTCACCAGGCTCCTCTGGAGCCGGAAGCCGCTCTAGCATATCTGGAGCCGAGTGAAGACGAAGAAGAACCGAAACTTGTGGTGGTGGGCCGAAGCATAAATATCCATCACCATCTCATGGTCCTCCAGCGGGCGCTGGGATGGGATAACATGAGATACGAACAGGCCTTTATCGGCGGCCAGTTCGGTATTAAGACCGACATCACGGCCGAAGCTTTGGCCGCTGTTGCTGCACTGCATTTCAGGCGGCCTGTGCGCTATATCTGCGGTCTGACCGAGTCCATGTGGATTACTACCAAACGTCATCCCTTCAGAATGAAGGTGAAACTGGGGGCCGATCGGGAAGGCAAGCTCACGGCTTACACCATTGATTTCTTGCTCGACAATGGGGCCTACACGTCAGTAGGCAAGACGATCGTGCTCAGGTCATTGTACATGCTTAGCGGTTCGTATAACATTCCCAACGTCGAGGCGTTGGGACGTCTCGTGTACACGAACCAAGCTTGGGGTGGCGCGGCTCGCGGGGCGGGACCACCTCAAGTGAATTTCGCGCTCGAGTCCGCTATGGAAATCATGTCACGCCGGTTGGGAATGGATCCGCTAGAATTCCGCCTAGTCAACTCTCTGAGACCAGGAGAGTCCATCTCCACGGGGCAGGTCATAGAAGAATGGCCGTATCCCGGATGCCTTGAAGCCTTAAAACCGCGTTATGAGCAAGCCTGCCAGGAAGCTGCGGGGTTCAAACACGGCAGATTGAGGCGTGGCGTCGGAATCGCCGGCGGCAGTTTCGGCATAGGTAAAGGAGGAGCCGACCGCTCCATGGTGGCGGTGGAATTGATGCCCCATGGAGGTCTTAAGGTCTACGGTTCCATATCCGACCCCGGCGAGGGTAACGATGCCATGCTTACCCAAATCGCCGCTCACCTTATGGATGTGCCAACTCATAAGATCCAGTTGGTCACTCGAGACACGGACAGCACTCCAGACGCAAGTTCGGCTTCAGGCAGCCGGATCACTTACATGGCCGGGGGCGCAATGGTGAAAGCGATTGAGGCCTTGACGGAGGCTATGGCTGAAATCGGTGCAAAAGGCTACGACGATATGATTGCCGCTGGCAAGCCGACTCGCTATCTCGGCACCAGAGTTCAGGATGCCACTCTACTGGACCCCAAAACCGGTCAAGGATCTCCTTTCGAGTCTCGTGTACATGGAGCGCAAATGGCCGAAGTCGAGGTGGACACCCAAACCGGAATAGTGCGCATACTGAAGATGACCGCGGTTGTGGATGCCGGAACCGTTATCAATCCTAGGATAGTGGAAGGCCAGATAGAGGGCGGCCTGGATATGGGCGCGGGAATGGCCCTTCGTGAGGAGTATGTTCATGGGCGGACCAAGGATTGGATTACCAGCAAATTCCCTACGATGAAAACCCATTTTAATAGTGAGGTGTTGTTACTGCAGACGCCTCGCAAGAAGGGGACGCTAGGCGCTGTCGGGGTAGGGGAATTCGTCTTGTTGCCTACTACTGCAGCGATCATCACTGCGATACAGGACGCCACCGGGGGGGCAAGGATTTGTGACCTTCCAGCTACTCCTGAGCGCGTGCTGGCTTCTATGGGGGAACAAGGCCAACGGTAAGCCGCATGGACGGTCTCGATTTGGCTCAACCCGGGTCCATTTACACGGTACTAAATGTAGATGGAAAAGAAGTCGCCTTTGACGAGGAGGGATTTCTTCTGGATCCTGACTCGTGGAACGAGCGGCTGGCCGAACTGTTAGCTCTTGAAGACGGGCTGTCTGAGTTGAGCACCATCCACTGGCATGTCATCAGGTTCTTAAGAGAATATTACTTCGCAAACGGGAAAGCGCCGCTCAATTCGGAGTTGAGGAAAGGAACCGGACTGAGTTTAGCGGAGATTGTGGCCTGCTTCCCGAGAGGGATCAGACAAGGAGCCCGGCGCCTGGCAGGCCTGCCGAACCCCAGAGGCTGCGCATAAGTCCCATGTCACACGACGCTCAGATCATTTACCTGGACAACGCTGCCACAACATTTCCCAAGCCGCATGAAGTGCTTTCAGAAATGCAGGAA
>JBKQMK010000344.1:0-4098 GCA_052146735.1 Desulfomonilaceae bacterium | reverse complement strand
TTCGGGACCGAGACCATTCTGTTGGTTGACGACGAGAAGGCCTTAAGAGATTTGGGAAAAGAGGTTCTAACGTCAGTAGGCTACAAGGTACTTGTCGCCAGCACCGGACTAGAGGCTCTGGACATGTGCGGCAAGGCCCGAGACGAAATATCTCTGGTCATATTGGATCTCATAATGCCCCAGATGGGCGGTAAGCAGTGTCTTGAGGAACTTTTGAAGATTAATCCAAAGCTGAAGGTACTTATTGCAAGTGGCTATTTGGGAGATGTTTCGACCGACGAGTCATTGGCGAGCGGTGCGAGAGGCTTCGTAAGAAAACCCTATAATATGAAGCAGCTTCTTCGCGCAGTCCGGCATACCTTGGACATGGAGTGATCACCATCCGGCTCTTAAGATCGGCACGGCTCGTCCTAAGGTCAGGACAGCACTGCGAGAAGCACTACGCGCCGGAAACCACTCGCAAAAACACTCCCTTACCCCCCAGAGGCAGCTAATTTTATGGACACCTCGACCAGGGCGTTTCAGGCTTCTTCAAGCCCAAAAGTGTACCCCTGGATGAATTCTCTGAGCCGCAACAGGTCCTGTTCGCCCATCCTCGTGATTCGGAATCCCGCGCAGATCCCTCCATCAGGTTCTAGCTGCCTTGCCCAACGGCACTGTGCCTCGAATTCAAACGGGGCTATCTCTCCAAATTCATCACCGACAACCGCAAGTAATTTCGTCTCGTCGATTTGGGCATTAATCCCAGTGACGCCTATCCCGTTCTCAGAAATATCCCTCACTAAATACCTTGTTCCCGGTTTACCAACTTCACAGATCGTAACCACTGGAATTGGGTGATTTCTCGCTGTACGACGTGAATACCGTTCAGTTCTCTGTTCCCCGTCAAAATACCTGAAAGTCTCGAATTCATCTTGACCGATAGCGTTTGCCTCAAGAAGCAACTTGAGAGCTTTCGCGAGCGCTTCAGCGGAGAGCTGATATTTTTCCATGAGCTCCGGAGACTCCATTCCGGATCTGAGGTCGCCGGCTAACATTTGAATTCTTCTTTCGCGAAGATTCGCAAGCCGCTTGAATATTGATCGAAGCTGATCTCCAGACAAATTGTACTTTTTGGTGAGATCCGAATCGCTCATCTCGCTGGCAACGTCATGGACAATTGCCTTCCACAAGACCATATGCTTCATAGTGATCCCCCCGAATCTCTTGCTAGAGTTCGGCTCTTCCTTGTAGGTTCAGGATAAGGATGCCCCTCCAAGTCTCGGGCAAACCGTGTTTCATCCTTTAATGCATGTGCTACACATGTACAAGATCGCGTTTAGAGCAGGAATGTGCTGCCCGTAACGCCCAACGTCGCTATTATCTTCTCACGCGATTGTCTGCCATTCACCTGATTCACTGAGCAATAAAAACTTGATGAAATCACGCAAGATCTGGCTGTCGCTCTCTGGAAGATCTATTATCTCGAACCCGGCCACGGGGTATCTCCTGTGTCTGCCCATTATTTCAACCCACTTGCACTCCGCGATAATCAGTAGGGGCTCGGCTTGCATGAACATGTCGATGGGGATCTGAAATGTCTTGGCTTGACCTACGCTGGACTCAATCCCAGCCACACGCAGCCCCTTTTCCGAGATGTCCCTCAATACACCGGTGGCGCCGGACCCGATGTCGTATATCTGAACATGAACGGTGAGGTCAGCTCTTGGGTGATTTCGTGCTCTGACGCGATCAATTCTGTCCCTGTAAAATGGAGACTTTTCGTAGAGTTCAGAGTGGCTTATAGCCTTGCACGCTACGAGCTTCTTGAAAATGGTCTGAAGGGATTTTGCCGAGAGTTTGTACTTCACTTGTAACCCCTGGGCCGTCATCCCCGATCGGAAATCGGTAAGAATATCCCTCCCTTTAATTTGTCGTTTCTCCGTCATCGTTTCAACACTGCCCAAGCGATTTTCACATTCAGGAAAATGGCCAGGATTGGCAATTGCAGATTTCCACATGACATCTCTACTAAAGATCTTTGTCTGAAAACGAGTAAGTCATCAATTGGAGAAGCTCTTGGAGCTTCATGAGGCTATCCTCCGTAATGTCAGTGATCTCAAATCCCGCATTGCTAATTTTACCACTCTTCTCATTTCTAAACCAGCGACATAGGGCCTCGAATGAGAACGGCTCAACTTCCAGAAACTCATCCGGGACGACTACGAGGCTCTTTACCTCACCAACATCTGCCACAAGGCCACTCACTCCCACCCCCTCTTCGGACAAGTCTCTGATTCTCCCCATTATCTGAGGACTATTTCTTTCATGGATACCTATCGATAAGATCGGGAGGGCTCTTATAGATCCACGCACCTTCTTCAGTGTAACAGAGTCATCGTATGAAATACACCGACCAGAAAGGTCGTCCGCCATTACTGCCCCAGAATCCACCAGCTTGCTGAAAACTCTCTGAAGTCCTCGGGAAGAAAGCTTGTATTTTTCCATCAATTCTACATCGGGTAGATTTGAGCGAACGTCGGTGACAAATGCCTTCGTATCAATCCTCCGCTTTGCAGCTACAATAAAATCCTGACCAGTCCACTCCAGGAAACCGGCCTCTGCTAGCTGTTTGTACAGGTCCTGAAGCCCTTCTTCTGAAAGGTTGTATTTTCCCTTCAGTGTGGCATGGTCAACCCCCAATCTCATGAATTTGAGGACTTCCCACAGAAATATCTCACGTCCGGACATAACCCCCTCCATTGGGTGCCGAAATCGTTATAGCATAAACAGGTTCTAGATTAGGCGAAGACAAACCTCGGCCAGGTCTGCTCCATGCGCCAACTGATTCATCTTTTTCGCGAGAGATTGCGGTCTCCAAAGCCCAAAAGACCAGCAACCCTTCGTACTTCAAGCAAATCACTTTCTGAGATATGATCTATTTTGAATCCAGCTTCTCGGAGTACCTTGGCATCTACATCCTGCTTGGCCCATAGGCATGTGGCTCGAAGTCTGACTGCTGTTTTACGAACCTCCTTTAGAGACACCAGAAAGACCTTTTCTTGACCTACAATCGCTAAAATACCTCTGGTTCGGAATCCTTCGTCCGAGAGATCAACAAGAAGGCCCTTATTGGCTGAGTCATTCACATCTTCGATCTCAAGAGGTACTCTGAGGTATGTTCTCGGAAACCGCCGTGTCTTTGATCGGTTGGCCGGATTGTCAAAGAATGGGCCTCTTTCTTTGATTTCAGCACCTCTTATCTCCCCCGCTTCCAACAGTGCTTCCAGGACCTTTTCCAGTTGCTCCATAGACAGTCCGTATTTGGACATCAGCTCAAAATCCGACACCCTGGCCCGAATATCGCCCACGATCTTCCTGGCCTTGATTTTTAGCAATCTTACATTCCCCGCATAAGACATCGCTCGCTTAGGTGTTTTCAGCGGCGATTTGTAGTGGGCCTTGTGAGGCGGCTAAAGGGTTTCCACGGGTTACAACTGCTCCTGGTAGTTTGCAGAATTTCCCGTCTTGCGTTGGAACCAAGTCATCTGTTTATCCAATTCAGAGTTTTGCAACACCCCCGCATCACCGATCTTCTTGAAAACTTCGACACTCTTTTCCGAAAGCTGACACTTCCATAATTGTTCCTTTCACCGTACAAAGCCCCTTCCGTAGAGGTGAGGAGGCCATGATATAATAAAGGTTTTCAAATTGAGAGAAAACCTTCTGGCGGTCGGCCGCAACGCTCCCTTTCGGATTTCCTCAGTCTTTGACCGTAATGGCATTTACGTACATCCTCGAAGCCCTTCCAGGCGACACGGTCAAGGTTGTGTCGTCAAACGCTCAGAATGAGGCGCAAACCGGTCTCCGGTAAGATTTCCCCGGTAACGAGCATTAGATAAATGATTACCAACAGGACCCAGCCTACTATTAGCAATGATTTTATCCCGGTAGAAAACGTGGAGTTTCGGTAAAGGGCATAGAGACCCAGAGGAAAGAGACCGATTAATAGGAGCACGACAATGGTAGGTCTGTCGTACCACGGCGTCCCATATGGCTGGGCGCTGACTTTCGCTTCCGGTAGTTTTCTACTGCCCTTCTCGTGCGAGAGGGCCCCTT
>JBKQMK010000343.1:0-6356 GCA_052146735.1 Desulfomonilaceae bacterium | reverse complement strand
TGCCCCGTGTCCGGATGATCGGTCACTATCTCGTTTCCCAAAACCGCGGCTAGAGTAGTTCCTGTGGCAATGTCGATTCCCACACCTATGGCCCCCTGATGCAGATTGGCCTTCCCATCCGACATTCGAGTAGGCAGACGAACCATAGACATGACGGGAACGCCCATCAACACAATAATGCGAATATCAGGCACACCCTGATAGCTGATCCCTTCGAACACCGGCGCGAATTTGACGCGGTACTCTATCAACGCCTGGTCAGGTTGGCCCCCCAAACTATATAATCCACTGAGTACATTAAAGATATGGTGATTAAGCTCATCCCAGGTTGTGATGAGCCCATCAGGCCGCCTAAGCCTCTCGTTAAGGCGGTCGGAGATCACCAAAATCCCCTCTCCGCCGCTCCCATGAGCAGGTTTAATTACGAAATCGGAATGCTCCCTGAGGGTTTCGGGTAACGAGTGAACTTGCCCTGCCACCTCGATCACCGCGTACAGGTCGGGCACTGCGATACCGTTGGCTTGAGCGAGCTGTTTGGTGCGGAGCTTGTCGTCAACGAGGGGGTACAGTCTTCGCGGATTGTATTTCAACGTGTAATCCGCATTTCGTTTGTTTATGGCCAGCACACCTCTCTTCTTAAATGCTCTGATGGTGTCAAACATCGCTTTCAGCCTTTTACCAGTGCGCTGAACCGATAGAGGTCCATCAAACGATAGCCCGAGTAACGTCCAAGAAGCAGAGTAGCAGCCAGCAGGACCAGTAGCAGTTCAGGGAATACAAACACCAGGTGCTCTATATACCTCACGTTCATAATTATGAATGCCAGGGCCGCGGTCAGCAGGCTGCCGAATCCCGCCACGAAGGCTTCTCCAGGGCCTCGCTCTTCCCACACAATAGACATTCTTTCGATGGTCATGGTCAAAATAACCATAGGAAACAGTGCCACGGACAGTCCGCGATGTATGCCGAGACTGTGCGTCACAATGCTCAGCACAGCCAGCAAAAGGACCACGACAATGAGGACGGCGGCGAGCCTCGGTACGAGCAACAACTTGAGACGTTCCATATAGAACCGTATGGCCAGACCCACCGCAACCACTAATGTGAAGAAGAAAATACCGGATAACAGGCCGGTTTCCCTAAAGGAAAGGGCAATGAGCACCGGCATAAACGTGCCGAAAGTCTTGATTCCGACTATATTGCGCAATATTACCAGGATAAATGCCCCGATAGGAACCAGAAGCATAACCCGGTACACAGCCTGAGTATTCACGGGCAGGCCAAGGAGAGAGAGTTTCAACAAGAGCGGTTTAGAGATTTCCCCGCGCAGGACGGCTGCTGAGATCCCCTCTTCCACTTTGGGGCTCACCGAGACCACCACATTAAGCTTGCTCCCGCCTTCCAGGTGCACCAGGTTCTGCGGTCCGCTCCACCAGCGGAGCCAGTCATTCGGCACAGGGGTCTTTCCGCGTAGAGGATCGAAGGAAAGCCACTGTTTATTGTCGTAGACCTCCAGCCAATGTAGCAGATTGGTTTTCTTGGAAAAATCGTGCTTTTCTTCCTGGAGACGTATGCCTTGCACCACCCTGGCAGGTATACCGGCCTGTGTAAGTATTCGTACAGCCACCTCCACCTTCGCAGGAAGAGTGGGCTTCGGACCCAGAAGCAAGGTCACGTTGTCTCCGGGCTCACTGCGATTTAGCCTCTTGATCAATTCCGCCACGAAGCTTGGAGTATCCGCGGATTTGGCCTCGGTTGCAGCAATAAGGGATTTTGCCGCTTCGAGACGAGGACCCTCAAAGCCGGAGCTGGTGACCTCCGGTGCTTCCTCCTCTATTCTCGGAGCTTTGGTACGCACCGCACGCACGACTGCCTGGTAATAAATGTTTTGCTCTCTGCGCGCCTGGCGGATCGACCAGACGGCCTTCCGATTGCCGTCTTCTACGGATGCTACGAGTCCGTAGCCGCTGGAGATAAAGTGTTCGTCGGCGAGCGCGAAGCGTCTCGTGCCGCTGGGGATAAACATTGAGAGCTTAACGGGTTTGTCTTGGGCCACGAAACTGATACGCGCCTCAACATTCCAGACCTGGACTTTTGTTCGAGGCGTCAGCGGGAAGCCGAGAACATAAGCCTTGTAAGCAAACAGTCCAAGGCCGAGAGCCGTGAAGACGACGGCCAACACATAGAGATGAAGTTTATTCAACGCTTGGTTGCTCCGTGCATCCGGGTTCCAGGGTAAATTGCGCGGAAGGATCTATTATCAGCCTGTCCCCCATGAAGCTGCGGCCGATGAGCAATGGATATTTGAACTTGCTCCGGTCGACCAGATTAACTTCAGCTTCTTTGTAGAAATTGCCGACGCAAATGCCCATGCGCACGACCGGCCTCTGCTGACGCATGCCTCGATGGCGCTTTATCTTCGCGATCCGCAATAGTCTCCGTTCGATAACCGCGCTTTGGCCCATATCGTTGACCAACTCGAACCGAACCCATTTTTCACCGTTTCGTTCAAACTCAACAACGTCCGGGACGTTTAGGGATGAATTATCGGCTCCGCTGTCCATCTTGGCTTGAAGCACCAGATTACCTGGGGAGATCCTAGCCTTTTCCACCCAGCCGACTATCTGCTTGTCTCCAGCAGATACGGTGGCCGCCAAAAGAAGAGATCCAATTACGCTAAAACACAAGTAAAACAATGTAGTCATGTGCCCTCCGACCATTCGGATGCCGGGAGTATACTCCGTTCAAACCTTTGTCAACTCGACCGAGCCTTATGTTCCGAGCACCTGAACGAATGCGTCCAAAGCAAGTTTGCCGCAGTCTCCGAAAATTCACAACCACTTCTTGCGCTTGAAATAAATCAACATAGTAACCGCCATCGCAAGCCCAATACAAATTACCATAGGATAGCCCCAACGCCAGGTTAATTCCGGCATGTCCTTAAAATTCATTCCGTACCATCCGCTCAAGAATGTCAGCGGTATAAAGATTGTGGCGATGATGGTCAAAACCTTCATAATTTCATTGAGCCTGTTGCTCACACTCGATAGATATATATCCAGCATGCCGGAAACTATATCTCTAAATGTCTCCAGTGTATCGATGGCGTGAATCGTATGATCGTAAACGTCTCTGAGATATGGTAGCGTTGATTCCTCGATCAGCGCGGACTCGCCGCGTCCCAATGTGTTGACCACCTCTCTTAGCGGCCAGATCGATCTGCGGAGGTAGATCATGTCGGTCTTCATCTGATGAATCCCTTGCAACGTTTCACGGCCCGGGTTCTTTACCAGCTCTTCTTCCAGCACTTCCATTTTTTCGGAAAGCTTTTCCAGGATGGCGAAATAGTTATCAACCACAGTATCAATGAGGCTATAGGCGAGGTAATCGGCTCCGCTTTTTCTAATACGAACATTACCCCCCTTCAGTCTTTCCCTCACCGGATTGAACAGGTCTCCTTCTCTTTCCTGAAAGGAAAGTAGAGCCGTGGGGCCGATGATGAGGCTCAGTTGCCTGAGTGTTATCTCGTCCGATTCCTCACTATAATCGAGCACTTTCAAAACAACAAATAGGTAATCGCCGGCATCTTCTATTTTCGGCCGCTGGGTGGCATTCACAATATCTTCCAGCACCAGGGGGTGCAAATGAAACAAGCTGCCAAGTTCTTCAATAGTGGTCACGTCATAAATACCGTCGACATTTATCCAGGTTGTGGTCCGGCTCTCTCTAAATGGCGCCAGATCGGACATATTAGTAACTTCTTTTTCACGGCATGACGTTTCGTCATAGTCAATGACAGAAATCTTGCTTTTCTCGATGAACTCTTCTCCCACATGAACGAGCGTGCCCGGAGGCAGGCCGGCCTTCTTGGACTTTTTCCCGTCCATGCGGGTTGCCAAGAACCTGCCGGCTGCCTTGGCCTTCTTGGCGGTCGATCTGTGCATTGCAAGCAACCTCCCCGTAAATTGCCTATCCTGACACCATAAGTAAGAGCAGCAAGGACATCGATGACTTCGGCTAGTTAATCAGATGTCGGGCTTTTTGGGAAGACGTTCGAGAGGGAGTTTCTCGGCGTCGGAATGACGGGAAAGATGAGACTGTCTTAAAACTCATTCAAGGGGAGGAGTCCTGGCACGATATTGATGCAGGCTCGCGGCGCTCCACGCGGTACGGTGCAGGCCTTGTACGGAGTAATCGCAGAGAACGTTGGTAGGGGCGGGTTTCATAACCGCCCCTGGTCGGATCAGACGAAGATGGGCAGGCATGATCCCGGCCCCTTCCAACGAATGGTGCTACGCTTCTGGTACATCTGCGAGTTTTGAGAAAGTAGCGTCTTGACCGACATTTCTTGATAGAGAGGCAAGATGCCTGCCCCACCCAGGCTGCCCCAAATACGTCAGCGAACTTAGGAAACCGAATAGTTGGTACGTCAGTTTCCTGGAAGCCCGCATGACGAAACAGAACAGCGAGCGGAGCGGCCGTGTTAGACCATGCAGCGGATGACTCCGGTCACACGGCAGGTTCCTAGAGATCGGGGTTTACTTCTCCTCTTTCTTGGTCGCACCATCTTGTGTTAGAATAATATTAGTTTTCTTGCTGTCTCTGCTGCGCCAATCTCCATCCAAGAGGCACCGGATACCGTCCGAGGAGAAGACAGATACCAGCTAGAAGTTTCCGATGAGTTGCTGCGTCAGCGTTACCTGAGAAGTGAAGGGGGGCACCTGTAATCCAGGCGAGCGCGGCGCCTTCTGTACTG
This sequence comes from Desulfomonilaceae bacterium, assembly GCA_052146735.1. Classification (GTDB taxonomy): domain Bacteria; phylum Desulfobacterota; class Desulfomonilia; order Desulfomonilales; family Desulfomonilaceae; genus CAWBBA01. The sequence continues at coordinate 1,600 of JBKQMK010000343.1, read as the reverse complement.
CTCTTTCACGGGGTGACAACTTTCGAATCTGCCGTATCTCAGGGGAAATTGAATGACCGGCGTCAAGGATAAACTCATCGTGGGAGCTCTTCTTGTGGGCTTGACCGTGTTGGCCGCTGTCATATTTGCGCTGAAAGGAGACATGAAATCCCCACCGGTTTCGCCTCCCTCCGATTTGAGTCGTCACCCTGTTTATTCCACATACCGATTCGAAAAAGACAAAGGCATACTTCATTTTGGGATTCAGCCTTTGTGGATCTTTGAAGGCAATCTCGCCGAACTCATGAAGCGGGACAATATCCTCCGTCACAAGCTAAGCGGATTGAACCTGGAGATGCGTTTCCACCCATTCCTAAAGGGGGAGGACGTAAATTTCTTCATTCGCAGAGGGGACCTTCAGGGCGGAATGCTCGGCGACATGCCAACACTCACAATCGCTTCCAATATGGAAGTGACAATCCCGGCTCTGATTGACCGGGGATTCAATTCCATCGTGGCCAATCGTTTCATACTTGTGAAAGATCTGAAGGGACTGCGTGTAGCCTATCCATCCGGCTCCTTTTCTCACCATGCACTGCTGGAAGAGCTCTTGTCCGAAGGACTTACGGAGCGCCAAGTGAATCTTGTCCCTATGGATGTAACCGAGATCCCGAAGGCATTCCAGGCGGGACAAATAGACGCCTTTGCAGCCTGGGAGCCCGCTGTTTCAATCGCTTTGAAGAGCAGGCCGGGCGCGGCGGTGATTCATAGGAGCCGGTATTTGGGATTCATTTTGTTCAAGAGAGACTTTGCGGAAAACCATCCTGAGGCTGTACGCGAAATTTTGGCCGCGGAGATTCGTGCCATACGGTGGATGCAGTCCGATATCAACATGTTCGGCAGTCGAGCGAGTGGGCCATACAAACGGGCGAGGTCTTCCCAAAAGAAAGGGCCCCTCTGTCCTCCGAGCAATTTAGTAGAATAATTGCTGAATCTGGTGATTTGAATCTGGCTCCTATCATTTCCGAGGACGAACTCCAAGAAAATGGACGCCTACGCAGGGAGTTTGAATTTCTCAAGGCCCGTGGCCGAATCTCTGAGCCAAAAGAATGGAAGGTTATCGAGAGACAGTTTGACAGTGGGACCATAAAGGAAATCCTTGCGCGACCGAGAAAATACCGCCTCAACGAATTCGACTATATAACGGAAGACCCGAGATGAACCAGGAATTTGCAGCTGCTTCAAGGCCCAAACCTCCAACGGGGTTTCTTGGCCTACGATCAAGGATGCTCATCGCTTTTTGCGTGCCGATGGCCGCCACCTTGTTTTTGGTCGGTATGGTGAACACATTCGGCATACCTTTTACCGGATACAGAGGCACCTACGACCTTGAGCGGGACCAAGTATTGAGAAGCCTCAGCCTGGTGGCCGATTTAAAGAAAGAGCGTTTCGAACTCTGGCTCTCGGAAAGGAAAGACGATGTCAAGAAAGTGTGCCACGATAACTCCTTTGTGAATGCCATTGTCCGTCTTCGCGAACTAATGAACCATGAAGGGCGGGCCGGGACGAAGGGCGACGAACTAAGTAATGAGCTCAAAAACCAAACGATTTATCTGAATGC
>JBKQMK010000342.1:0-19095 GCA_052146735.1 Desulfomonilaceae bacterium | reverse complement strand
ATACCTTGATGAATTCTGCTACAGATTCAACCGTAGATTCTGGGAAGATCAGCTATTCGACAGGCTTCTCTGCGCCTGCCTGTCAACTCCGACCATAACCTTTTCGGAGTTAAGGGAATAGGCGTTTCATATTATTAAGGATGGGAAGGGACCGAGAGACGGCATTGCGCAACAGTCATGCCATACCCCTGCTTTGGCAGCCAACGGCAGGCAGACTGTCAATTTCAACGCCCTTTACTGTAGGTTCCGGGACGAAGATAATCATCTGCACCTCGTTGTCTTCAGCAAGAAGCTGAAAATCATCTTGTCGAACACCACCAGCGGTTCTCTGCGGCATTTGTTTGTTGTAACAACCGGCGTGGAAAACCTTTGAGTACGCAGTAGATGTGCCATTCCCGGGGCCCGCGGCGTCCAACAAAGAGGGGCGTCCATGCGGTCCTGGTAGTGTTTCTTGAACCCGCTCGGTTAAACTGGATTTGGATAGAGAGCAGAGGTGAAGATCCTGGTGGACTGGAGCCAGGCAGTGAGGTATCTTGTGAACGCGGGCATAAACGGGTTTCAGACGAAGTTGCGGCAAGCGTGCCTTTCGGGAGGCTCGCGGAGAGAATGCGTCGGCCGCCATGGGTATGGAGAGCAGTTGCACCGGTCATTACTCCAAAGACCCTCGAAACGGCGGGCCCGCAATGAAATTAGGAGAAGCGGGAAGAGATTGGCTTTTTTGGCTATCACACCCCGGGCCGGAAAGGACCTACTGAGGACAATCTTTGTCGGCGTCGTAATTGTGGCGTTTGGGTCCTTCGCAGGCGATCCGGCTGAAATCAAGCACTTCGCGATCATTTAGGCGAAATCAGTTCAGTGTCTCGGATATTCAGTTGAGGAGGTACCATGATAAGGCAGGTTGAATTCTTCGAAAAGCCTGGTAGGGAAAACACCTTGCGGTGTCTAGAGATAGTCTCAGGGCTTGTGGATGAGGGTTTCTCGCACCTCGTCGTGGCCACGACCGCGGGGGAAACCGGATTGTTGTTCGCCAACAAATTTGTTGGCAAGGCCTTGAATATGGTGGTGGTGACTCATAACGTCGGTTATGCGGGCCCAAATCTGGACGAGTGCCCTGCTGAAGCTAGGCAAGAGTTGACCCGTCTCGGTGTCAAGATTTTCACTGGAACCATTCTGAGTCGGGGGATCGAGGCCTCCTTCATGAAAAAACATCAGGGCGTCTATTTGGGCTACGTTGTCGCGCAAACGCTGCGACTACTCGGGCAGGGTATAAAGGTCTGCGTTGAGATCGTTGTGGAAGCCTGCGACGCAGGGCTGGTACCGGAAGGGGAAGACATCATAGCGGTTGCCGGCAGCGGAAAAGGAGCGGACACTGTGGCCATCGTCCAGGCCCGTCCTTCCGACCGCTTTCTTGATCTGCGGGTCAGGCAAATCCTGGCAAAACCTTTGTGACCTCAAGGAGCTGCGTTCTCGGCGGCCTCTACGGTGATCCCGCGCGAAACGCGGGACTGCTTGCCTGCTGAATGCTTACATTACTTCTTGCCCACCGGAGTCGGCTCGACTATAGTGAAAGATTGAGCTCATCCAATGGTGAATCACCCGGAAGCCTAAAGGGAGTATTGTTCATGGAAGCGCTGGGCATTTGTTTGGGAGCCTCCACGCTTGGCATGGTCCGCGTACGCAGGGAAGCGGACAGAATAGAGGTAATTGACGCCTCGACCATCACACATGAGGGTAATCCCAGAAAGATCCTGCTCGATGCGCTTGAACAGGTTCCCCAAGTGTGTGAGATCCCGATCGCAGTCACCGGACGAAAATTCATTAATTTTATAAGGTTGTCTACAATTTCTGAACCCGAGGCGGTGGAAAGGGCAGTGGCTCAGATACTCGGCAAAGACGACCCATATCGCGTGGTCGTCAGCGCGGGTGGGGAGACGTTTCTCGTATACCATCTGGACGAAGACGGGAAAATACAGGGAATACAGACGGGCAATAAATGCGCCTCGGGCACCGGCGAGTTCTTTCTCCAGCAAATCGGGAGGATGAACCTCACGCTTGACGACGTTGCCGAGCTGGGCATCTGCGAGCACCCGCACCGGGTTTCTGGCAGATGTTCCGTATTCTGTAAGAGCGACTGCACTCACGCCCTGAATAAAGGCATCCCGAAGGGACAGGTGGTGGCAGGCCTTGCCAAGATGATGGCCGGCAAGGTGGTAGAGTTATTGAAGAAGCTTCCTAAGAAGTCTGTCCTTCTGGTCGGCGGTTCGTCCCGCAATAAAACCATGATGCATTACTTGGAGCAAGAGATCGAAGATCTCTACGTCCCCAAAGAAGCCCCTTATTTCGAGGCCCTTGGAGCTGCTCTGTGGGCCCTGGACAATCCCACCGTCCCTTACACAGGCTCCGATGATGTGTATCAGAAAAAGGGGTCGGCCTTCTCATATCTTAAGCCCCTGTCTGAATTCCGCCACATGGTCCGTTTCGAAGATCGGCCCCGAGGAAAAGCCGAAGCCGACGACCGAACTGTCCTGGGTCTGGACGTCGGCTCCACCACTACCAAAGGGGTAATCATGCGCTGCCGGGACAAGGCTATACTGGCAGCCGACTACCTCCGGACCGATGGCGATCCGGTTGCGGCTTCTCGGAAAGTATACAGCAGCCTGGCCGAACAGATCGACGTTCCAATCACGATCGTAGGATTGGGAGTTACCGGATCAGGCCGGCAGATCTCCGGCCTACATGCCATGACCGATGGAGTGATCAATGAGATCATAGCTCACGCCGCCGCGGCCGTGCACTTTGATCCACAGGTGGATACAATTTTCGAGATTGGGGGCCAGGACGCCAAGTACACGTATATCACCAACGGGGTGCCCAGCGACTACGCCATGAACGAAGCTTGCAGCGCGGGAACGGGCTCGTTCCTGGAGGAGTCCGCGAAGGAAAGCCTCGGGCTCAAAGTGACAGATATCGGTAAGGTTGCGTATACAGGTCTCAATCCACCAAACTTCAATGACCAGTGTGCCGCGTTTATTGGTTCCGACATAAAGAATGCCGCGCAGGAGGGGATCCCGATCAACGACATCGTGGCAGGCCTAGTGTATTCCATCTGTATGAATTACTCGAACAGGGTCAAGGGTAATCGGCCGGTAGGGAAAAAGGTCTTCATGCAGGGTGGGGTCTGCTACAACGAGGCAATTCCTGCGGCCATGGCTGCGCTCACCGGTAAGGAAATCATCGTTCCTCCAGAGCCCGGACTTATGGGCGCGTTCGGTGTCGCACTTGAGGTGGAACGGCGCATTGCACTGGGCCTCATGAAAGAGACTCCTTTTGATCTGAACCGCCTTGCCGCGCGTGATGTGACGTACAAGAAGTCTTTTGTGTGCGGCGGTGGCAAAGAAAAATGTGACCGGCGATGTGAAATTGCCCGGATTGAGATAGAGGAAAAGACGTACCCCTTCGGCGGCGCTTGCAATCGGTACGTAAACCTTATCCATCATTTGGAATTCGACAAACGTGCCCTCGACATGGTGGACTACCGCCAGAGGATGGCCTTTCGAGATCTCGAGGCCGACAACGTTGCGGATGACCGGCCGACGATCGGAATGAACCGTTCGTTTCTTGTAAATACCTATTTCCCGTTCTTCAATGGCTTCTTCAAGTCGCTGGGATACCGGCCGGTATTGCCCGATACAGTGGAACCCTCGGGCGTGGATCAGCAAGGAGCCGCCTTCTGTTTCCCCGTGGAGATAGCTCACGGGTTCATGGCGAACCTGCTCAGCAAAGATCCGGATATACTCTTTCTGCCTCACATCAGAGGCGTCCCGACAGACAGCGATAACAGCAACACCTGTACCTGCGTTTTCGTGCAGGGGGAAGCTTTCTATCTGAAGAGTACCTTTGAGGGGACACAGTCCAAGAAGGTGATAACCCCTTACCTGGATCTAAGCCGAGGCTTCGAACAGTGTACCGCCGAGTTCCTTAAGGTTGCGTCGGAACTGGGCAGCTCCCAAGCAGACGGCTTGAAGGCCTTTAAGGCAGGCATGGCGGCTCAGGCCGCTTACAGGGAAGAGATCCGTTCCGCGGGAGCTAGAATACTTCAAGAGATTGAACAAGACCCTGAATCCATGGCCATCGTGCTTTTCGGTCGGCCTTACAATGCCTTCGCAGGCGAGGCTAATAAAGGGATACCGGGAAAGTTCGCATCCAGGGGTTATCGGATAATACCTTTTGATATGCTCCCCTACGAGGATCAAACCCTGGACGACGCAGATACGATGTACTGGTCCATGGGCCGAATGATCCTCAAGGCTGCCAGGTTTGTGAAGAATCACCCGAGGCTGTTCGGGACCTATATCAGCAACTTCTCATGTGGGCCGGACTCTTTTGTGGTGGGGTACTTCCGTGAAGAGATGGGCCGCAAGCCCTCGCTAACCCTGGAACTCGACAGCCACACCGCGGACGCAGGGCTCGAAACGCGAATCGAAGCTTTTCTCGACATTGTAAGGTATTACCTGGAGCTCGAGAGCAAAAAGCAAATCCCTGTCATCCGGAAATCGTTTCGGGCTGCGGCCGCGACAATCGCCGACGGGAAGCCGGTAATTGCAACGGCTGACGGGAGAAAGCTACCCCTGACCGACCCGACTGTCCGGATTGTTCTCCCGGCAATGGGACGCTTCGCGCACGAGGGCCTTGTCCAAACTTTCAAAAAGGTCGGGATCAACGCCCATGGCCTTCCGCCCGCGGACGACGAAGTGCTCAAGATCGGGCGCGGGAACTCCACGTGCAAAGAGTGTCTGCCCCTCCAAACCACGGTGGGGTCAATGCTCAACTATTTTTGGCATGACAGACCGGCGGGCGAGGTGACAGCCTATTTCATGCCCGGCGCGGGAGGCCCGTGTCGTTTCGGCCAGTACAATGTGTTTTCCCGACGCCTCATCGAACGACATCGCATCCCGGACGCGGCTGTGCTCACGCTGAATGCCGCCAACGGGTACATGGGGCTGGGGGACCGGTTCACTCTGCCGGCTTGGCGGGCCATAATCATCGGGGACGTCATGTATGAGATCTGGTCCACCCTGATGGCCGCGGCAGCGGACCGGGAATCTGCAATGGAGATCTTTTTCCGTGAATGGGGTTCTCTTGTGCAGGTCATCCATAAGTCGTGGAAAGAGATCCGCCGTCGCATTCAATCCGTGGCTCAGGCCCTGGCCCGGATTCCTTTGAAAATGCCGTACGAAGAAATGCCTAAGATCTCACTCATCGGCGAAATTTACGTGCGCAACGATCCAATTTCTTTGCAGAAGCTCGTTGAAAAAATGGCGGACCGGGGGTTCATTGTTCGAACCTCCCAGACCAGCGAATGGATAAAATATGTGGACTGGTTGATCAAGAATCGCATAGAAGGTCAACCGGACATTCCATTTTGGATTCGGTACTTCGTGAAACGGCACTTTGATCGGAAGATTCGCGATCTTTTTGCTCCATCCGGCCTGTTTTTTCACGAGACCCTACACGTTGAGGACCTGATTCATGCCGGAGAGAAGTTCGTTTCACCCATGTTGACGGGAGAGGCGATTCTGACGGTTGGCGCGGCTCTCCATGAGATTCTTCATCCCGCTTGCGGCATCATCTCCATCGGTCCGTTCGGCTGCATGCCTTCCCGAGTAGCTGAATCAATTCTTTCCGAGAAGTTCACCACGAGGGAGAAATTGGCTCTCCTCTCCCAGACAAACGGGCATGACCCAGGTTACAAGTCTCTGTTGAAGAAGAATCAAAAACTCCCATTCCTGGCCATCGAGACCGACGGTAATGCGTTTCCGCAAATCATCGAGGCAAGGCTGGAGGCTTTTGCTCTTCAGTCCCGACGCCTCCACGAACGGATGATGGAGGCGAAGGCGTAAAGGCGGCTGCAAGCATTATTGCTTTTTGAAAGAGCCACCTGGGAGGCCCTTTTGCAAAAAGGGTCTCCCAGGACCCCTCCCCAAAACTCCTAACCTTTGCCGTCGCCGTCGATTCCGTCGGCCGGGCCAAACCATTTCTTTCTTACGTCATCTCGGCCGACAGCGTGGTCTAGAAGGAGCTGCATTGAGAGCAAAAACCGGACCCAACACGCGTGATAAAGGGCGGCTGGCCGAACAAGTGGCGGCCGACCACCTCGAAGCGCATGGCTACCGCATCATCGAAAAGAATTTCTTATGCAGGCTGGGGGAAATCGACATAATTGCGCAGCACGTGGGCGAGCTAGTATTCGTGGAGGTGCGGTCGAGGGGGTCGGCCTCGAGCCTCAACCCTGTATTTTCAGTGGATCGGCAAAAGCAGAAACGAATTATCCGAGCCGCTGAGGTCTACTTGGGGAAACATTACAGCGAGGTTCCGCCGGCACGATTTGATGTTGCGATTGTTACCCTTGGCGAGCCGGCAGTCGTGGAAATCCTCCAGAATGCCTTCAGCCTCGATTTCTTCTGACAGTTTCACATCTCTCACGTCTAAATCGAACTGTTGTACCTCCCCGCTGCCGCTCTCTGTAAACACTCGGGCTCCGGCGAGAAGTCTTTCTCTATCATTGCATAGGCGCTATGGTTATGGATGGATTCAAAATTCTCCGCCTCAATGCGATACCAGGGGAAATTGTCCATTGCCCGGAGACGTGAAACAGCAGACCTCACCACATCTTCGACGAACATGGGGTTCTCGTGGGCTCGTTCGGTAACGAATTTCTCGTCAGGCCGTTTTAGTAGCGAGTAAATTTGAGAACTGACCGACGATTCTACGACCTCAATTATCTCCTCGATCCAGAAAAACTTCTTAAATCTCAACTGTACCCGCACCACGCCTCTCTGATTGTGTGCCCCATAGTTGGAGATCTCCTTGGAACAAGGACAAACAGTCATTACGGGAACTTCGACCCCAACGATGAGGTCGAAGCAATCCGCAAGTGCCCCACTCATGAAGCACGTGTACGACATGAGGCCAGGGGTTGCCGTGACCGGCGCATTCTTCTCCACAAAGTAGGGGAATTCCACATTCATATGGGCGCTCTTGGCATGGAGTTTTCCTTTGATCTTTTCCAGGATCTCCTGGAACTTCTCCATGGAGATCTCCCCCCGAAACTCATTGAGCGCCTCTATGAATCGGCTCATGTGGGCGCCTTTGAAATCATGAGGAAGATTGACGAAAAGGTCAAAAAGCCCTACAGTATGTTGTAACCCTTTTTGTCGGTCTTTGACCGAGATTGGATAGCGCAACCCTTTCACACCGACTTTGTCGATGGGTAGGTTGCGTCCGTCGGGCAGGTTTTGGACATCAGGCATTGACAGAACGTTCACTGGAGTTCTCCCTGAGTAGATCGTGACCGACAGCGGTCATAAAGGGGGCCCAATTGAAAATCTCCCCGCGGCCGGAGACGGCCGGGCATTGCTTGAAGGCCATTTCAATTGATTTCCTTGAAGAAAGTAGCCCTCGAAGTATCGGATTCCCAAACCGAGACGCTGTGGAGCATCTCGGACTTGTCGTTCAGTTCGCGGCCGATTTCATCGAAGAGAAACGCCGCGATATTCTCCGCGGAAGGCTCGATTCGGTCAAATGGTTTGATTTCGTTCAGATAAGAGTGATCGAATCGCTCCAGCACGCCGTTCGTAGCTCTCTTGAGATCTCCGAAGTCCATGACCATTCCGTCTTCGCCAACAGATGCGGCTCTCGCCTTGACATGGACTCGATAATTATGCCCATGCAGGTGTTCGCACTTGCCCTGGTAGTTCCTCAAACGGTGAGCGGCGGAAAAGTTGGCTATGATTTCAACCTCGTGCATAGGCGCATCTCCGCTGGTGTAACAAATAGTTGTTAATCAAAAACATTAAAAAATAAGCAGAACATAGTGATAGTTTCGAGGAAAAAATAAAAAACCATTGACAACGTGGCCAGGATAGGAATATATCCAAATTCACCACCCGGAAAACCGCATCGGGCCTGCGGTTTTTCTCTGGAAACCGTTTGCAGGAGTCTGTGGATGACACCTTTCCGATTCGGAATTCTGATTATCATATCATGTTTTGTTGCAAGTTTGGTCTTTCTTTCGTCTGTTGCACAGGCCGATGATGTAATGCTTCGCAAGGCCGCGACTCCCTCTTCCTCCAGTAGTGTTCAGAATTACAGGGCTATCTCGCCTGATGACAGCCGCAATCCTGCGAAGAAGGGAAGAATCAGTCTTTCACCGGTCCCTTTCAAGCCGGAACGGGTGGACGGAAGCACCTCGGAACCTGTGGTGCGTCAAGGAAATTTCCCCGATATCAGAGGAGTTGTCAAGAAAGTCAACAGGTCCGTGGTCGCCATCCGTATGGTTGATCCGGGATCGTCATTTTCTCTCGGCCACCTGGGCTTTTCCGGAGATTCCGGCGGCAAAGCAATGGGCTATGGTTCGGGATTCATAGTCTCAGCCAATGGGCTGATTATTACCAACGAGCACGTTTTGCGCAATGGGTCCCAAATCGAGATAGAGCTTCTCAACGGCAAGAAGTTCCTGGCCAAGGCTCTCCGCAAGGACAGTAAGAACGATCTTGCCCTGCTGAAGATAGATGCAAGTAATCTGCAACCGGTCACACTTGGTGACTCGGAAGGTGTAGAACTCGGAGAATGGGTGGTCGGGATCGGCAACCCTTACGGGATCGGGCAATCGCTTATGATAGGAATTGTCAGCGCACAAAAAAGAACAATTCCCGGCGCCGGTTATCCCCCTCTGATTCAGATCGATGCTGCCATGAACCTGGGTAACTCGGGGGGTCCCCTCTTCAACCTGGAGGGTCAGGTGATCGGGATCAACACAATTCTATTGTGGAAGAGCCAAGGAATCGGATTTGCCACTCCTATCAACATTGCCAAAGACTTCCTCGAGCGCAAGAATTACCCGCCTGTGAAAGCCGCATCGGCATCTGCGTCCGCTTCCGCCCTTGGGCCGCTTGGGCCTGCTCCTGATGAACCTCGTTCGCTGGCGGAACCATTCAATCCCCTGGATCCGCCATGGAAGTTTGGGCGCTAAGTACTCTGTTTCGCAAGTTCGGTGACATATTCCCGCTGGTCCCTATTGCAGACAACACGAATACGTGGCCTCATCTGCTGCGGCAACAGGCAGTATGACCCGCATCTTGCCGATCGGCGGGAAGAAACGGATGACCGGCAAGATGCCGGCCCTGCTGTGGAGATGTACAACACTCGTGGAAGGCTGCGCTAAGCACATTCCTGCAAAAACACATTAGAGGACAATATGCCCACGCCTAAAGGATCGAAGAAGACCCGCGAGCTTAAGGAAAGGCTCGTGAAGGAACAGACCCGGTCTTGGGACCGCTTTGAGGACACGGAAAAGAAGAAGGTATTCTCCTACGCGGAAGACTACCGCGATTTTCTCAACCGCGCGCGCACTGAGAGGTCAGCCGTTCAATCTTTCGTGGAAATTGCCTCCCAAAAAGGCTTCAAGGATTTCAGCTCCAGGCAAAAAAATGTGAAACGTGTATTTCATGCGCTGCGGGGCAAAATTATGGCCATGGCTATTCTGGGAAAAAGGCCCATGACAGATGGGATCAGGATCATCACTTCGCACGTGGATTGCCCCAGGCTGGATTTGAAGCCCAATCCGCTGTATGAGGATACGGGGCTAGCGCTCCTCAAGACACACTACTACGGTGGCATCAAGAAGTATCACTGGGTGGCGCGTTCCCTGGCCATTTGTGGCACTGTTATCAGGGGTGACGGCTCCACGGTCCAAGTAGAGATCGGCCTGAACCCGGACGATCCCGTCTTCACCATACCCGACCTGCTGCCTCACCTTTCAAAGAAGCAAATGGAGCAAAAGGCCTCCGAATTTATGCCCGGTGAGAATCTTAACTTGATCGTGGGCTCGCTCCCCTACGAGGACCGTGAGACCGAGGAGCGCGTTAAGCTGGCAATCCTCGAACTGCTGGCCCGGAAGTACAATATTACGGAAGAGGATTTCACTAGCGCAGAGATTCAGGTGGTACCGGCAGAGCCGGCCCGAGACTCCGGATTAGACAGGAGTCTTATTGCCGGATACGGTCAAGATGATCGGGTCTGCGCCTATACCTGCTTCACGAGCCTCATGGAGACCGAAAAACCGGAGCATACCGCGGTGGCGATTTTCTATGACAAGGAAGAGATCGGGAGCGAGGGGAACACTAGCGCCAAGTCGAGCGTCCTGGAAATGTTCGTCATGGACCTCATGCACAGGACAGGCTTGGAAGCGACCTCCAGAAATTTACATAAAGTATTTTTCAACAGCAAAGCGCTCTCCGCGGATGTTACCGCGGCAATAGATCCGACGTACCCCGACGTGTACGAGAAACGAAACAGCGCGCGGCTCGGCTACGGCATAAACCTAACCAAGTACACCGGAAGCGGCGGCAAGTATATGGCATCGGACGCGAACGCGGAGTACGCGGCCTGGGTTCGTAAACTCTTCAATGACAACAATATCATCTGGCAGGCCGCGGGGCTCGGAAAAGTCGATGAAGGGGGTGGGGGCACTGTGGCCAAGTATTTGGCCAACGCTGGTGTGGATATCATCGATTGCGGGCCTGCAATATTAGGGATGCATTCGCCGCTGGAAGTCAGCTCAAAAGATGACGTCTGGATGTGCCACAAAGCCTTCAAGGTTTTCTTTGGCAGTTAGGAAGCCAATACCCTGGTGGCGCCATTGAGGCAAAGGGAGGGATTTTCAGGGGCGGTCTCCGACTCCCCCCGTTCTCGATGCGCTTACTTGCGTGCTCGCACATAGGCATTAACTCGTGGTGAGCCACAGTTTCATTATGCTGAAAAAGCTGCCGGAGACCCAAATCGGAAAATATCCACGGAATGGGGTTTAGATGATGTACATTTTCCGATGTATGGACAGCCAGTTATGTACCTATCGGGCACTCCTGCCAACGAAATTTACGCTCTAGAAATTAATTGCCTTGAACGGGCAAAGTACTGTAAAGTGAAAATGAGCACGGTGGCCCGTTTAGCTCGCACCCAAAAAATTGAGACCGCCTTGCGCGGAGCTCGTAGTCGAGCCGGGGGCTCCGTGCTCTCGCGGCCCCAATATGTATTCGCATTCAAGGCAGTATGCTTGGGGGAACCATCTTGTAAAAAGAAGGATACTCCAGGCCTCCTCCAACCACGCATTTAGCGTGGTAACACTGACCGGAGGTAGTCACTTATGGATCGCAATGTGTGCGTAGTCGCCGGGGGAATGTCCAAATGGGGGGTCAGAGACGGCAGTCAGAGGGACTTCTTCCAGGAAGCAGCCAAGGCCTGTTACGACGACAACCCCCAACTAAACCCCAAAGATATAGACGGATTGCTGGTCGCGTCCGCCTATACCGAGCGCACCTCCTACCAGACCCACTTGGCTCCACTGGTCGCCGAATATGTGGGAATCAAGCCGAAAAACATCTGTGCTCGTGTGGAACTCCTTTGCGCCAGCGGCAGTTCAGCCATAATATTGGCCTTTGGTCTTATCAAGGCGGGCCAGGCTGACGTGGTCATGGTGGCGGGAGGCGAAAAGCTCTACACTCCTCAAAGATGGGAGGTTTTCTACAGCGAACTTGCTTCAGTGGATCACGACTGGGATGGGACTCAGGGCCTCGGGCTTCCGCCACCTGCATTCGCTATGGTCGCGAAGCAACACATGAAGCAGTACGGGACGGCCAAAGAACACTTGGCGCAGGTTTCTGTCAAGAACCGCCGGAATTCCGCTAAAAACCCCAAAGCCCAGTTTCAGACACCGGTCACCATGGAAGAGGTCATGAGCGGTCGAATGATCGTGCCGCCGTTGACGCTTTATGACTGCTGCCCCATCACCGATGGAGCCGCTGCGGTTATCCTGGCCACGGAAGAGAGAGCCAAACAGATGACCGACAAGCCGCTGGTATACATCCGCGGGACGGCGCAGGCGTCGGTCAACAATATGTCAGCGAATATGCCCAATTGGACCACTTGGGAAGCTCTAAAGATAGCGGCCGAGCAGGCCTATAAGAAGGCCAAAGTTCAGCCCAAGGACGTTGACGTGGCCATGACGCACGACTGCTTCACCATTTCGGAAATCATCGAGATGGAAGATCTTGGGTTCTGTAAGAAAGGCGAGGGCGGCCCATTTGTCGGAGACGGCCAGAACGATTTTGGAGGCCAGGTCCCGACAAACACTGACGGGGGCCTCCTTGGATGCGGCCATCCGTTTGGCGGGACGGGAATCCGGCAAGCCATGGAAGTCACGCGCCAACTGCGTGGAGATGCCATCCAGCAGGTTCCCGGCGCTGCAATAGGCTTGACCCACAACCTCAGCGGATTCATAGCCGCTCACACCGTCCTTATCTACGGCAAGGAGGTCGCATGAGCACACCGGGAATCTCCGTCCTGAATGGAAAATATATGGCCACCATGGACCTGTTTCCACAGCAGTCCAAAGAGTTCAACCAGATTTACCCCTTTTACGAGCACTTGAAAGAAGGACGATTCACTACCACCAGGTGCAAGGATTGCGGTGCTGAGCCATTCCCTCCAAGGTTGCTCTGCCCGGAATGTTACAGCACCAACATGGAATGGATAGACTGGCCTACAACGGGCACTGTCATCGAATTCACCGAGGAAGTCGTAGGGGTGCCGCTGGGTTTCGGCAAGGCCCCGATGATCCATGCCCTGGTTGACTTGCAGGGGAAGCTGAACTTTTTTGTGCGCATCATCAACTGTAAGGAAGGTGAACTGAAGGTCGACGATCAGGTCAAATTGGCGGTGTTCGATGTAGATCCAGTCCCGCAGGAATTTGGCCGAGAAATTGTGGAGATCCCGCGAGTATGCTACGCCTTCGAGCCGGTCAAGTAGCCTGAGAGCCACTGGTCGGGAGAAGGGCGGGGTGTGTTGCCCTTGGTATTTCTGTCGGCTTTCGCGTCGCATTGGCAGCCATAGGAATGGAAACCAAGCGGAGGCCGCGGGAGCGCTCAATTCGGAATAGGAGGTCGAATATGACGTTGGAATGGTTACCTAGAGACAACAGCAGCAAAGATCACATCCTCATGGGTCTCGAACATTGGGGAACCGAGGCGCCGTGCACAGTCTACGAAAAGAAGCCGTTGACATCGCCGGAAGGCAAACCGATTGACGGACTCTACGTAGCATGGATTCGCCTGAACAATCCCAAGCAGTATAATTCCTACACCACTGAAATGGTCAAGGGGGTTATTGCTGGATTCTGGGCTGCCAGCCAGGACCGTTCCGTGGTAGCCGTCGTTTTCACCGGAACCGGCGACATCGCCTTCTGCACCGGAGGAAACACCAGGGAGTACGCGGAATACTATTCCATGCGGCCCCACGAATATGGGGAGTATATGGATCTTTTCAATGGAATGGTAGACGCGATCCTCAATTGCAAAAAGCCTGTGATATGTCGTGTGAATGGCATGAGGGTTGCCGGCGGCCAGGAAATCGGAATGGCGTGCGATCTGGCTATTTCCAGCGACCTGGCGATCTTCGGCCAGGCCGGCGCTCGGCACGGCTCCAGTCCAGACGGTGGCTCCACTGATTTCCTCCCCTGGTTCCTCTCAATGGAAGACGCGATGTGGAACTGCGTGAGTTGCGAGATGTGGAGCGCGTATAAGATGAGAGCCAAGAACCTCATTTCCAAGGCGGTCCCGGTGCTCAAACAAGGGGATAAGTTCATACGGAACCCCCTGGTGATTACCGAAACGTACGTAGCTGACGGTGAAATCGTTTATGGCGAATTCAAGACCGGCGCGGCGGGAAAAGAAGCCAAGGAAATGATGAAGGAGCTTCCTAAGGACTTCGAGCTCCTCGACAAGGAAGTAAACAAGGTGGTTTGGACTTTTGCCAACCTCTTTCCTGGCTGTCTGATTAAAGCCGTTGACGGCATCCGGGCCAAGAAGAAATTCTTCTGGGATCAGACCAAGCTGGCCAACCGGCACTGGCTGATGGCGAATATGAACTATGAAGCGTTTCTCGGCTTCAATTCTTTCAATACCAAGAAGATCACGGGCAAGGATGTCATAGATTTCATTCGGTGGCGTCAACTTATCGCGGAAGGAGCTCCGGCTACACCGGAAAACTTTGCCCAGGTAATGGGGAAGCCGCAGACATAACCTCCTTGAGACGGTGGCGCACATGAGGCGCTGCCTGGGGAAACGTGGGAAGTGACAAGGGACGGTATAGACGCCGTCAAATCCGTGGGGGCACGGCATGCCGTGCCCCTACCTATTGAAATAGCGGGATTTTCATTACCATTGCTGCCCGCAATCCAGTAGGAGGAAAATCTGATGCAATACCGTCTGATACAATGTGAAGAGCATTTTGAAGGCGCTGTGTTTAAGATTATTCTGAACTCTCCCAAGGCCAACATAATGGAAGCGGCAATGCTTGGTGAGATCTCTGCCGCACTCGACGGATTGGGGACAGCGGAACACGTAAAACTTGTCGTTTTTGAAGGCGGCGGCAAGCATTTTTCATTCGGCGCTAGTGTTCAGGAGCATACCAAAGACAAAGCCGCAATGATGCTGAATGCCTTCCACGGGATGTTCTACCAGCTCGTAAGATTAGCCGTGCCCACCATGGCCATAGTGCGCGGCCAGTGTCTCGGTGGAGGAATGGAGCTGGCCTTGTTCTGCAACTTCATTGTGGCCGACAGGACAGCAATGTTCGGCCAGCCTGAGATCATACTAGGGGTGTTTCCGCCTCCCGCGTCAGTGATGCTGCCGAGAAAAGTGGGGCAGTCTCATGCTGATGATCTGGTGCTCACAGGACGTTCCATTGATGCGCTGGAAGCTCATCGGATCGGCTTGGTGAACATTTTGACTGACGAGGGGCAGGACGCCTGGGAAGTGGCCTCTCAATGGGTCGAGAAGCACATCCTCCCCAAGAGCGCTTCATGTCTCCGCATCGCCAACGAAGCAGTGCGCAAAGATTTCTTCCGTAGGATCCGGGAAGATTTTCCCCGGATGGAGTCCCTCTACTTGAAAGACCTTATGGAAAGTCATGATGCCAATGAGGGGATCAACGCGTTTCTTGAAAAGCGCAAGCCCGAATGGAGGAACGAGTAGGCGCGGAGAGATGGCGAATCTTTAGTCTCGACGGTTGTATCCACTTGAAACACCGCGACTCCCCACGGGCGCCCGGCGGTTCTTATCGAAGACTCGCCTGCCTTGTCGGTACAAGCACGTCTTATACCGTGTTTTGTCTCCTCGCAGCCTGATCACCAGTCGCTGGTTCGGGCAGCGCCCGCGGTTTTCGACTTCACAGGCCCTCCCTCTTCCCTTGTCCGGGCAAGGCTCCACTACATCCACGACGCGCCACAATTCACCAGGATCGCAGAACCGATCGTCCAAATCTTCATTGTTCCCGAGAAATCTCAAGCCCGTAAGATTGGTGACCACCGCGCCGGGTCTCAGGCTCATGAATATGTTGATGCGGGTACCACACCCGGGGCAGATGACATACGATCTCCCGACCGGGACTTTCTCGTCTGGCAGGTTAAGCAGTATACAACATTTTGAACACGTTACTTCCAAGCTATCACCTAAATAACAGCTTAATGCACGTGTCGTAAACCTGCAAATGTTTTTGAGTGAAAACGGCTATTCTATAAAATTGTGGTCTGCCGCGACGCCGAGCTTTCTTCAAGATGGTTCAATTCTGATGTCCACCGGACACCTGCTGCAGATACGGTCAGGTGGAACCGGTACTGGTTGGGGTTATTGAAGTAACCGTCGGAGTGGTCGTCGCAGGTTCCGTACTGGCTGGCGATGTCTGAACAACCGGTGTCGTTACAGGTTCCGTGGCGGTCGGGGTTGTCACTGTAATCGTCGGAGCCATAGGTTGAGGCGCGGACGGAGTCATCGTCTGCCCTTCTTGCTGTGTGTCGCCCAGTTCGTCGGGTTCGACATCAAACCTGTCCCGAAGGGTTTCCATCTGTGTGATTAGGCTGTTGGTATCTCTGAGCTGAGAATCAAGGTCGGAAAAAGCCTGTTGTATGAATTGCTTCCAGTCCTTCTGCATCAGAACCACGGCCTGATCTGTCTGACCCTTTTGATCGGCCATTTGCTCGCGGAACCTTTCCAGACTCTCAATTTGCCTGCTCAGATCTTCTTCCGAGCGTCTTAGCTGCTCGGCTATGCGAATTCTGGCCAAGGTCATCTGGGTGCTCGCGGTCTCGCGTGCCCTTCTGATACGTTCAACCTGGGTTTGAAGGTCCTGTTTCATCTGGCTTATTGTTGAGTCCATGCCAGTGGTCACAGAAGACTGGGCAGCCGTGCTCGTCATGGCGGTGGCCGCCAGAATGAGGCTGATCAACAGAATAGTTTTCATTTCTCCAACTCCGGGAGGGGTCGGATGGCAGGCCATCCTGGTTATGGAATCTATAGCAGAAATAACAATATTTTACAACAAATCATGAATGTATGAGATTAATTATTTAGTGTCGTGCTTGGATATTTATGGTAATTGCCAAATTTATCATCAGATTTGTGGGAATGACACCCTCCCCCCGAGCTGGATTCCTGCGTTTACAGGACTGACGTAGAAAACGCCCTTCACGATGATCCTTTCGGATCCTTCATCTCGGTTGGCCAAACCCAATATATTTTCTTGTACCACTCTAGAGGAATTCTCTGGCCGGTTCGCAAATCAGCTCCTCCACAGCGGATCTGAACCTGGCAAACTCCGGATAGAGGCCGATATTGCGTGACACGTATGCTGCCGTACGAGGAATTGAAGACGAGTATCTGCCGCAGCCGCGAACGGACAACTGATAGCCAAAGGTGCCCAGCGCCTTGATGTTCCGCTGGAGCGACATCACATCGAATATGTGGCGGAAGCTGGCCCGGGAACTGTCCGAGGTTTCGCGGACTTCATCCATATAAGCTGTCAGCAGTTCCTCGACCAGATCCTCCTGCAGGGTCACGTAAGAATCGCGCAGCAGCGACGCAAGATCGTATTGGGCAGGTCCCATTCTGGCATCTTGAAAGTCTATCATTACGAGTCGTTTCTCGTGCAGTATCAGGTTTCTGGAATGGAAATCCCGGTGAGTAAAGATGCGGGGTTGCGCTGCCAAGGTCCTGCAAATGCTGAGGAAGAATTCTTCAAGTATTGAGGAGGCTGCTATTGAAAGCTCTATTTTGCACAGGCCCTTCACGAAATGGGTGAGGAAAAAGTGCATCTCCTCCATCAGCTTCGCTTCGTCAAAGGCCAAGTAGAAGGCCCTGCAGCCCGAGGAAAGGTTGCTTGTGGCACGGCGCATCCTCAGAAGAAGCTTCACCGCCTCTCCATAGATCTCCCTAAGCTGAATCGGTGATACTCGTTCAACGACTAATTCCAGGAGATTGTCACCCAAGTCCTCCAAGACCACGAGCCCCTGCCCTCTGTCGTGCGCGTAAACCCGCGGAACAGGAAGACCAAGGGCTTCCAGAAATTCTTGAATTTCCAGGAACACGGCCTCATCATCTCTCCCCGCGTGGGGTTGGAGCATAATGATCGCGCTACCCTTGCCAGGGTACAAGGCACGGAAGTACACACGCGTGGATGCGTCCCCGGCAAGCTTTTCTACGCTGTTGGGAAGGTCGGTTCCCCACGCGGCCGACAGTAACCGTTTTTCGAGGTCCTGCTCGTGGTCAAGCAATAGGGACCTCCCCGTTCCGGGTCACGATTCTGTCGATGCAGTCACCCTCCACGGTCATGTTCGCTCCTATGATGGAGTTTCGGACCGAAGCGCGGCTTCTCACGCAGACGTCATCCCAGAGTATGGAGTTTTCCACGAAACAGTCGCGTTCCAGCACGCATCTCGGTCCCACGGACACAAAGGGGCGAAATGCGACACGGTCGTCCAGACTGGCATCCGGCGAGATGTACACAGGAAGAGTGGCAGCCTCGCGTGCAAACATGGCCTTCTGCGCTTCCAGGTACCGTCTCGGGTCTCCAAGATCGTTCCAATAACCCTCAACGGGAAAGCCGTAAACATTCATGCCGTTTTGCAGCGCATGAAGATAGACCTGATCGTTGATCTCATAGAACTGTCCCTCAGGGATGAAGCGGAAAATTTCAGGTTCTAAGATGTGGACGCCTGTAAACACATAGGTTTCCGCTCGAGGGTTTCCACCCGGCCATATCCCCTTGAAGTTTCGCAGGCGCCCTTCCTTGTCAATTCGGATGGGAGAATGACGATACGGCGCCTGCTGAGGGTACAAGATCAGCGTGGCCAGTGCTTTCCGTTGCTTATGAAAGGCTATAGCCTCTTCCAGGGGAAACTCCATCACGATGTCGCCGTTGGCCATGAGAAAAGTCCCCTGGTCGAAGAAGGGCTCGTTGGCCTTGAGCCCACCGGCAGTTCCCAGGATACGGGGCTCGTAGGAGAAGGTGACAGGAAGGCTATCCCAGTGACCTGACCGAAAGAGGTCTTCGATGGTGCGCGGAAGATGGTGCAGGTTCAGTCTGAAATCAGTGGCTCCATGATGAGCCAATTTTTCAATCAGTCTTATGACCAGCGGTTTTCCGAGGAGAGGGATGGCAGGCTTTGCGCGTTCCAGGGTCAAGGGGCGCAAACGTGTGCCCAGCCCGGCAGCAAGGATCATTGCCTTCATGGCTTTGATCTATCCGTCCGGATGCTTTGTTTATCGCAGTGCCGCTCCAGCGCCAGATCTATCAGCTTGTCTATCAGCTCTCGGTAAGGCAGGCCTGTCGCCTCCCAGAGCTTGGGATACATGCTGGCAGAAGTGAAGCCGGGTAAGGTGTTGATCTCATTAACCACGATGCGGTCTTCCGGAGTGAGGAACATATCGACTCTGGCCAGGCCGGACCCGTCAACGGCCCTAAATGCGGTCACGGCTGCTGACCGGGCTTCTTCCCTTTGCGACGAGGACAGATTTGCGGGGATGATCAGTTCGGCGGTATCGCGAATATACTTCTCTTCATAATCATAAAAATCTCCGTGTGCGATTACCTCGCCGGGGACACTGGCAGCGGCCCTATCGTTCCCTAGCACGCTGACTTCCAGCTCTCGGCCGGGAATGCCATCTTCCACCAGGATCTTTCGGTCGTACGAGGCTGCCAGAGCCA
>JBKQMK010000341.1:0-7048 GCA_052146735.1 Desulfomonilaceae bacterium | reverse complement strand
TTGCCTGTGAAGTCGATCCCTAGGTTCTTGGCGCCCGTGTGCAAAACAATACCCTGCGTAGAGACCAATGCAACATCAATGGGTCCGACTATTGAGTAAGCCATAGCCACGTAAGGGGTTATCGGCGAAGCAGGGGGCTGGGGCCCGGTAGGGGCTTGGGTAGTGCCCGGAGAGGGTGTGGCCCGGCCAGGCGCTGCCTGGGCCAGCATGGACTGGCCCGCGGAGGAAACAGCCCATGCTGAAGAAGCGGCAAAAACAGGGACTGCGAGAAAACAAACCAGGCCGGCCAGGATGAGCCATTCCGCATGCACAGGGTTGCGGGACCTTTTCATGGAGATCCTCCTTCTATCGAGGGAAAACGCCTATTGTGCGGTGCGAGCCACGGTCGCACAGTACGACCATCTTTCTGGATTCCCGCATGGGCGCAAACGGCATACGACGCAATCATTCAATTATCAGCTGGCCATGCCCGCCGAGGCCCAAAGATGAGGTGTCCTCGCGTTTGAGCGCGGCAGACCTGTAAGCC
Organism: Desulfomonilaceae bacterium; assembly: GCA_052146735.1. GTDB lineage: Bacteria > Desulfobacterota > Desulfomonilia > Desulfomonilales > Desulfomonilaceae > CAWBBA01. The sequence goes on along the minus strand of JBKQMK010000341.1, from coordinate 6,522 downwards.
TGCAGACTGTGCAGCAGCAATAATCGTACCACTGAGACGTTGGCCGCCTCGCGTGCACTGTCCCCTTATCAGTCACACTTTCTACCGTCACTTCAGTGGGTCGGGATGCGCCCAAATTGGGTAATTTTCCTGGCCCTATCACATATCTCACTGGTATCATTGATAGTGATACTGTCAACAAATTGGACACGTGCTCAGCGAATGTTAAATTATTTTATATCTGCTATTCTCATGGGATGGAGGCAATGCTCTCGTGTCGGTTACCCTTTATCGAATAAAACTCTATGGCCATTCCGGTAGCGACACACAGCTCTTTTGTAAGAGCTTGGCCACTGTCCTGAACATTGATGAAGAAAGGGCGCGGACCCTCTTGCGCGACACCCCTGCCATCATAAAGGAAGGGATTGAAAAGGAAAAGGCCGAAGCGTTCTGCAATCTGCTTGCACCGATTCGGGCACTCTGCATCGTCGAACCGCTTGACGGAAAAATCAGTGAAGATGGTCCCTCCCCAGCGACAGTGTCCACACCGCTTCTCGCAAGTCCGGAGGCCGATGATCTCAAGAAAAGAGCCTCCCTCCGTTCGTGGATCTGGATGGTGGCTCTGGTTGCTGCGATTGGCATTTTCTTGCTCTTCATCGGAGGGGGTTTCATATCATCTTTTTGGAGTGTTTATCACCAAAATCGGCTACCCGCGACATCACCCGAGCCCACGGAGTCTCAATCTGAGAGATCTTCGACTCAGGCTCGCCCGGCTTCGGTGGAAGAATTGCAAGCTCAAACAGACGAGCTCGAAGCAAGAATAGAATCCAATAGATTCATATTGGCCCAGGCTCAAGAGGCCCGGGATAGGCTATACAGATCAGCCCATTTCCAAAGCAAAGATTTGGAAGAACTGGCCCTGATCATACGCGACTTGAGAGATCGTATTCGGAGCGACATGGCTCAACTTCAGATTTTGCGATGGAAATTGCAACAAATTGAAAGCACTAGTGAATAGGCTGCAATCACATTGAGTTTAGAGGTAGTCCGCTGCTGTTAGTAACACGTTTCTTTCGAGAAGCCATGGCCAATCTACAGGGCCTGACAAGTGAAGATGTCCAGCCTGACCTGCCGCCGGAACATGTACCTATTCTTAAGTCAGCGGTGTAGTGCCTTTACCTCCTGAGATAGAGAAAGGATCTCCCCGTGTAGTATTGAGGATCAACGTTGTGAGTATGGCCTCAGGGGCAGGTGGGCGATAGTTCAGCGAGCGGTGACATCTCAAGGTCTTGTATTCCATTCTCGACCGCTCGATGAGTATCTCTGCTCACTTTACCGCACGATGGCTGTTGCGCTTTTTAACATAGAGATGGATATGTATATGTAATTATATATAAATGCCTGCAAGTTATTGGTTAACAGTTGCTTGGACAAGGCGTAGAACCAGAGGATTTAAGGTGTTGTCGGTGAAGCCCGATCCCTGCGGATTGAACATAAGGGAACCGAAAGGCTCTCTTACAGTTTCAACGTTGTGTTTGACGGGTCAACGTCTGGATGTAGCCAGACCAACATCCTCACGCTCACCTGATTCACGACCGCCAGCAACACCATAACGACCTCGCCTAACCCTTTCTCACCGGCAAAGTTCTGGACAATCCTCTTCTAAAGCGTAATATACCGTTGGTCTCTGAACAGATTCGAGCGGGACCCGCTAGCAGACGAAGGCTTTATGATATTCGGTTATGAGGGGATCCCACGGCCGGTTGCTATGACTAGTCCGAATGGTGGGACCTCCCTGTTGAGCCCGGGTCTCCGCTCTATACTGAGTCAGAACCTGAATTAATTCTTGGGGGTCAGTTCAGGTCACATCGGCTAGTAAGTCTGGCCTCACTGACCGCAGCAGACAGGGGCGGGGTCTTTCAGGCGGAATCTCAGAGCGGCCACGGTGAAAGTGCAGCCGCAAACCCCTCAGAGCTATCCTATTTTCGACGATATGGCCATGACAGCGGGACGGGAAGCAAAAATCTCGAAGACCTGTGCATCTGTTTTTCAAAATAAAAAAGGGCGACCCGTAAGTTGCCCTTTTTCGCCGCTTGCCTCTCGATCACTAAAATTGCATCCCAGCGCTGAGTCCGGCCGTGAAACCACCCGGATTAAAGGTTGTCGTTACCGCACCTAGATCATAGTGGAAATTGGTGGCCCACATGTAGTCTGCGCTGGCATACAGAAAGTACCCGGTGTTCCCCATGGACAGGTCGCCGCCGACAAACAGGCCATAAAGGGTAGTCCAATTATTGTACTCGCGGGCTTCGTTAACAAGTACGGTTCCCGGAGCAACAGCACCGTCCACAGGGCCCAGGGCAACGTCAGTCCTGGAACCGGTAATTTTGAAGTACGTGGGGATGACCGCAGTGCCCAGTGTCGCTCCTAAACGGCCCAGCCCGTATAATGGAGCCCAGCTTCTTGCGCCGAATCTGTTTTCGAGGGGGGTGAATTCGGCGGAGGTGAAGATATTTGCCTGGATATCCTCAGTAGGTATCGTCGCATCGGCCACGGAGGAGAATTGACGAGTGGGGAGTACTCCCTGACCAGGACCGTTGGGAGAGATTCTGTAATTGTGGACTAGGGTCGTACCCACCGCCGAGTCCGATGAATTGAAGTTGAATATGGGCCAGGCGGAAGTATCGTCAGAGAGGAACGGGAATGTATCCGTGATCGTCGTTCTGGAACCCTGCCCCTGGATGACGCTTGACAGACTCATAGAATTGCTCGTGGTGAACCAGGAAAATCCGTAGAAGACGTCAAAAAAGTTTGACCACTGATATCCAAATTCGAAACTCGGACCCACAGCCGCAGCTTGGAGGACTCGATTGATGTCAGGGGTAGTATTTGTCGTGAAGGCTAGGCTGTCGGCGAGTGCGAGTGAATATGTTACCTGCGTGGTACCGGCAAGGCTGCCAAGATTGTTCACCTGAGTTGTCGGGTCTACTATGGAAAAGCTGCCGATTTCTATAATAGAATCGCCAAGGGCGACACAGCAAGGTGCTGCAGACGTAGTCCCGACGACATACCGTGCGAGTTCCGGAGCAGTTGCAGTCGTCAAACCAGTAATAATCGGTCCAGTGGTACTATAAGACCAGGTCAAATCGGGTCCAGAACAAGTCCCAACAGGAGGGCCCGCGCAAGTTATCACCGCACCTGGCGGAGTCGGAGTACTGAATAGACCACCGTTATCATAGAACCAGCTTGTGGGGGCCGTTACTCCGTCGAAACCAAGTTTCCCTGTTCCCACGCCAAAAGCACCCGCTGTGGTAGGCCCAAATGGAACTGTGCCCGGGTTCACGACTATCGTCTGCGATGCACCAGAGACGTCAAACCGGAAGCTATCAACGTTGCGGTATTTGACACCGGCCTGGAAATAGAAGGCGCCATAGGTAAGGGATGGCGGTGTTGGAGCCATGAACGGCGGTTGTAATCCCTGGCCGAAGGCATGACTGCCGACGGAGAGGAAAGCGAGCGCTACCACGACCAAGGCGACGGGGCATATATGTTTGCGGAGTTTCATGTTCAATCTTTTGCAACGAAACCTCCGCTAGTCAGTTTATCTAGTCATGTCAATATCTTACCCCGTTGCCTCATTTGCTCGTTCTGCCTCGTTGCCTAAATGTTGCCTATCGAGGAAGTCAACAGCCCCCTGCAAGTGCTCGGGCGCAAGATGGGCGTAGCGCATCGTTGTCTGAATGTTGGAATGTCCAAGAATTTTCTGCAGGGATGGAAGATCTACCCTGTTCATCACGGCCCAACTCGCGAAGGTGTGCCGCAGCCCGTGGAAGGTGATAGGGTCAAGCCCTAGCTTCTCTACAACATTGGTAAAATTTCCAGACACAACTTCTATCCTTCTAGGTTTTCCCTGCGCATTGCAGAACACGTAGGGGCTGCCCAAGTGACGAGCACGTTTCTTCAGGGTGTCCCCCAGCAATTTGCTGAGGGGAATCGTTCTTGTTTCCCTCGTTTTCGTGAGGTGTTCTTCACGACTGACCACGGCAATGGTTCGCTTGGAATAGTCAATATCGCCCCATTGAAGATAGAGGATCTCACCTATTCTCATCCCCGTATGAATACCCATGAGAACGATGTCGTGAAGGTCCAGCCGTTTCTTTCCCCTGCAGGCTTCCAGTACCTCACGAGCCTCTCCGTCGGAAAGGAAACGAGTCGACCCCTTATGTAGCCTGAACAACAACCCTCCGCCCTTGCAGGGCGATTCTTGGATATAACCCCACTTCTTCGCCTGCCTAAATAGCGCCATGATGGTGATCAGATCCACATTCACCGAGGAAGGCTTGACCTCCTTTACCCGTGCAGTCTTAAAATCATCAATCATCTTGGTCGTGAAATTCTGAATGTAAATATCGCCCCAACGAGGGATCATGGATTTATTGATGGTGTAATAGTACCTCTTGTACGTTGCTTGCGCCCTATTAGAGGCTACCCAGTTCAGGTATTCCTTCACGTAGTCTTTGAAAAGGATTTTCTTCTCATCAACTACGCCCAGGAATTCCTTTTTTAGAATCTTGGTTTTCAAGTCAGCCTCAATGTCGAGAGCAATCTTCTTAGACGTTCCAGCTTTCTTTCTGATTCGGCGCCCTGCATAATCGTACAGGTCTACCATATACCAATCTTTACCTTTAGGCTTGTACACAGCCATGCTTGCTGTCTCCTTTCAGTTTCCCTCCCTGAAAGGACACCATTGGACAAACCGCTTATCACCTCCTCTCTGTGGGCAGAATAACCGAGTCATCCCGTGGTGTCCAACCAGATTTATTGCCACTGGATTTCGGGAGCCAGTGTTGCTCTCCCCTTCTCGGTTCTCTCTTTCAACCATGTCTCAATATCCTCTTCTCTGAACCGCACGCATCTACCTATCTTGACGTGCGGTATAAATCCGTAGTGAACCCATTTTCTTGCCGTTGACTCAGCGACATTCAGCCACTTGGCTACCTGAGCCGTATCCAACAACTCCTTTCCTTGCATTCATCTTTGCCTCCATTTGAACCCACGGGCTTTTGATCCCGCTTCGGTGCGAACCTGAGTCCGCCTTGTGCCCCCCTTGTCCGCAAAAGGTCACGGTGGGGGGCCTTCAATTACTGCGTGTGTGGTTACGACATATCGAGCTCTGCAGCCTTGGCTGAGTCATACGCGAGCGTTACGGTATTGATGACTTGCATCTGTTGTCGTCTGGGCAATCCGCGTAGATGATCGCAGTTTAGAGTGCGCCCAAAAAACTTTCGTGCGTCCTCCCGCCGGTAGCACCCAAAAGAAACTCTCGTTCTGGTCAGGCTCTTTATCACTGGATGTCTCTTGAGACTGAATGCTGCGGCCATGTTCCTGCCAAATCCTTCTTGAATTGCTTTCTGGGTTCTTTTGTCCAGTCCCGTAGGTGGGAGCTGCAGGATGATCTCCTCTGGGCGAAAGTGTTTGCAGAGTTCCTTGATTTCCTCGGTAATGTTTCCAGTTAAGAAATCTGAGCACCCTAGATAGCCATGCTCCTTACTACCTTCTATGAATGTGTACGCTGTTCTGTCCTTTCCATTGTTGATTGCTAATGCTTTCATGTTTTTGTTTCTCCCGTAATCCTGGTGGCTCCATAGTGATGGATTTAGCGCCACCCGTTTGAATAATTTTCCGGGCACCGGCTTATGTCCGGCACTCGGCTGGGCAGACAAACACATCCAACCCCAAACGAAGCTGGACGTGCTGCCCGCAGATTGAAAAAAAAGACCCTTATATGGAAATCTCGGATGTGACCGCTCGGTGTGGATCGGTCTTATGGGCGGCGAGAAGAAATCTGAGTACTATAAATGAATCGTCTGGAATTTAGGCGAGCCGCTAAGTTAAATGCTGTTGCATATGTTGTTTTTGATTCTGATGCTGTTAACGATTTTTTCGAGTGACTTTGTTTTGAAATCTTTTTCCTCGCCGCCTAATCATGACGTGACAGGATTTCCCTTCTCTTATGAACCTGTAGATATCGGATTTATGAATCCCAAAGAGGTTCGAGACATCCCTGAACGTAAACAGTCGTTGTGGCTCTTGAATTGAATTTTCCAATATAAATTCCTCATGCTCATGGCGAGCAGACTCTCGCTGGGCAAAACTCGCCTGACGAACAGGCAGACACGTAATGCCTACAGCTGGATTGCGTGTCTGCAGATTAGAATGGTAAAAGCTTCTCTATGGTCTTATCTGTGGTGACCGCCCGGCATGGGTTGGTCGTATGGCGTGGCAAGAAAGAATCTAAGAACTATAAGTCATATCTGAGTATGAGGATGCCGCCCTTATCAATTCTGCGGTCCAGACCTCCCCGTCATTCGCTGGTTCGTGTCCGGAGTCTTAGTTTAAAATTTTGTCTTCCTACTTAACATATAGTAAGCGAGGTAGGACGGCCGGTTACCCGACCGCCCCCTCACAGATCCCGGCGTGCGGTATTACCGCACCGGGCTCTTCAGAGCTGCTCGCTTCCGCCTGGTCAGCTACGGTCGCTGC
>JBKQMK010000340.1:0-5530 GCA_052146735.1 Desulfomonilaceae bacterium | reverse complement strand
AAGGTTGGCGATACTTTCCGAACTCGCGAATTTGACAACTTCAGCCCGCGCGTATTCGGCTCAATAGAAGGACTTGAGGATACCCTGGCTTCACGGACTATTCAGATAGCCATGAAGCGCTCTTACGATGAGAAGATCAAAGAAGCTGAGGTGGAACTGACTAACTCAATCTTTCAGAATCTAAGGGATCAGCTCTTTCTTGTAGTGATGGATTCCGGACAGAAGCTAAGGGATATTTATTTACAGATGGAGCGCCCCGTCGAAGCCGAATTTGACGCACGTGAATGGAATCTCTTCAAGCCTATAATGGCGATAGGAGAGGCCACAGCCGATCCTGAAATCGCGAAGGCGTTAATCGGATTCGCTAACACTGCCTACAACTCAAAGACTGAGGCACTCAACAACAGCGCCGTAGAGAACGTTATCTTACGGTGTCTTTCCGAGCTCGTGGGCACAGAAGACTGGTATGAGCTAGATCTCATTCATCGCCATGCTTTGGATTTCATAAAACAACAAGGATTGAACGTGGGGGTACTCAGCAAAGACCGTCTGGGAAAACTCATTCATGACCTAGACTTGATTAACGATAAAGACCGAAGAGTGGTTCAGGGTAGAAAAATCACTGTGTACTTGATCTGCCCAGAGAAAGTGAAACAGGTAGCGATAAACTACCGCGTGCAATGAAGCGGACAGGGTGGACAAGGTGTGGACAGGGTAAAATAACCAGGTTGTCCACTCAAAACTATAATAAAAATAATAATATATAATAATATAGACAAGGTGGACACCTTAGCTGGCACTATGAGGGGTATCAGTTTTTTTCGGAGCGTTTTTAGCCATACTCATTTTTTTTGATATGGTGATTTTTTTCTTGTGGTCATCCCCGAAAATAGGTGTCCAAGTTGTCCACCCTGTCTTTTGTAGTCCTGGTGCGGATAATCTGAGGACAGGGTGCTTTTGACAAGTTGTCCACTCTGACCGACCGTGTCCACCTGTCTGGATCATCGTGAATTCGCTTTGAAGAATATACTGATATCATTGCCTTTACCTTTATAGTTCTGCTATTCTGGCTACTTTGTGCTTCTTGAGTTTCAATTTGGGGAGGTTGTCATGACATTTACCAAGGCACACTCTGGAACACTTCGCTCCCAGAGTTGGTATCATACGGGTGCGCATTCAAATGATGAACGTCGGAGCTACGCATGCCTCGCCCCTACAACGTGACCCACTCTACCTCGTTTGAAAATAACTCCGTATCAGGGCCATCAGTAGCGTGCATACCGGATTAACTGCTTCTTTTTCCAGATATTCGGTAAATTACGACATAAAAGAGCGGAATAAATAAAAGCGCCAGGGACGTTGCGGTGGCCATCCCGCCCAGGACGCAGGTGCCGATGGCCTTCTGGGCTCCCGCGCCCGCGCCGGTGGCCAGCGCAAGTGGCAGGACGCCGAAGCCGAATGCCAACGAGGTCATGACGATCGGGCGAAACCGTAATCTAGCCCCTTCCAGAGTGGCCTCGATCAACCCCATCCCCTCTTCCAGTTTGGTTTTTGCGAACACCACGATCAGGATCGCGTTCTTGGTGGTCAGCCCCAGGGTAGTGAGAAGCCCAAGCTGGAAATAAACATCATTGGGCAGTCCTCGAAACGACGTGGCCAGCACCCCGCCGATGAGGCCAAGGGGAAACGCCAGCATGATCGAAATGGGCAGGGACCAGCTCTCGTAAAGAGCTGCCAGCACCAAAAAGATCACCAGCACGGAAAATGCGTACAGAGGGGCCGCTTGAGAACCGGCCAACCGCTCCTGGTAAGAAATCCCGGTCCAATCAAAGCCGATCTCCCGGGGTAATTTCCGCGCCATCTCTTCCATTGCCCGCATCGCCTCACCGGAGCTCCTCCCCGGCGCGGGCTCGCCCCAGATGTTTATGGACGGAAAGGCGTTGTACCGCTCCAATTGGGGGGCACCGTAAGCCCAGTGTCCGGATGCAAAAGAAGAAAAAGGAACCATCTTGCCAGCGTTATTGCGCACATAGAGTTTTTCCAGATCCTTGGGCAACATGCGGTAGGGAGCATCAGCCTGAACATACACCCGCTTCACTCGTCCCCCTTGAACAAAGTTGTTGACATAGTCGCTGCCGAAGGCCGTGGATATGGTGTTGTGAATGGCGGTAATGGGAAGTCCCAGTGCACCTGCCTTTTGCCAATCCGTATCGACCCTGTATTCGGGCACGTCTTCGAGCCCGTTAGGCCGAACCCTGATCAATCTTGGGTCCCGCGCAGCCATCGCCAGGAGTTGGTTGCGAGCCGTCATCAGGGCAGCGTGGCCCAGGCCGCCGAGGTCCTGCAACTGAAAATCAAAACCCTTGGACGTGCCCATTTCGATGACAGCCGGCGGCGGAAAAACGAACACCATAGCGTTGCGGATTTTTGAAAAAGCCCTCATGGCCTTTTCAACCACTGCCCCGACCTTCAGATCCGGCCGGTCGCGAAGCTTCCAGTCCTTGAGCTTGACAAATGCCAAACCCACGTTTTGTCCCTGAATGGTAAAGCTCCGACCCGGAACCGTCAGTATTGCTTCTACCGCATCTTTTTCTGCCACCAGAAAATGTTCCTGGACTGCGTCCAGGACGTTCTGGGTCTGCTCCAGGGTGGAGTTAGCCGGAAGTATTGCCTGGACATATAGGACACCCTGGTCTTCATCCGGAAGATAGGCAGTTGGCATGCGTTGAAACAGGAATCCCATGGCCGCAACGATCACAACAAAAACCGTCAGATAACGCACTTTTCTATAAAAAAAATGGTCAACCAGTCTCAAGTAAAAGTCCCGGCCTCGGTAAAAGGAACGATTAAACCATCTGAAGAATGGGCGCAGAAAAAAGATCGCATTTTCCGACGGTTCATGCCCTTTTGCCACCGGCTCCAGAAGCGATACGCAGAGAACGGGCGTCAAGATCAAGGCTACAACCACTGAAAGGAGCATCGAGGCGACGATGGTCACGGAAAACTGACGGTAGATGACACCGGTCGAGCCAGTAAAGAACGCCATCGGACCGAACACCGCTGACAGCACCAACCCGATCCCGATAAGGGCGCTGGTAATTTGGTCCATAGATTTGGCGGTGGCTTCCCTGGGCGAGAGCCCTTCGTCGCGCATGATCCGTTCCACGTTCTCTATCACCACAATGGCGTCGTCCACGAGAAGGCCGATCGCCAGCACCATGGCGAACATGGTCAGCATGTTTATGGAGAACCCGAAAAGCCCCAGAACTGCGAAGGTCCCCAGTAGCACCACCGGCACAGCGATCGTTGGAATAAGGGTGGCCCGGATGTTTCCCAGGAAAAGATACATGACCAGGAAAACCAGCAGGATCGCCTCGAAGAGGGTCTTGACCACCTCTTCGATGGCCACCTTGATAAAGGGGGTGGTGTCGTAAGGGTATACGACCTTCATACCCGGCGGGAAGTACCGACCCATATCCTTCAGTTTCGCCTTTATCGCATTGGCCGTATCCAGAGCATTCGCGCCGGGAACCTGCCGGATGGCCAAGCCTGCGGCAGGTTTGCGGTTGTAAAAATTCAAGACATCATAAAACTCGGCACCCAATTCTGTCCGTCCCACATCCTTGATCCGCACAATGGAACCGTCCGGATTCATGCGGATGGGGATGGCCGCAAACTCATCAGGGGTCTTAAGGAGGTTTTGCACAATAACTGAGACGTTCAAACGCTGGCCTTCCACCGCCGGCGCTCCGCCGAACTGGCCTGCGGAGACCTCCACGTTGTAGTCCTTAAGTGCCTTGACGACGTCGTCGACGGTCAACTGATAATCGGTCAGCTTGTCTGGATTCAGCCAGACGCGCATGGCATACTGGGACCCAAAGACCTGAACCTCGCCCACCCCGGGCACGCGACCCAACACCTTAAAGAGGATCGACTGGGCATAGTCTCTCAGGTCATTTCCATCCATGCTCTCGTCTTCCGAGATCAGGGCCACGATCATCAACCAGTTCCTGGTGGATTTGCTGACGGAGACACCCTGCTGCTGCACCACGTTCGGCAGGCTCGCCATGGCGAGCTGGAGCTTGTTCTGGACTTGAGCCCAGGCGAGGTCCGGGTCCGTTCCCGGAGCAAAGGTCAACTGGATGCGAGAGTTGCCTGCAGAATTGCTGGTGGCGGAAAAGTACAGCATGTTGTCCAAGCCGGTCATCTGCTGCTCGATGATCTGCGTCACGGTGTTCTCGACCGTCTCGGCAGAGGCCCCCGGATACGTAGAGTCAATGGCAATTGAGGGCGGAGCGATAGGCGGATACTGTGATATGGGCAACTTATAGATTGCCAATCCCCCCCCAACCATCATAATGATGGCAATGACCCAGGCAAAGACCGGACGGTCCAGAAAGAATCGCGACAGCATCGAGAACCTCCGTTAGTCCGCTTTATCAGCCGGCCGTTCCATGTTACCGGGTCCAGCGTCAGCCTTTCGTGCGGCATCAAAAGGGATAACCTTGGCAGAAGCGCCAGGCCGAACTTTCTGCGTACCCTCGACGACAACGCGATCACCGGATGCAAGACCCGACGAGACGAGCCACTTGTCGCCGATGGCGCGATCGAGAATGAGCATGCGCTGTTGGATCTTGCCTTCATCGTCCACAATGAGGGCAATCGGATTCCCCTTTGGATCGCGCGAGACCGCCTGCTGCGGAATAAGGATGGCCTGCTCATTTGTGCCTTCTCTCAAGACTGCACGGACGAACATACCCGGCAGGAGAACCCCTTCCGGATTTGGAAAGACAGCCCGCAGGACGACTGAACCGGTGGTGGGATCCACCGTGATATCTCGAAACTGAAGGCTCCCTTTCAATTGATATTCTGTGCCGTCCTCCAGGATGGCCTTGACTGTGTTCTGGTTGGTTCCATTTTGATGAAGGCGATTGTTCTCCAGGCGGCGCTTTAGTCGTAGAAGTTCGGTAGTGGATTGTGTTACATCCACGTAAATGGGATCCAGTTGCTGAATCGTTGCCAAAGGTAGGGGCTGATACGCCGTTACTAGAGCACCGTCCGTCACGTTGGACTTGCCGATACGTCCCGAGATGGGAGCGGTGACACGGGTGTAGTCTAGATTGATGCGGGCCGTCTCAACCGCGGCCTTGCAGAACTCGATGTCGGCTTCGGCCTGTTTCAGCAATGCTTCCCTGTCGTCATAGTCCTGCTGGCTGACCGCTTTTTCGGCGAGTAATCCCTTGTATCGTTCGAACCTCAATCGGGTCACAACCAGATTGGCCTCTGATTTCCCAAGGGCAGCCCTCGCACTGTCGAGCGCTGCCTGAAAGGGGGCAGGATCGATCTGATACAGCACATGGTCGGCCTTGACATCGGAACCTTCCGTAAACAGGCGTTTCTGAATGATGCCATTGACCTGGGGGCGAATTTCCGCGACGATATGCGCGGCCGTGCGGCCTGGCAATTCGGTCGTCAGGAGGATTTCCTGTGGCTGGATCGTCACCGTAGCAACTTCCTGGGCAGAGGGCGG
>JBKQMK010000339.1:0-5020 GCA_052146735.1 Desulfomonilaceae bacterium | reverse complement strand
CACAAATTGTGGTACAGGGGCGGTATCTTGATTTCTATCGCGTCCGGATTTTCCATCTTGAAACGGTGAAATCTGATGACCTCGCAGAAGCTTGATCTTACGAAGTCCCTAGCCAAGCTGGAGGAACTTGCCTCCGTGCTTCGCGGTGCGGGCCACCGGCGGGTTCTGCTCCTATGCCACAACAATCCTGATCCGGACTCCATAGCAAGCGCGTTCGGATTCCGCTTCCTCTTGAGCAAGAGATTCGGTGTGCGTTCCGTCTTGGGTTACGGAGGGGTGGTCACCCGGGCTGAAAACAAAGCTATGATCCAGAGGCTGAGGATCAAGCTCCAGCAGTTCAGCCGCGTCGAGCCGTCGAAATTTTACGCCATCGCCCTCATCGACGCCCAACCCGGAACAGGGAACAGCTTGATGGGCCAGCGAGGCGAGCCGCCGACCATCGTCATCGATCACCATCCGCTTCGCAGACTGTCGCAGAAGGCCGCCTTTCACGATGTGCGTCCCCATTACGGGGCCACGTCCACTATCATCACGGAATACCTCTTGGCCTCGGAGCTTACCCCGACCAGGTCGGTGGCCAATGCTCTACTGTACGGTATTAAGACCGACACCAATACCCTCGGCCGCGGGGCAACGAAGACAGACTTCAACGCATTCATTTACCTGTCGTCATACGCCAACCCTCGGGTCGTCGGATGGATCGAAAAACCGCCCCTGCCGAGGGAGTTTTTCGAGGATTACGTCAAAGGCCTGTCCAGCACCCTTATCTTCCGGGACGCTGCCGTTTCCAGTCTCGGAAAGATCCGTTCTTCGGCCATAATTCCCGAACTGGCCGACTTGTTGCTCCGCGTTCACGGGGTGAGCTGGTCTCTCTGTATGGGCGAGCACAAGAACCTTTTGATCCTGTCCATCAGGTCCACATCCCACACGTACCGGGCTGGCGTGGTGCTGCGAAAAGTGCTGGGTAGAGCCGGGTCGGCCGGCGGCCACAGGGAAATGGCCGGTGGCCAGGTTCCACTCTCCGGCCTGACCAGAACCGAAAAGGATGATCTCCCGACGAACCTGATAAGCAAGTTCCTCAAACTGATCGACCGAGAGCACTGCACTCCGAAACTGATGGTGGAATCTAACGAGTCCCAGTGCATGTAAAAGGGAGTTCTGACCAGCTTCCGTTCCAAATCTTCGAAAAACGGCCATGCTACGACATACCCCAATCCGTAACGTAGCTCAGGATCGATTCTAGACCCCTTATAGGACGAATCTCGCGGCCGATTATGCCCACAGGAAACACGATTCCTCCGAATGCCTTGCCTGTGTTAAGGTGAGCGGCAACTATTCAAGTGTCGAACGCCGCAATGAACTCAAGGGAAGACCCCAAAGACTCTGACGATCAAAAACTGACGGACATCGACGTGAGATCGCCACAGTGGTTACGTAAGGAGTTTTAGTACCGTCATGACATTCACAACTCCACAAGAAGACAGGTATTTCGAGGATTATCTGCCCGGAGCCGTTCACGAGTTCGGTTCCATTACCATCGAACAAGATGAAATTATCGAATTCGCCCGGCGCTTCGATCCCCAGTCCTTTCACATAGATCCGGAGAAGGCGAAGCAGACCGCATTTGGAGGATTGATCGCCAGCGGCTGGCACACAGCGAGCTTGGCCATGCGGCTTCTGGTTGACAATTACGTTTCAAAGGTGGCCAGTTTAGGTTCACCTGGTGTAGACGAGGTGCGTTGGCGCAAGCCTGTTCGTCCTGGTGACACTCTTTCGATCCGCGTCACTGTTATTGAGGCTAAGCTCTCCCGCTCGAAACCTGGTCAAGGCACGACTCGCTCGCTCGTTGAGGTACTGAACCAGCATGGCGAAGTCGTGATGACCTGGAAGGGAATGGGTCTTGTCCGGTGTCGAAAGCGGACGGATATAGGGTCCGGAAAACACTCGGCCAGCGTATCAATGAAGAAAGGTCCGGGAATAGACTGAAGAGGAGGTGTACTATGGCAGAAGCACCTAGAGTTGGCTATCGGGTGCTCGGGACAATAAAAGCAGTAAAAGGATATTGCCATGCCGGGCACCAAACGGGGGATGAAATAGAACTCGACGGGCATCACGCTGGTGGGCTCTGTGGCTTCTTGTACCACCAAGCCTTCCCTTACATCATCATGCTCCAATTTGGTGGCGGATTTCCATCGGAGTGGGGGAATCCGGACGTTGTTGAGCTGGACTGCATGGACAAAACAAATGCTGTGACCATCGAGCTGAGGCGGATTCGGGATTGACCAACCCATTTGCTCTATGTTCCTCGTGAAGCTGCGACTGTCCTCCAATTGAATAATGATGGTAAGGTCCCATTGTCTTCTCTGCGGGACTACACCCGCCTTGTGCCCCCCCCCTGGTTGCTGAAGGTAGCAGCGGGCTGGGGCCTCAAACACTAAGCAGTTGCACCTTTCTTCTGCTCAGTCCAATTACCGAGCTCACAATCCCCCAACACCCCGCTATAGATAACTGCGTCAAGCGAATCGAACTGCTTCGCTATCTGGTCTTCAAGGTAGGTCAGAAGATGCAAGACCTGGGGAAGACGCCGTGCGTTTTGCCAAGCTCCTTTGGCCGTTAGAACTCCCCATTCTTCCTCACTGAAGTCGGTCCCGAGCGCCTCCATCATGTCGCTATCCATTTCGCCACAACATTTGGTGAATTCCTCCAGGTCGCAGTAAATGGCCTGCCACAACTTCGCAATGCCTTTCTGTACGCACCTGGTATACTCCGTCAGACTCCACAGGAAGTCCCACCCTTCAGGGTTGGGATGAAAGACTGCGGCAAGAGCCATCCTCGCAAACACCAAGACTTCGTACATGTCCTCGTAGAGCTGCTGCAGGGCGGCCCTGCCTTCTGGACACCCTAACTTACTGCCCTCTGGTTTAGCGCATGCGGGAAAATAGTGGACTACCGTGCCACAGACTATTGTGGCTGATCTGAGATTCAAAATTTGCGTATGCATCTTGTTTATTCTTTCATTCTTAGTCATTGTTTTCCTCTTGAGTACCGCCAAGTCCCATGTTGAGTAATGAGCCCCGGCAGCACTCGTGTTTGATATGGGCCGAGGTGACCTCGGCTTAATTGTGAAATAGAATTGTACGTTGTGTTCTCGGCAACCGTTCTGACCCGCGTCCCGTCATGGAGCTCGCGGTATGGATCGGTCTTATGGGGTGGCGAAAAAGGATCGGAAAACTACGTAAAAATCTGGTTCAAAAATGCCACTTTATCAATTTTCCTTTCAAATATATGACTCTCCCACTGGAGTGCTCACTTAGGAAGAAAAGTCTCCGGCACTGTATTCATGCCGCCTTCTCATAAATCTTCTTCTCCGTCATCATATTCTTCTTCCTCCTCGTCCAAGTCTGTGCACGTGTCCTCGTGAGCATCGGGATTTCCTGAGGACTGGACGTACTTTTCAATGGCCTTTGCAACATGGTCTTCTATTGACCCGCCCAAGTCCTTCAGTGCCCGGTAGTGTTTCGGCGCAAGGGTGACGGTTATATCATCCACAGGCTCGGACTCGGCATCCTCTGATGCAACCGTTTCCTCTTCATTAGGAGCGGGTAAAGCAGGCGGAGAATCCGAAGCTGCATCGCCATCGTTGTCCTCCAGCGGAGCGGTTTTCTCCTTGGTTGATTTCCTCTTCTTCTGCGTCTGCTCATATCCCTTGTTCACACTCATCTCATCATTTCTTACAGCTTCCACTGTTTTCGCATCTCCGTGATCCAGTATCGTCCGCATCCGCTCCACCTTGCGGGAGCTGATACCCAGTAATTCTGCAGTCACTTCTGATGACTTACCGGCTGCGCCGTTTGGCGCTCCCGCAAATTCCCCGTTTTCGTTTCGTTCAGGGACACAACGCTTGTCGGTAATCTCCATGAGGCGAAAGAGTTCTGCATCGGTCAGGTTACGGCGATGGCACTGAAGCTCGATTGCGTGCTCTATGGCTGCCGCTTCACTAGTATAGTCATATGTGTAAACGGGTACTTCCATGATTCCCGCATTCATGGCGGCGAGCAAGCGGGTGTGCCCGTCAATGCATACAGGCTCATCTTGTCCCTCCCATGTGGCTAGAACAATCGGCTGCGACTCATCGTATTCCCAAAGCTTCATACCCTCTTCTATCGTTTCCAGCAGTTCAGGTCTTATCGGAAACAAGGCTTCGAAGCTCTTGTGTGTTTTTATTTCTTTTGGATTCATCGTCTCCATTGTGTTCACCTCAGTAATTGGATTTTGCCGGTCTTTGAATCCGAACTTGCGCCCGGCGTTGTTCAAAGATCGGAGAGTTGGCCGGCACTTTGAGTAGCCATTCGAGGTAACGATCACCGTCGAAGATTTCCAAAGCACGCTCCAGGCAGTCTGCCGCTCTGGTTACTTTTTTGGAGATCGACTCCAAATTCTTTTCTACAGAAGCCGTTTTGTCAGGAGTTCCTGTTCCGAAATCTCCTGTCACGAATAAATCTATGAGGTCATCTATCCTCATGGATGCCTCTCTTGTACTTTCCAGTAGTTGCTCGACTCTGGACATTGCTTTGCCTTTTCCCATTATTCCTCTAGTAAGTGCAGCGCCTTACCTTGATCGCAGTTTCGCTACACGGCTGGGCAGATAAACAGATGGAGCTCAAACGAGGCTAGATCTGCCGTCTGCAGATTGAAAATAAAGACCCTTCTATGAAAATCTCAGTGGTAACCGCCCGGTGTGGATCGGTCTTATGGCGTGGCAAGAAACAATCTAAGAACTATGAGGAATATCTGAGTATGAGGATGCCGTTCTGATCAATTCTTTGGTCCAGACCTCCCCGTCATTCGCCGGTTCATGTCCGAAGTCTTGGTTTGTAATTTTGTCTACCTATATAACATATAGTAAGCGAGGTAGGACGGCCGGTTACCCGACCGCCCCCTCACAGATCCCGGCGTGCGGTATTACCGCACCGGGCTCTTCAGAGCTGCTCGCTTCCGCCTGGTCAGCTACGGTCGCTGC
>JBKQMK010000338.1:0-4130 GCA_052146735.1 Desulfomonilaceae bacterium | reverse complement strand
TGCAAAAGCCCGCCTTGATCTCCAGGCAGTATCGGCTGGGAAACATGGAGGGGTAAATCAAGCCCGAGTTAGGCGTTATGTCGTCATAAATCAGTTTGATTAAGCCGTTAGCATCTATCCAAACCGCGTCAATGGGGAACTTCATCCCCTGCATGTGGATCGCGTATTGCCCTTCCATCGCGAAATCAAGCAACATTCCGGTCTCTTCAGTTATATGACCCCATCCAAGCAGGCCCTCCCTTCTTGAAGCGTCAGTGTCAGCCACTACAGCGCTGATAGTTTGATTACCCAGGGTTATTGAAATTGTCCGCGGCTGCGGATTGGGATTCATTTGGTCTTCAGCCCGAGCGACCTGAGACAGGCCGAAAAAGGCCGCCAACGCGGCGAATACGACCAGAAGGGGGATTGTCACTGTTGCACGGCGCATGGAAGTGGACATGACTATTTCCTACCCTAAGCCTCAAGCGGTTCTGAAACCGGAGCCCAGGAATCAGCGAACAAAGAACAATTTGGCACATGTCGCGCATTTTGTGAAGAAATCACGCTTTCCAAGTCGGAATACTATGGTTGCGCAAGGGAAACCCACAGTGAGCCTTCGAATGTAATAGTAGGCCGGCATCCTGCCGGTCCGCACCATGGACCGGCAGGATGCCGGCCCTACTGATGCTCCGAGGATATCCGTGAAACCGCAGTATTCTCGTCACTGAATAGCGGCTTCCAGAAGGAGCTGAATATTGATTCCGAGTCCCTCCGCCACAAAAAATTGTCATGCCCGATTCCACGGTTGACACTGTGCAACAATGCCGAGTATGATCTGGACCGTTTACACCAAAATGCAGATATCTGCCTGACATCATTGGAAAGATTGTGCTAGACTCATTCCTTGAATGGTTATGCAACCCGCGCAATTACGACTGGAACCTGAGCCATCACGAGATCTTGCCTGAAAAGCCTCCTGAGTTTGCAGCAATTCCCGCGGGCTTGGATCCACGCGTTGTAAATTTGGTCCGTTCGTCCGGGATCGCTTCTCTCTATTTCCATCAAGCGGCAGCTATTGAATTCTGCCTTCAGGGGAAGGACACGGTTCTGTCGACCAGCACCGCAAGCGGAAAGACCCTCGCGTACCAGATACCCGTCCTGGACCGCCTCACAAGAGACCCGGAAGCGTGTGCCCTCTTGCTGTTTCCTTTGAAGGCGCTTGAGAGGGATCAGAGAGATGCATTCTTAACTCTGGCAGGCGACTCGGGCCTGACCGCTGCGGTGTACGACGGGGACACCTCCGAATCGGAGCGCCGTAAGATTAGGAGCCACCCTCCACGGGTGCTAGTCACCAATCCGGACATGCTCCACCTCGGACTTCTCGCGTTTCACGATATCTGGAGAGATTTTTTCTCACACCTGTGCTTCATTGTGCTGGACGAAGTACACACGTACAAGGGGATTTTCGGCAGCCATATTGCTCAGGTGCTGCTGCGCACGTTGCGTGTGTGCGCTCGCTACGGGGCGAGACCGCAATTCATCGCCTGCTCCGGGACAGTGGCCAATCCGGGCTCATTCGTTTCAAGACTGATCGGCCGCGAACCCGCTGTCATAGATCGATCGGGGGCGCCTACATCGAAGCGTCATTTTATCTTTCTGAATCCGGTCTTAAGCCCGAATACCATTGCCGCACGACTCTTTGTCAGGGCGCTGGAGTCAGGCCTTAAAACCATCGTGTTCACGCGAGCGCGGAAGGTCACAGAGTTGATCACCACATGGGTGTTGCACGATGCCCCGCACTTAAAGAACCGTATTAGCTCTTACCGGGCTGGCTTTCTCCCCGAAGAACGTCGGTACATAGAAGCGAAGTTGTTTTCGGGAGAGATGGACGGGGTGATCTCCACCTCAGCCCTGGAAATGGGGATCGACGTTGGTGGACTGGATCTTTGCCTGCTCGTGGGATACCCCGGAACCATTATCAATACGTGGCAGAGGGGCGGTCGAGTGGGCCGGGCCGGACGGCCCAGCGCCATTGTGATGCTTGCGGGGAACGACGCGCTGGACCAATATTTCTTGAGGAATCCCAGGGATTTTTTCGAACGCTCCTGCGAAGAAGCGATCTTGGATCCCTTCAACAATGAGGTCCTTAAACGGCACCTCCCATGCGCCGCGGCTGAAACACCTATTTTTCCTGAAGAAGAATGGAGCCGACAGCCTGAGATCCAAACGGCCCTGGAGGAACTCGAAAAGGAGGGCGCTCTCTATCGCGGCGGGGACGGCTCATGGCGCTCGGCTTCGAGACGGCCCCATCGTGGCGTTGACCTGCGAGGAATAGGCGAGTCTTACGCGATCTTCTTGGAAGACAGGAAAACTTTGATTGGAAGCTCATCGGGCATGCGTGCGTTCACGGAATGCCACGAGGGGGCAGTTTACCTCCACCGCACCAGGCAGTATGTGGTTACGAAGCTGGACCTGCAGCGCCGAAACGTGCTTGTGAAGCCCTCTAATCTCAGTTATTACACTCGGGCCCTCAATGAAAAAGACACAAAGATACTAGGAACGCCGATTCGAACACGGGAATTCCCCGGCTTTACGGTGAGAGAGGGGAGACTCAAGGTAACTACACACATTGTGGGGTACGAGAAGCGCCGGTCTTCCGGTCAGGAACTCATCGGCATGGTGGACCTGGATCTCCCCCCTCTGCACTTCGAGACAGTCGGCATCTGGATCGAAATCCCGGATAAGGTCAAGGATGCAATTCAAAGCGCCGGTCTTCATTTCATGGGCGGCATTCACGCGATGGAACATGCCGCGATCTCAATGTTTCCTCTCTTTGCCCTTTGCGACCGGGATGACATAGGAGGGATCAGCACACCGGAACATGAACAGGTCTGCCGGGCCGCAGTGTTTATATACGACGGCCACCCAGGCGGAGTGGGGCTCTCGCATCGCGCGTTTGAGGTGATTGAAGAACTTCTGGAGAAGACCCGCCTCCTTGTAGAGAAATGCCCGTGTGAAGCGGGCTGCCCCTCTTGCATACATTCACCCAAATGCGGTTCGGGAAACAAGCCTCTGGATAAGAAAGCCTGTCTGGCGACGCTCGAGTTCCTCCTGCACCCGGACACGGCGTTTCTTACCTCGAAAGCGGAGACAAAGCTGAAAACCCCCTCAAAGCCCGCTCGGCCGCTTATATTCCCCGATCTTCAGAGCGATATGTCTGAACAAAAGGACTTACTACGTCACAGAAAGGAAAATAATGTGAAAACCGAGAGACCTGACATGGAAACCGCTCCCGGCCTAGGGACTCTGTCAAAATCCCCCGGTAGCAAGAGAGTGGCAGTCCCGAGGCTCAAAAGAACCGTGAAGGAGTCTTCGGGCAGCTCAGAGATCACTTTGTCGTTTGAAGAGGTGCCTAAGCCCGCGACAGATCCAGAAGATTCAAGGAAAGAGTTGCTACAGGGGCCGAAAAGAGTCGTGGTATTTGACGTGGAAACCCAGAAGCTTGCTCAAGAGGTCGGCGGATGGAAAAACATTTCCAAGATGCGCCTCTCGCTGGCAGTCGCCCACACTGAAGAAGACGGTTTCATCACGTTTACCGAGAATAATGTCTCAGAATTGATAAAGCTCCTCAAAGGGGCTGATCTGGTGGTTGGCTTCAATCACGTGGGGTTCGACTACGAGGTCCTGAGCGCATATTCTTCCGAACGCTTGCGGGCCCTGCCGAACCTGGACATTCTTCTGCATGTCAAAGCCTCACTGGGCTTTCGCTTAAAGCTGGACCATTTGGCCGAGATCACACTGGGAAGGAAAAAATCCGGCCACGGCCTGGACGCTGCCCGATGGTTCCGAGAAGGGAAGATGGACTTGATCGAGCAATATTGCCGGGACGATGTCGCGATCACACGGGACTTGTACCGATTCGGTCTCGAGAAAGGTTTTCTCCTTTATCGCCGCGAAGGCCGAGGAGTATCCCAGATTCCTGTTGATTGGAGGCGAGAAATCGGAGAAGCCGCGGATGAGAGGCGGATGCACGAATTTGGGAGCAGGTGAAAAGGGGTGTCGTCCTTGTATGAAGGCCAATAGTTTTGTCTGGATAGATCTCAATGGGCCTGCCAACCATGGGTTTCACCCCGCGTCCCGCAGGCTACCAA
>JBKQMK010000337.1:0-4682 GCA_052146735.1 Desulfomonilaceae bacterium | reverse complement strand
GCTTGGATTTGATCAGGCACCCAGACTCCATGACCTGCGGCATACATGGAAGACGAACGCTATGCGGTCAGGCATGGAACCTGAGATTCGAGAGAGCATCATGGGTCATTGGTTCAGAGGAAAAACTGTTGCCGAGCGTTACGGTAGGATCAGCGACGCGGATTTGGTCCGAGAGATAGACAAGGTGAGCTTTCAAAACGGCGACACAGAGATCTTGGTCTCAGAGTCCAAAAAGAAAAACCCGAAAGAGCTGATACCTCCTTCGGGAAAAATGTTAACAATTTGTTAACAAGGTATGGTCTTCGGAAAAAACAGGAGCGAGGAGATTTTCTCCAATCTCCTGTTATGATTAACTTTTAGTGGCGGGAGCGACGAGACTCGAACTCGCGACCTCCGGCGTGACAGGCCGATGTCGGCCATAGTAATTTCAACGGTCTACCCCAAAACCCAAACGATTTCAGTCCCTGTCGATCCTTTTCAGTCCGTTTCAGTCCCTCTCAGTCTCTTACAGTGAGAGCAAAATGTGAGCATAGCCGAAGGTCCCCTACCCTATCCTTGCTCCTAACCCTTTCCTATCCATTTGGCGTCTTCGATCACATCATCACCGGTTCAGAGCACTGCTGTGTGAAGGCAAAAACACCACCAAATAAACCAACGCCTCAGCCGAATCCTTCAACGATTTCAAGCATAGTTGATTATTCTCAGTATGTCTCAGTGCGTGTGAGTTCAAAAAAACCTGAACATTTTCTGAACATGCTCGCGGGCCCGAGAGTTGTCGTTATCCTTCCCGAACCTGGTCATGAATCGAGCAAAAAGGATCAGGTGGGCAACCGTGTTCTCGCAAGCGTATCCGCTCCGCTTTGATCTACATGCAACAGGCCGGCAAGAAGCGCCACCTTCCAGTGTAAAACGATTCCGTTTCATTCTGACCTCCCTATTTAGCCCAGGTCTTACTCTATACTAACTCAGAACCTGGACCAGTTTTTGGGCTCAGGCTATAAAAAGAACATTATGCCGGTGCTGGTCAGTCTATGGTGTCCAGACTTTAGAATAAAATCCTCGGCAGTAAGGACTGACTGAAGGCTCTCGAAGAAGCCCTTGTAAGGTCGAATGACCCGCTGATGAAGAGAAAGAAGAAGCAGTGGCTGATCGTGGACGTTGATTCAACGGAAGACCCGCCGCACGGAAAGCAGGTGCAGGCGGCCTTCAATGGTCATTTCGGCACGACCTGCTTCCGTCCCTTGTTTGCCTTCACTAGCTACAGGGATTGCCTTGGGGCGAAGCTCCGGCCAGGAAACGTTCACTCGGGAGATGGCATCTTTAATCTTCTTGACGCCATCGTCCTGCGTCATCGCCCCCGATTTACGCTCCGTACTCTTCCAGTAAGGCCACCACTTTGCCATGATTGGCTGATACTGCCCACATGATGGCCGTCCAACCGTGGTGGTCTTTTGCTTGGACGTCTACCCCGTGCCGGAGCAAAAGTTCGACGATGTCCCGTTGTCCGTTTGCCGAGGCAGTGATGAGATCCGTGGCACCATACGTGTCCCCTATCTCCGGATCAGCCCCATATTCGAGAAGCTGCTTGACCAGCAGCACGCCCCCGGCACGACAGGCCCTATTGAGGGCCGTGGAATGGAAATCGTCCAGTGCGTTGATGTCTGCTCCCTTATTCATAAGGTGAGTCACCACTGTGTAATGGACCCTGCGGCTTGCTTTCATCAATGGGGTCGCCCCGTACTTATCCCTCACATTGGGATCAGCTCCGTGGTCGAGCAAGAGCCCCACCGTTGGCCCACAACCCATGGACGATGCCCAGTGCGTGGCTGTCCAACCAGTTTCCGTAACAGCGTTTACGTCGGCTCCATTTGAGAGGAGTAATTTTACCATGCTGTCTTGGCACAGAGTCGCAGCAATCATCAGAGAAGTCTTGCCGTCTTCATCCGCGGAGTTAACGTCCGCCCCCTGAGCAAGAAGATACTTCACATCCTCCAGATTATTCGCTGACACGGCGCTCAAAAATGCATCCATTGCATACCACCTTTCCGCAAATCTCATTACCTCGCGAGAATGTAGCCTGCACTGCCTTCATCGAGGCCAAGCCATTGGATTCTACCGAGGATTGTTACAGATGAGTAGCGGCCATTGCGTGTTCACACGTGATTTTAGATCTTCTTCCTTTACCAACATAGCCGGAGATTGTCCAGCTCATCGTGGTCCATATCTGGCAAATGTCATGTTCCGGAACTCGAAGATTGAGTTCTGCCAACATTTTGCCCAGGAGATTCGCCAGCACGACCGGTTTGTGACCTCCCGCGTCTGTGGTCCAGGTTCAGTCAACTGTAAGGACGCCTTTACGACAGTTGTCCCGCTTCCAAGCAGCCTTGAACGCATTGGCCTCATGTTTAGGAACACGTGGGACTATTGTGGGATAAAATCTGCCGAACGGATGTGCCCTCGCGGCAGGAGCCAAGATGAACTCTTGGAGATCTTCACAATAGTTCTTGACAGGCTTGACAGTCTGGCCAAGGTAATGTTAATCCCAGACGAACCCGTATTAGCGCACCTAAAGTTTCAGGGTGAAGGGCTGACGCAACGCCGAAAGGATGCCCGGTTTGTTAATTCGGAGGGGCTGGCGGCCATCATTTGCCGTCTTCACAGAGCCATGGCATAGTTAAACATTCCCGACTGGGCAACTTGCTGTAGAAGTAGCATGTGGCTGTTTAGAGAAGGTTTCAGACGAGGTCGGTACTAACGCAGTTGTCTGACGCGCTCATCTAATACTGAAAGAAATATTGAGGGGAATGATCTGCTGTTTTCGCCGTTAGTGGTTGTAACGGTAGGGGCTGTGATAACATTCGTTAGCCCATTGTTTAGACCGCAAACCAAATATCTACAGCTCTTTGATGTTGAACGCTGTGGACTTCAGCAACAGTATAAAACCATCGAAGATGGTTACGGAGAGATGAAATGCAACACAAATATGTTTTCTCTTTTGAAGAAGGGGACGGCAAGGACAAGAAGCTACTCGGAGGCAAGGGTGCCAATCTTTGCGAGATGACCCAGATAGGCATCAACGTGCCACCTGGCTTCGTGATCAGCACCCAGGCCTGCTTGGCCTACCTGGAATCACCGGACGGAAATCTTCCCGCGGGACTCATGGATGAAGTGAAAGAACACATCATGGCAGTCGAAAGCGCAACAGGTAAGGGCTTTGGTGACGTTGAGAAGCCTTTGCTTGTCTCCGTACGGTCTGGATCGGCGCTCTCGATGCCGGGCATGATGGACACTATCCTCAACTTAGGCTTGAATTCCGGCACTCTCAGTGGCCTCACGAAACAAAGCGGGAACGAGAGATTCGCGTACGACGCTTATCGTCGTTTTATTCAGCTTTTCGGCAAAGTAGCCATGGGTGTCTCGGACGAACATTTTGACGAGGCTCTACAGGCCGTAAAGGTTCGAGCAAGAGTCACATCCGACTTGGATCTGAAAGCTGATGACCTGAAGGAGGTCTGCAGGCTTTTCCACCGGGTAGTTGAAGAACAGACATCAAAGTCATTCCCTGAGGATGTCTGGGAGCAGCTCGCTATAGCCGTGAAGGCAGTGTTCGGCTCGTGGATGGGAAAACGCGCCATAGACTATCGCCGCGAGTTCAACATATCGCCGGATCAGGCTAATGGTACGGCGTGCAACATCGTGGCTATGGTCTTCGGAAACATGGGTAGCGAAAGCGGTACGGGAGTGGGGTTCACGCGCGACCCTGCCAACGGGGAAAACAAGATGTTCGGCGAGTACCTGATCAATGCCCAGGGAGAAGATGTTGTTGCAGGCATACGGACACCGAAGCCGATCCAGGCCATGGCGGTGGAGATGCCGGAAATCTATGGTCAACTGGAAAACCTTCGAGATAAGCTTGAAAAGCACTATCGCGAGGTACAGGACTTTGAATTTACCATTGAAAAAGGCATTCTATACTGCCTGCAGACCCGCAACGGTAAGATGAATGCCGCGGCTATGGTTCGCACGTCAGTGGAGATGGTCGAGGAAGGTCTGCTTAGTAAAGAAGAAGCGCTTCTCAGGATCAATCCGGAGCATCTAGAACAGCTCCTTTATCCTCGTCTGGATCCCAACTTTGCGGCTGATCCGCTGGCTCAAGGCCTCCCTGCTTCGCCGGGGGCTGCCTCCGGCAAATGTATATTCGATGCCGACCGCGCCGAGGCGTTGGGAAGAGCCGGTGAGAAAGTGATCCTGGTCCGGGAGGAAACCAAGCCCGAGGATATACACGGATTCTTCGCTTCCCGGGGCATATTGACCAGTCGAGGAGGAAAAACGTCTCATGCCGCTGTCGTGGCTCGTGGGATGGGTAAACCGTGTGTAGCCGGCGCGGAGGGGATATCCGTAGACGTGGCGCATCGACAGGCCCAAGTGGGCGAGATGATCATTCATGAGGGTGAAGTAATCACCCTCGACGGGGCCAGCGGCAACGTTTATCTGGGGGAAATCGCCACCGTCGATCCTGTGTTCAGTGCAGAGCTCAAAACTCTCCTGGGCTGGGCTGACGATCTGGCCAGATTGCGTGTCTTTGCCAATGCAGATACGCCGGATGATGCGGAGCGGGCACGCTCGTACGGAGCGGTTGGTATAGGTTTGGTCCGCACCGAGCGCATGTTCAATGCGCCAGA
>JBKQMK010000336.1:0-35516 GCA_052146735.1 Desulfomonilaceae bacterium | reverse complement strand
ACGGACGCTTTTCGATTTACCCTGGCCGCGCTTGCGGCCCAGGGGCGGGATATTCGTCTGTCAGAGACTCGTATTGAGGGATATCGCAATTTTATGAACAAGCTCTGGAATGCGGCCCGCTTCTCCTTGCCTTATATTGCCGACCTAAGCCAAGATCTCGAGCCTGCGCTCGGGCAGTCGCTCTCCCTTCCCGAAAGATGGATACTTTCCCGTCTGAACAGGACCGTCCAGGAAACTCGCGAGGCAATAGAGGGGTACCGCTTCAACGATGCGGCTCAAGCGCTCTATCATTTTACCTGGCATGAATTCTGCGACTGGTACATCGAAGAGGCCAAGATCCCGCTGAGCGGCTCTGATCCTCAAGCGTCCCAGCGGTCAGCGGTGGTCCTGCGCCACGTGCTCGACTCGCTTATGTGCCTGCTTCACCCATTCATCCCGTTCATTACGGAGGAAATTGCATCGCAGATCAATACCTCTCGACCCAGCATCATGAGCGGGCCATTCCCCGAGGTCGATCCATCAAGGATAGATCCGAATGCCGAGCGAGACATGGGCATCCTCATGGGCATTATCAGTGGAGTGCGTAACATCAGAGCCGAAATGAACCTGCCACCCGCTAAAGCACTCCACGCCGTGGTGGCGCCTTCTTCGGAGGAAGAACGCGGGCTCGTGGACGCGAATCGACATATGATCGGTTCACTTGGAAGAGTGTCAGAGTTGAGCCTGGGAAATCCAGGGGAAAATCGAGAAACACCCCGCATGTCCGCGACAGCGGTCATTGGGGAGATGCGCATCTTTGTCCCCCTCGAAGGCATTGTGGATCCTGATGCAGAAATAGCAAGACTCACGAAAGAGTTGACCAAGGCGTCCAGGAACCTGGAAGCAGCTGACAAGAAGCTGTCAAATGCCGACTTTATGGCTAAAGCGAACCCTGAAGCGGTTCAAAAGCAAAAAGACAGGCAATCGGCATTGTCGGCAAAGCTGGCCGGTCTCGGTGAGGGCCTGGAAAAGATGCGAAGCCTCAAGGGAGTTTAATAGACCTGCAAGGGTGTCCATGCGGTTGATCGTTCATCAGGAGGCCGAATCCACACAGGATCTGGCAAAAGAATGGGCCAAGCGCGGCGAGCCCGAAGGGCTCGCGATCATGGCATTGAACCAAACAAAGGGCCGCGGAACATCAGGCCATTCATGGGTGTCTCCCCCAGGGAAAAACCTCGCTCTGTCGATAATATTGCGGCCTCGTCTTGCTCCTGAAAAAGCGCCGCTCCTGGGAATGATGACCTCCATAGGTGTAGCTGAAACCGTCGAAGCAAGTATTGGGCGACCGGCGCAACTTAAATGGCCGAATGACGTGCTCGTTGACGGGAGAAAGATAGCGGGAATTCTACTGGAGGCCAGTCTGAGCAACCGGGAAATCTGCTACGTGATCGTCGGGATCGGCCTTAACGTCAATGCAGAGTCCGGCGATTTTCCGCCTGATTTAAGAGACTCTGTTACTTCACTCCGGTTGAGCTCCGGAAGGCAATGGAACCTGGAGGATACTGCGAAGGACCTGCTGGAACGCATGGAATTACTCTATGAACGGGTAAAGAGGGAAGGGTGCGGCTTCATACCTTACCTCTGGGCCACGAGGTGGGCCCACAGGGACGCGCGGCTGGCTCGAAACGGTCTGCACCACATTGCAGAAGGGATCGATGCTTACGGTGCGCTTCTGATCAGAGCCGACAGCGGTGAAATGGAGCGCGTTACATCAGGACCGTCAGAGTTGGTTTGGCCGGACCTCCGCAAGTGACACAATATTAAACCGGGCTTGCGAGCGACTGGCCGAAATGTGGGCTCGAATTGATCTGAAAGGAGAGACGCCATGGGAACAGCAAGATCTATCTGTAAAATTCCTGCTATTGCGGTTGTGTTGGTTCTTTTGGTCTGCGCGGGGTTGAGCGCGTGGGGGCTTTTCTCATGGGTTTGGCCCAAGGTAGAAACTGTTTTGGAATACGTCGTGGGTACATACGACGCTGTGCTTCCCGAGATAACCATACGCGACGGAAAGGCAACGATTCGAGAGCAGCAGCCTCACTTTATTGACACCGGGGACAAGGATTTGGTGGTAGTAGTGGATACACGAGAAGACAAGCAGAAAGAAGCCTTGGACTACTTGAAGGACGTGTCGACGGGTGCGGTCCTTGCCAGAGACAGTGTCGTCACCAAAAGCCAGGGACAAATTCGAATAATCCCGTTGAAGGGGATACCTGACCTTGTTTTGAATTCCCGCAATCTGCGAGCCCTTTTCGATGAATATTTGCCTACGGTCACGCGGATCTTTATCCTCGTGGTCATACTCTATTTTCTCATTGTAAAACCCATACAGGCAATAATCTTCGCT
Source organism: Desulfomonilaceae bacterium (assembly GCA_052146735.1). Lineage (GTDB taxonomy): Bacteria > Desulfobacterota > Desulfomonilia > Desulfomonilales > Desulfomonilaceae > CAWBBA01. The sequence goes on along the minus strand of JBKQMK010000336.1, from coordinate 33,133 downwards.
CTGTTGCCCTACTTTGTGGCCCGATCCTATTCAGCGGCGCTCACCTACGGAGAGGCGATCAAGCTTTCTGCCTTAGCCATGGTCCCGCCAGTGACTCTGGATCTGTTTCTCAACCTTTCAGGCATCAGGATTCCCATGTCGTTCATCATTTATTTTGGGCTGTACATTGCCCTGCTAATACTTGCCGTGCGCGATCTCGTCCGCAGCAAGCCACTGCCGACGGGACCTTTGACCTCGATCAATCCTTAGGAACAATAGACTCATGGAATTCTTTCTGTGCGTGCTCGGGATGGTGTTAGTAGTTGAGGGCCTGCCGTACTTTGCATTTCCGGAAAAGATGAAAGCCCTCATGAACATGATGCACCAGCAAGACGACACCACCCTCCGGATCGTTGGAGGAACATTGCTCGTTCTAGGGCTTTTGATTGTGTTTCTTGCACGAAGGGGCCTGGGCTCTGCATGATACTGGACGAACGTAAGACAAAGGACTCGCCGCCTATTCAGCCCTGCACGAGCATCCCCGAAGACTTTCAGCTCAGCACTTATACCTATGAACTCCCTCCGGAGCTTATCGCTCAGACGCCTGCACGGATAAGGGACCAGTCCCGACTATTAGCTCTCCATAGAGCCACCGGCGAAATCCGACACCATCGCTTCAGAGACCTGCCGTCTTTGCTGCTTCCGTCAGATCTGCTTGTAATTAACGAAACCAGGGTGACTCCGGCTTCGTTGACCGGCCGCAAACTGACCGGTGGACTTGTGGAGCTTCTCGTTCTGAACCCTGCAATAATGAGGGCCACCGCGGACCAAGAGAGCACTGCCGTACGCACTTGCCTGGTTCGGTCGAGTAAGAGGCTCCGACAGGGGGCTGCGATTCAAATTGAGGATGGACCGGAACTAGCGGTGGAAGGAATTGTCGGCCCCGGTCGTGTTCGTGTGCGTTTTCCTGTGCTGGAGGATGAATTCTTGAGCTTCCTGAACCGCTACGGGCGGCCACCCCTCCCGCCGTACATTCGGGGGGAAGGCCGAACGAAAGAGGACGATCTAGAGCGGTACCAGACCATTTACGCGAGAGTTTCAGGGTCGGTGGCCGCCCCCACCGCGGGGCTTCATTTCACAGAAGAGCTTCTCGAAGAACTTCAAGAAAAAGGTGTAACCATAGCAAAGATCCTCCTGCAGGTAGGGCCTGGGACCTTCACGCCTGTTAGGGAAGAAGACATCAGGCTCCATCGAATGGAATCGGAAATTTACGAAATCTCAAAAGAGGCAGCCGATTCTATCGGTGATGCTCACCGAGAGAATCGGCGGGTGATAGCGGTAGGTACCACTACTGTGAGAGCGCTGGAATCAGCAGCCACGGTTGATGGGGGCTTGCGGCAGGGAAAAGGGGAGACTGGACTTTTCATAATGCCGGGATTCTCATTTAGAGTGGTGCAGGGCCTGGTCACCAATTTTCATCTGCCGAGATCCACGTTGCTCATGTTGGTCTGCGCACTTGGAGGGACTGACCTGGTCATGCACGCGTACAACGAAGCCGTGAATGAAAAATATCATTTTTACAGTTATGGTGACGCGTGCTTAGTGCTTGATTAATTTAAGTAAATCTATGGTCCAAAAAAGGCGGGACCCCCTCCGGGGCATCGGGTAGGACGCTTGGCGGGAGTCTCAGGAAGGATATTTGGTAGGACTGATGCAGGTGGGCAACTTCTAATAGGATAGGGTTTACTTGTCAAGTTTTTTTTATAAAAAAGAGTTATCCACGCGTGAAAACAGGATCATAAGGTTGACCGCGCTGAAGTAGGCGTTATCTTCTAGCTCTATGATGATTTATAAATCCGATATCTATGGCCTGTCTTGGCTTTAATAAGACATAACAATATATTGACATTACATGTTGTTTGCATATATAATATATACATATCTAAGTAATTCAACTGCTAATGCAAAAAAGATAAGGGAGGCTGGTATGCAAAGACCCCTGCCGATAAGCATCGTTATCCTAGCCCTGTTCCTGGCCGTTCCTGCCCTATCTCTCGCATGGGCGGCCGAACTCCGCCCCGGGTCTCAGGAATTTGACGATAAGCCCAAATTCAGTGATTCCATGCGAAATAGCGGCGGTGTGTCCTTTCAGAACAGCCCGGCAACGGCCGTAAACATACCTGCTCCGTCCCAGAAGCCCCCCGCAGTCTCCAAGCCCCTGTACCTTCCAAATGTGGCCCGAGATCCGAGAGCCCCGGAGACGGAAAAGACGGGCCTTGCCAACATCCTCTCCTTTTTGCTCCCAACCAAGGAAGACCTTGGGAAGTGCTTTAAAGCCGAGGATCAAGGCTTCCTGGATCGCGGGAGATCTTCTTCAGATCCCTTTCAAAAGAGAGACTGGAAATAGAGGACAGGGCAACACAGCCGCATACGCGGCTCAATAAAGCTGGTATCGCGGCTTGGGCGCCCCTTACGCCGAAGGAAGCGCCTCAAAGCCCTCCTGTTCTAAAGGGCGATTCAGGGGGATTTTAAATTGGTTAGATAATCCCCCCTCTGTCTCTTTAAGAGCGGTAAAAAAGGGCTACTCCGGCTGAGGTGGATCGTGCTAATTAATATTTTTCCTTTACAAAGGCCAGGGATTCATCAATTGCATTCGACGTCAATTCCAGGTCTTCTTCAGTGTGCCGAAAGCTGATATAGGCATGATGGTAGGGTGAGAAAAAGAATCCCCTGCGGATGAGCTGGGTATAAAAATCGTTACGTTTGCCTTTGTGTGCGCCTGTTTCATCCTTCTTAAAGGTGATGTAGAACATGGGGGCCACGCCGGTTAGTTCAGCTCCCACATCATGTTTGTGAATCAGTGCCTGGATATTTTTAAGGAACCTTTCACCCTTTTTCCAGATATTGTCCAGCACATTGTCCCGCTCAAGGATTTCTACGGTCTTAAGCGCTGCGATAAAGGCATCGCTGTTTGGAAAAAAGGTTGAGGAAATAAAAAGCTCGTGGGCAGCCGCCATCATGACATCCTTTTTTCCGGTCACAACAGAGATGGGATATCCGTTGGCGAGTGCTTTTCCAAGAACAGTCACGTCAGGGGTGACGCCATAGAGTTTCTGGGCACCACCCATAGACAGCCTGAAACAGGTACGGATCTCATCATAGATCAACACGGCACCATACCTGTCAGCAATCTCTCTTACGCCTTCAAGAAACCCGGGGTTTGGTATCTGCATTTTTTGATGGTTGGGATGGCCGAAAGGCGTCATGATGATGGCAGCGGTCTCGTCACCATGGGTTGCCATCAGGTCTTCCAACTGGTTAAGGTTATTGTATTGAAATTCAAATACATCTTCGTAAAGTTTTGACGGAACCCCGCCTTTCATCTCAACACACCAGTCATGCCAGCCATGGTAACCGCAGCGCATCACCTTGAGTTTATTTGTATAGGCTCTTGCAATACGAATGCTTGCGGTGGTTGCATCAGAGCCTGTTTTCAAAAAAATGCTCAGTTCAGAAGAGGGCACAAGGTCAGTCAGCTTTTTTGCCAGCAAGTTCTGGTATTTTTGGGTCAGGGTGAAACAGAATCCTTTCTCTCTTATCTGTTTGTAAACCGCTTCATCCACCTCTTCTTCACGGTAACCCAGGATGATGGGGCCATAACCGCAGAGAAAATCAATAAATTCATTGCCGTCAACATCGGTCAGGCGGCAGCCTTTGCCGGTTTCAAGAAAGATGGGATACTCTCCGTCGATAAAATCGGTCGGCTTTCTGGCACCCAGAACGCCTCCCGGTACCAGCCCGGTCGCCTCTTCAAACAGTTCCCGGCTTTTGGTGATGTTCAGTTTTTCTATCTCTTTCATGGAAAGTCTCCTGTCTTGCGCTAAACTTCCAACATGGATGAAATTTTTTCTGTCTGATGGATTCTTGCGCCTCTCTTTAAAAATGCTGCAAGGAATTTGTCCGGATCGATGCAGCCTTCAGGTGCCACCACACCTTTTTCGGTCACATCACCTGCATCCATCATGAGCGCTGCAATGGATGCGGGAAGTCCTGTGCCAGGAGCCATCCTTCCCACCATATCGGCTGTGTAGGTTATCTTCTTGCCATCTCTTTTCCCTTTGACAATGACTTTAAGGCCCGAAGCCTGGGGACCGTTATCTCTTCCTTCCGGAATGGTCTCCCAAAGCTTAAGCGCAAGGTCATAAGGTGTTATTCTGGTCCCTTTGATGTCAATGGGTTCTTTGCCCAAAAAGCCAGTACCCTTCTGCTGTTTTATCATTTCATCCACCCATTGGGGTATGAGTGCGCCTTTGATTACCACATTTTTAACCCCTTTGATGTACTTGGGGATGGTTAAAGGCTGTGGATGGCCCACGTAGCGTACATGGCAGGTGCCAAGGGGTTCCAGGAACTCTTCTGCCACTTCTTCGGTCCCACCTTCCAAGTGGACCAATTCACCATTTAGATATTGCGGGATCTTCCCAAGGGTCATGTGAAGGCTGTGGTCCCAGGCAGCTCCTGCAAGTTCGGCAATGCTGACTACCCAATAAAGGTAAATCTCATCAACACTGTCCAGACGGTCTGCATACCATTTAACTAGAACATTGTTGGTTCCGGGGTCAGAGCCCATGCCTGTCAGAACAGTGATGCCTGCTTCTCTGGCCATTTTATCTATCTCAGAGTTGAAAAGAATCTCGGTTCCCTCAAAGTCATCACAGATATCAATGTAGTTTACCTTTGCTTCAACAGCCGCTTTTGCTACAGGCACGGCAGTCTTGTAAAAGGGTCCTGCACAGTTAATCACAACATCAATTTCCCTGAATCTATTCACCATGCCGTCGTGATCGTTCACATCCATCTTGATAAGGGTTACTTTTTCACTATCGCTTAATTTCGGCGCCAATCTTTCCCGGTCCGGGTATAAATCACCCAGGACAACATCTGTGACCTGTTGTTGTTTTATCAGGTCCCGGGCAACTCCCTGACCCATACCTCCGGCTCCGCCTAATACCAGTGCACGCATATTTCATTTCTCCTTTATATTCGGGAATTATTGCGCGTAAGCGTCCAGCGGGCAATCAGTCCAGCGATCCGCGCTGGATCACCGTCCCGCGAGACGCGGGATGCGCCGAGAACGCAGAGAGAAAAAATGGCTTCTACAAGCCCACATAAGCCGCGGGTAACCAGTCAGGCTGGCACTAGCTTCAGTCCCAGAGACCGGAATGCCTTGCGCCTCAGCTGGGAGAAAGGTACAGAAAACAGAACCTTCTGCGATCTCTGTGACCTCCCCGGTGAACGATTACCATTCCGCGACCACCCGTTTCGAGAATCTGGGCACCCCTGATTAACGGTCCGATGGTCGATGGCACTGCGAATTGCCATCGACTCGTCCCGCGAAACGAGTCGATAACGTGAATTCGCAGATTTGCGCCAGATTATCGGCTCATATACGCATTTTTAGGCATACCTATCCGCCTTCCCGCCGTCAACCACGGTACTGAGAGGCGCACTTCACCCAAACAAGGGCCGACAGTGATGGGACAGCGGGAAAGCTGAAGCCACATGAAGACAGGACCTTAATCTATTTTCTCTAACTTTCACGTCCGGCCTCCTATCGCTTCACTCTAACCCAGGACCACCAGCGCGTCGACAGCCACCGGTTTTCCTCCCCGGACTATCAAGGGATTGATATCGATTTCTTTTATCGGGTCATTCTCAACCCCCATGTCCCCCAGGCTGATCAGGATCTGAGCCAACATGTCCGTATCTGCCGGTTCCATGCCGCGAACGGCTTCGAGGATTTTGTGACCCTTGATTTCTTGCATCATGTCCACAGCGTCTCTGTGCTTCAGAGGCGCCAGTCGAAATGACACATCCTTCAGAATTTCGGTAAAAATGCCTCCGAGACCGAACATGACACATGGGCCGAACTGCGGGTCTCGAGTGAGTCCGGCCATAAGCTCTCTTTGCCCTTTGACCATCTCTTGAACGAGAACGCCGCCGGGGCGTCCGTTCATGTTCGCCTTTATCTGCCGGAACGCGGTCGTGGCTTCTTCATCGGTCCTGATGTCGAGCCGTATGATGTTTGTTTCGGTTTTGTGGCTGATTTCAGAGGAGCAACCCTTTAATACAAGAGGATAGCCTATTTCTCGTACAGCGGAAGTGAGGTCGGTCTCATCCTCAACGACCATTTCTCTAGTTACGGGGATGCCGTACCGCGCCAAAAGCAGCTTTGATTCGTATTCCGACAAGGTACGTCTCCCCTCACTGAGGGCCTTTTGCATGATCTCCATTTTTTCGCCTCCCGACCCTCTTTATATCTTGCAGGAACAGCTTTGTGCAACCTCATCTGCCGGCCCAGGAACGTTCTGTCGTGATAGGAAGTATGAAATTTGTACGATTTCTCTTGATTCCTGTGAACCAAACGTTTAGATCTGAATTATTACGATGAAGGAGTCAGGAGAGAGGACTTGGTGAGTTCGCTGTTCTCCTGGTTCAGTTATGATATCCACCTGAATGCATGTCCCCCCGAATAAATTGTCCGATTCGGAGGAAAAAGGGGTGAACGCTCGGGGCGAGTTTTCACGATGACCTTGCCTCAATGTTGTTCCCGGACCGGCGGGTGGAGCAGTATCGTATAAGCCCTTTATCCAACTGTCGGTCGAGATGACAATCCCCAAGCTGGACATCAATTCTAGCCGCTGGTAAAAAGTTGACGCAGTGAATCCGGCGATAGGCCCGATTCTCACGGCAAGCGCATCCAGGCCAAGGAGAAAACAATGCCCAAGAAGCCTCCCAGACGGGATCCTATTATCGTATACAAGAGAGAAGACAAGGGACTGAAGCCGTTTCTTCCCAAAGCCAGAGGAGCATTCCGCTTTGGCCCTCCCCAGCGTCCGCAAAGGCCCAGGAAGCCAAAGGAGACGAAGGCGGTCGTTCCCGAGAAGGTCCGTTTCCATGCCGAGAGCCTGGCGGCGATAGAAGCTCTGGCTTCACCTGAGAAAGAGATAGCCACGGCTTGCTATTATCTGTGCTTTCTGGTTCATGAGACCAAGACCAGTACAGACCTCTTTCCCCTCAAGCACAATGTGCTGGAGAAGATATTTAAGAGCGGACACAACTGTCTGACAGTGAACTATGTCCGCCGTGGTGACAGGGAGATTTACCACCTTTCCCCTGACGCCAAGAAGAGCTGGGACACGGAGACAGGGGGGAACAAGCATCATGTGCGGATGTATCTTACCCCCAAGTGCAAAGTGGAGTTTGAAGAAGGCTATTTTGACCTGTACCACTTCCACATCGTCATGGAGCCCTTCCGGTTTACCTTCTATCTTCCGATTCACCAGGCGCCCTGGCTGGACAAGAGAAGGCTTTCCAAAAGACGCTTCCACTATCCGCAAACCGTGGAATACGGGCTCGTAAGCGGCAAAGTAATCACCACGTCCCGGAAAGCTACAATGATTCCGCTGGACCAGATAAAGGTAGAGCTTCAAAAACTGTTGGATCTGGACGTGGAAAAAAAGAAATAGATCTGAGTCCGGTCGACCGGGTCATGAGAACCGGCGAGCCGGGTCTGCCGCGGAAACAATCAATTGCAAAATGCTTGTTATCGAGATGCCGGGGGTCTTTTCAATAGACCCCGCTTTCCCGAGAGATGATGGTCTGAAGTATTTCTGAAGTGCCGCCGCCGAACAGTAGGAATCTGCAATCCCTGTAGTAGCGTTGGACGTCGTATTCCATGGAATAGCTGTATGCTCCGAAGATACGCGTAGCTTCGTCGGAAGCCCGGCAGGCAACCTCAGAAGCGAAGTACTTGGCCATGGAAGCTTCCTTGAGAGTTCGCTCCCCGCGGTCGATCATTTCTGCCGCTTTGTAAATCATCAGGTGAGAGGCCCATATTTCAGTCGCCATATTGGCAATCTTCTGCTGAATCAGTTGAAAGCTCCCGATTCTTTTTCCAAACTGCGTCCGTTCCAGAGCGTAACGTTTCGACTGGTCGTATGCGGCCCGCGCCAGACCCAAAGACAAAGCGCCGGTCATTACCCGAATTACCGCTAATATCCGCATCAGGTTGCCTACCCCTTGTCCCTCTTTCCCCAGCCTGTTCTCCGGGGGCACGCGTACATCCGTGAAAGCAAGCTCCGAAATCTCCGTGGCACGAGTTCCGAGTTTGTCGAACTTCTTGGACACATAGAGCCCGGGCGCGTTGCGCTCGATGAGAAAGAAGTTCAGGCCCCTTAAGCCCTTGGTCTTGTCAGTCTGGCAGAGAACCGTGAAAAAGTCGGCCACGGGAGCATTAGTGATCCACGTCTTCGATCCATTAATGATCCAGAAGTCTCCGTCCCTCCGGGCCGTGGTCTTGACCCCTGCCAGGTCCGTGGCAGCGTCAGCCTCTGTCAGTGCAAAAGACGCGACCTTCTCTCCGCGGATAGCCGGCTTGAACAGGCGTTCGTGCTGGTCCGGGTTCCCGTACTCGAAGAGAAAGTTTGTCCCCATCAAGCACTGCATGGCAGTAAAGGCGGCCACGCTCAGTGAGCCACGTGCCAACTCTTCTACCATTGTGCAGAACTGAACCGTGTTGCCGCCGGCCCCCCCAACCGACCTTGGATACCGTATTCCATAAGCTCCCGTCTTGGCTATCTTTTCAAACATCCAGCGTGGGAACTGTTCTGCTTCGTCCATCTCACGCGCCTTTGGGACTATTTCCTGGTCCGCGAAGCGGGCGAATGTCTTGCGAATCATTTCCTCCGGCCTTGGCTTCAGAATTGCTTCCACTATTCGTCCTCAGCGGTTCCGGGCTGGGCGGTCATAATCACCCGTCCTGTCGAATCGTTCGGGTCAGTGCAGGAAGGATCTCGAAAAGGTCACCCATAATGGCAAAATCCGCTATTTCAAATATCGGGGCTTCGGGGTCCTTGTTGATGGCGACAACGTATCTGGAACCGTCCATGCCCGCTTTGTGTTGCACGGCCCCTGAAATTCCGCATGCAAAATAGACCTCAGGTCTGACAGTCTGGCCGGTCTGGCCCACCTGTTGTTCTTGTGGGAGAAAACCTTCTTCGACCACCACCCGCGTGCACGCGACCTGGCCACCCACTGCATCGGCAAATTCCTTGAGAACCGCGATGCCTCGGTCCGAGCAAACTGGCCGGCCACCGGCTACGATAATCTTTGCCAGCGGCAAACTCACACCTTTGTCTTCGCTCATGACGCATTCGAGGACCTTTGTGAACTCCTTGCAATCAGCCATGTTGATTTCTTCAACACGGGTTTCACCATTCTTGGACGCGTCACGGTCGAGGGCTTTCATGATTCCGGGCCGAACAGTCGCAGTCTGGGGCCTTGAAAACCTTGACACGATGGTTGCCATGATGTTGCCGCCGAAAGCCGGTCGCGTCTGGAGAAGTATTCGCTCCTCAGGATCTATGGAAAGACGCGTACAGTCCGCGGTCAGGCCCAGGCCAAGCCTTCGAGACATCCGAGGAGCCAAATCTCTCCCCAGATGGGTTGCCGCAATGAGCAGGATGTTCGGTTTGTGCCGTCGGATAAGCTCACTCAGAGCATGGGTGTAAGTGCAGGTTTGATAGTAGGCAAGGGCCGGATGTTCGGCGAGGATGCACCGGTCGGCTCCGTACTGAATCAGTTGTTGGGCCTGAGCCCTGATGTCACTTCCCAGAGCCGTTGCTACGACCTCCTCACCGAGGTCATCGGCAAGGTGTCGCGCACAGCCCAGAAGCTCGAAGGCTGACCTATGAAAAACGTTGTCGTGTTGTTCCGCGAAAACCCAGACGCCGCGATAGCCACTGAAATCCGGCAGCTCTCGCGCGGGGATGTCACCTGACAGTGCCTCGAACTTGCACGACTCGAGACACGCGCCGCAGAGGGTGCATCTGTCTTCAATCCATCTCGGCTTTTTGTCTATGCTTTCCAACGCTTCATAAGGGCAAGATCGCATGCATAAGCCGCAAGCGTTACATTTTTCAAGATCGATCCGGATGGCCATCTCACTCTCCGAGGCGGATTTCCTTCTCGTGAAGCGCCTTTATCAACTCTGCGGCCACGGAAGCTGGAGACCCCTCCAGGTACCGAGTGTCCCGAGCCTCTTTGGGAGTAAACGTCCTGATCACTTGGGTCAGGGAACCGGCAAACCCCAAGTCGTGGACTTTCGCACCGATGTCAGCCGCGTTCCAAATTTTTATTGGGGCACGATCCGATGTAGCGAAGAGTAAGCCTTGAACGGTCGGATGGCGCGGTTCGTTGAGGGACGCCAGAACAGTCACCAGGACGGGTGTGAGCGCCTCTATTCGTTCACAGCTGGACTCGAGCATGCGCTCCACTATAACCTTGCCTTCCACGGCCTCTAGTTTTCTCACGTAGGTTAGCTGCGGAATCCCTAGGAATTCAGCCACCTGCGGTCCTATTTGAGCCGTGTCACCGTCCACGGCCTGTCGCCCCGCGATGACGAGGTCAAACTCACCAATTCGATTTAAGGCCATCCCCAGCGCCGTGGATGTTGCCCATGTGTCCGCGCCCGCAAAAGCGCGATCCGTGAGCAATATCCCGTGATCAGCACCCATGGAAATAGCTTCGCACACGGCCTCTATCGCTTGCGGCGGCCCCATGGTCAGGGCCGTAATCTTGCCGCCGACGATTTCCTTGATACTGAGAGCGGCTTCCAGCGCGTGCCGGTCTTCCGGATTAATGATGCTTTCCACGCCCTCCCGGATGAGGTTGCCGGTCTTGGGGTCTATTCTAACTTCCGTGGTGTTCGGCACCTGCTTGACCAGGACGACGATGTGCATAGAGATCTCCGTTGAATCAAAAGGTGGGGCTCCAAAAATAGCGCCGGAACCGGGTTCTGTCAAGACGATCATGAATTCGTTTGGTGAAATGAACCTGAGTCCCCTATCCTGTAGCATGTCTTTTTGTTTGTGATTGGACTCCTTCTGTCCCTTGTGAATATACTATAGTAGTCGCGGCTGATGCAGGTAGTTTACGAAAATGGATGAACGGCAAAACATTCCGGCCCGCTGGACGATCAAAGATGTCCTGGAATGGACGGCGGGGTATTTCGGGAAAAAAGGCATCACTACTGCCCGACTTGACGCAGAAGTTCTTCTAGCGTACTGCTTGGGCGTGGATCGGCTCCACCTTTACCTTAATCTCGACAGACCCCTGCGGCATGAGGAACGCGTCCGATATCGTGAGCTTATTCGACGACGCGCCATGAGGGAACCTGTGGCTCTGATAAGAGGAGTCAAGGAGTTTTGGTCCCTTAGTTTAAGGGCCACACCGGGAGTGCTCATACCAAGGCCCGATACGGAAACGCTCGTGGAGGCAGTTTTGGAAGAGATACGGGAGCGCTCTTCTCCAAACATACTTGAAATCGGTACCGGATCGGGGGCAGTCGCTGTGTCTGTTGCGCTCGAAAACCGTGATGCTCGGATCATTGCCACGGATATTGACACACTGGCGCTCGAAGCCGCGCGCTTTAACGCGGAGAACCTGGGCGTTTCAGCTTCCATCGACTTTCTCGCTTCGGACCTCTTTGACGCAGTCAGAGATGGGAGCAAGTTCGATGTGGTCTGTTGCAATCCGCCGTATATTCCGAGCGATGTCATCCCGACTCTGGAACCGGAGATTAATTTTGAGCCTCGTAAGGCTCTCGACGGTGGGCCGGACGGACTGAGCGTCATCCGTCAACTGGTGTCTCAGGCCAGACACTATATGGCCGACCGCGGCGCTCTGATCATTGAAATAGGGTCGGAACAGGAAGCATGGGTTTGTGAAATGTTTGAGACTCTCGGAGGCCTCCATGATGTACACGCATTCTCTGACCTGTCGGGAAAGCCCCGAGTCGTTAGTGGAAGGCTCTGAAACAACATTTGTGATCGCAGGCTTGGGAAAATTCGGACACCTCGCCCTGGAGCGCTTGCAGAATGCATATCCGCATTCTCGAATCATAGTCCTGGAACAGGATGCCGAGAAATCCGCGCGTAAATTCTCGCCACCGGTTCGTGTAATTGAGGGAGATGCAGTCTCCTTGCTTCTGGATTCCCAGCTATTGCATGCCGAAGATTTTATCATTCCCATGGTCCCGTTTAATGTGGCGGCCATGTATGTCTTGGCAAGGCACACAAACGCACACGAGATTGCCATACCGGAAGAGATTTGTGGTCTACTCCCCAATCCTTTGCTTATCAACGAATCCAACATCGTTTGCAGCCATGCGGACTTTGTTTGTCCGGACGATTGCCCGGAGGGTGCGTTTTGCACGGTAACGGGGAAGCCGAGGGAGCCGCTTTATGATGCGCTCAGACGGCTTGAAGTGCCAGGGTACAACATACTGGTGCAGAAAAGTTTGCAGATTCTACCGGGGGTGGGAGGTTATCCGCTGGGAGATCTCCACGGGCTTGCCCAGAATGTGGACAAGGGGAGATACCTCATTGCCACCTCATGCAAATGCCACGGAATTTTGACCGCTATCTTGAAATGATATGCTCTAGCTCTCATACCCTGACATCTCGGCAAAAAGGCTTCAAAAAAATGCCCCACGACGGACGCGGGGCGGACATCTCGGTAGGACAAACGGGAACGAATTCGACTCTAATGGTATCCCATTGCGCAGAACGGACTGGCCTTCATGGAAGGAAGGTTGCAAATCAGAGACCTCCTTGACTCGTCGTGTGAAAGCACCCATTGTTGGTATGAATCATCCGGCCATATTTCTACTCTCGGCCGGGTCATTTCTTCCTCAATTCGTATATCATGAGTTTCGTTCAGGAAACGGAAGACGTCCCCTCTCGTGAGGTCTTCATATTCGGTGTCGGACATTTACTATTCACCTCGATTCCGGGGGTTGATCTTACTATCCCTAGGTTAATCACTGGACGCGATTTGGCAAGCAAACCGGCTATTTCCCTGCAACCTTGAGCAAGCTAAAGGTCGCGGTTTCAGCGTCCCGTGCGCTTTGTTGAATTTGCTGTTCCGTAAAAAGGCCGGTAAACCTGGTTTTCAGGCGAGCAGCTATTTCAAGGCCCTCAAGGACAGGGGTATAATTATACCCAGAATGATCGACAGTCCTACCACCACGCCGATGGGCATCAGGGCCTTTTTCATCGCGCCTTCGGGCAGAGGCCCCTCTTCCGTTTGGACGGTGCCTCCGGCAAGGTCCAATATTCCCACCTTCTCCGGGGTTCGCACCAGATAGACCCAGGAACCAAGCCAACCCAATGTCGCCGTCACAATCATGACAGCATTAGCTGTGACCTCATTCGCCACGAAGCCGAGCTTGGATCCGAGCCACAGAAGGATCAGACCGGGAGCAAAACTCACCAGCCCGATGGCCGCCACGCGAAATGCCAGCGAGAGGTAAAGGCCGCCGACCTGTGCGTCCTGGGTGTACAGGACGACGATACCCGCCATCTTTTGACCCCACGAGAGCCCCTGGTTAAAAAATGGCAAGACAAACGAGATCAAGATGATGCCAAGCGCCGGCAGAAACATTGGGAAGGAAGTGAACGTCGCGTCCAGGAACCCTTTGCCCGCGTATCCGGGAACTGATTCCAAAGGAACAAAAGAGAAGATGAACAACATGACGAGACAGCAGTATACTGCCAGAAACAGTGAAAAAGTGTGTATCGATGCCAGGGCTCTCCGTTTCCACGAAGCCGGTGCCCTATCTCCGTAAATTGTGGGGGTTCGCGGGTGATCAGATATCGAGTCTTCGTACAGGGGCGCCGGGACCCGCTCAGGCTCCTCTGGAACGTGGCTTGCAATCTTCTTCAGCCCACAGCGAGGGCAATCACCGCGTACGAGGAGCACATCGTCCTCGTGGGTTGGCTGATACCCACATTTCGGACAGACATTCCAGTCACTCGAAGCGGCCTCTGGCTCATCTGCCAACACTTGTTCAACTGAGTTCGTCGGCTCTGCGGCGGCTCTTGCTTCAGGCTCGATTCGCGACAGGGCGCCAATGCTTCCCATAAGGCTCTGGTACTGCAGAGCGGTCCTGTAATCGAGCCCTTCTGCGAACACACTCGGTTTACCTGACAGAAGGTCTGCAATTTCCTCAACATCCCGTTTGAGGAGCGCCGAAAGCTTCTTGATGGCCGGCGGGCGGTCGAAGCCTTCGCGTAGTTTGCCTTCCAGTATGAGCTTGTAAGACTGATCCTCCATGCCCTATCCTTGGCTCTTGTGAAAAAAGCGATGTGGCTGAGACGCCCAGCGTCATGGTACCATATTTTTCGCGTCTTGACTCCACGTGCGGAAACGTATATTTTTATAGTCACTTACCGAGATTACGGAGGAGAAATGCCGGAAAAACAGTCAGACGATTCGCGTACCCCTGTCGGGGGCGACCTTTCTATTGAGAAGTTAGAACAGACGGTGGCGTCAACGCCAGATTCCGCCAACGCACACTACAACTTAGGGCTAGCGCTCGTCCAACGGAGTGAGTGGGATCGCGGCCTCCAGGAATTCCGTACGGCTCTAAGGCTGAAGCCGGGCTTATTGGAGGCACGAATCAATGTGGCAGGAATTCTCTTGCAGCAGGGGAACTATGACGGGTGCATAGAAGAAAGCCTAAAGGCCCTCGAGTACAGGCCCGATCTCATTCAGGGGTGCATCAATATCGGCATAGCTTTCATGCACAAGGGACTGATGGAGCAGGCTGTTCAGAGTTTCCACAATGCACTCCGTTTAGACCCTAACTCAGCGGTAGCGCATTTGAACCTAGGGAACGCCTACTTGTCACTCGGTGACATCGACAAGAGCATCGAGCATAATGTGCGGGCCGTTGAGATACATCCTGGTTTTGCTATGGCGCACAATAATCTTGCGGCAGCCCTTTTTCATAAGGGGGAAATGGACAGAGCCAGAAAGCACGTGCATGAAGCCAAGAGACTCGGGTACCCTGTAAATCCCGATTTCCTTAGAGAGCTTGGGGAGGAGTGACCGTTATCCGCTTCCCATGAGTGATGACCGTTTGGTTGTGCGATCTGCAACATGAACGGCCAAGACTGTCATTGTGATGGCGCAAGCCCGACGCAACTTCCTGCGGGATGGGCGTCCCGCCCGTGAATTTTGAACCACCGGAAAGATGAGACTGTCTCAAAATGGCCTCCGGAAAGATTCTTGGCCTAGAGGCGCCGTTCGCTGCGCCCTAATTTCGGGCGGTTCGAGAATGGCCCCTACAAAACTCGCATCATTTCGCAGCCGAATTTCTGATTTTGAGACAGTCTCAGACGCAGGTCCCACCGAATAAATTGCTTTCCCGCGGAACGCGGGATTTCACTCCTCGCAATGATATGCTGAAACAAGGTAAGCGCCGAGAATGAGGTTTGCGATTCCGAGCCGTGTACGAGCAAATCGAACAAAATTTTTGGCAATGTATAAAGCTCGATCCGTCACGGATCTCTCACGACTCCTTGGCAAAAAATTTCACGGCTGCCTTTTTCTTGGTAACGGGAAGGGACCGAAACAGGCTGTTCAGGTCTTTTGACTCAAACTGAAGAGTGCTTTCCCGGCTCCCCGACTTGCTTGCAAGCTTTGGTACGGAACCGCCCGTCGCACCAAGCAGAAACGAACCTATCTGGGATACCGGGATGGTCTTTACTTCACGTTTCACGAAGTTTGCGTCAATGGACCACGCCAGTTCCACGAGCTGCGGAAAGAATTCGGCACGCGAACAGGAGTGAAAAAGGACCAGACGAACCTTGTCGGCAGCCTCCCGGAACTCTTCCAGTACTTGTTTGGCATCATATTCTGCCGGCGGGTTTCCCATCCGAAGCAGGGTAGATGCCTCTGAATGGGGTAGGGCGGCCAGCGTCTCGAGATCCTCCAAAGAAAAGCGAGTTTCGTACAGGAACTTCTCCAGGATAGGCGTCAACTGCTTGAAAACCTCCGAGTCGGCCTCTTCCAGAAGTTCTAGCAATTCCAAGGCACTGAACCCCGTCAAAGAAATATTCTGTGCAAAGGCTCCCTGAAAGGGATGAGCCTGATGAAACAGCCGTATGGTCTGCTCCGGTGTCAGCCGGTTCCACGGTAGCTTTTCTATCAGTGAGAGTGCATCTTTCTCCGGAAGGCTTAAGAGCTGATTCAGGAGCATCTCGAAATCGAATTCGTCCAACATCTCATCCGAAGAGAGCAACTGGTTGATCGGGTCCGGCACATCTGACAAGATGACAAGTCTGGACCACCTCTTGAAGAATACTCCCTCTGACTGCGAATTCGCCGTATCCCATTCATGAATGACAGTCTCCAGAAGTTTCTGTGCCGAGCCGATGATTTCCCTGGCCAAGAGGGAACCTTCCCTCTCATCCAACTCTTCGCCTAATTCATGGACAACATCCAAGACAGCGTTTTCCACATCCTCCGGGAAAAGGTCAGCCGTGTCCGTGGGATCCAACGCTTCAAGGAAGTAGCGCACATCCCGCATCGTTATTGCGACGGGGTCGTCGGATTCGGCATAACCAGACACAATTAGGGTGTTTATGAGAGCATTTCTTATGGAATCGGCTTCCGCAAGATTATCGGCGCGAACGGAAGGTGACCGATTGAGCATGCTAAAGGGCAGAATTTCTTTGAGTCGCAGAATAAACTGGTACCGTTCCAGCTCAGCCTCATAGTATTCAACCAGCCCGAGAGTGGCAAAAAGCTCGTCATCGAGTGTGAGGGAACGGATAGCATGGAGTTCCGATTCCGAAAAAATGCTCATTTCGGAAAGGCGCTGGCAAGTGATATCGGCCAAGCATTGATATTCGTCTGCATTCACCAGGATCTCGATCCGGTGGTCCCGGAGAAGCAATCGCCAACTGTGGCGAAGCCTTTCAATGCGGGTGTAGGCCAGACGGAACAGGTCCACCGGCGATGCCTCCATCAGCAGTTGTATACCGGTTTCTATCTCGCCCTTGCTCTTGATCTCCAGACCCACGCCTATCAGCTTCAAGACGGTTTCCTGAACTCTGGCCAATTCCTCGGTGGACCGAAAATCGACCTCTTTCTGGAGCACATATTTGTTGGCCATGGCAACGGAAATCCTGATGATCTCGTCCGCTCTATCGCGGGTAAAAATCCCCTGTTCCATGCCGGTGTTTACGACTTTGGTGAGAAAAGTCTGTTCGTCGTGAACCACAAGGCCCAAGGTGTCCATCAATCCATCCTTTTTGAACGGAGGTGTCGCGCTGCATTATCCGTGATCCGAACCCGACCCCTGTCCGCCATAGCGGAGCGTAGCCGCATCGAGCTCATGAGAATCGCGATGGTTGAGGATTGGTCCTGAGGGTATGCAAAGAGCCTGATCATCGCACCCGCTCGATGTACTTCCCGGTACGCGTGTCGATCTTCAATACATCGCCCTCATTTACAAAAAGTGGGACTTGTACGGTCATTCCTGTCTCAAGCGTCGCAGGTTTCGTCGCTCCCCCTGCCGTGTCGCCTTTCATCCCCGGTTCAGTGGAACTCACGGTCAGTTCCACGAAAATCGGCACGTCAACGCCGATCGGCTTTCCGTTGTGGAAAAGAACGGTAACTGTCACATTTTCTTGGAGATAATTTCGCGCGTCCCCTAATTGCTCTGCGGTGAGAAACGATTGTTCGTACGTTTCGCTATCCATAAAATGGAACTCGCCCTCGCTCTCATAGAGGTATTGCATTTCCTTTTCTTCAAGGTCGGGCTTATCAACTTTCTCCCCCGACCGAAATGTCCGGTCTATGACGTTTCCGGTGATAAGACTCTTTAATGTCGTCCTGACAAATGCTCCACCCTTTCCCGGCTTTACATGCTGAAACTCAACCATGGTAAAGGGCTCTCCATTTAGCTCAATCTTAAGGCCCTTCCTGAAATCAGGAGTTGAATACATAGGTCCTCCCCTGCTGAAAAAATGATTACAAGTAGTTTGCTTTAACCCACTCTGAATTCTACGGATATAGACAGCCGAATTCCTTGAGAGTTTTGGCTGTCCTGGACGCTATCAGCCGCAGAGAATCAGCTCTTTGGGCATCTGAGAAAGCATTTCAGGCCCTGTTCGGTCCAGAAACACGAGACTCTCCAGACGGACCCCGCCCACACCCTCAACATAGATTCCCGGCTCGATCGTGAAAACCATCCCCTCTTCGAGGACCCCTCTGCCCCGGGGGGATATGTAAGGAGGCTCGTGGATCTCCATTCCGACACCGTGCCCTAGACCATGGAGGAAGTACTTGCCGTAGCCCGCCTTCTCAATGGACGTCCTGGCCACAGCGTCCAGCCCACGTGCCCGTACGCCTACTTTGGCGGCATCCAGCGCCCTCATGTGGGCATCGTACACCGCCTGGTGAATCTTGATTTGTTCCGTGGAAGGGGAACCAGTAAGGCACGTCACTGTCTCGTCACTGTTATAGCCCTGGAATCGGCACCCGAAGTCAATGACTACCAACTGTTGTGGTCCAATGGCCCGCTCTGATGCCTTTCCATGCGGCAACGCGCTGCGCTCGCCAGAGGCTACTATTGTGTCGAAGGCTATACCCTCAGCGCCTGCGCTCCGAAAGAGGGCCTCCAGTTCACCAGCGATTTCGGTCTCCCTTTTGCCCACTAACCCTCCATCGACCACTTTGCGGCACGCCGTCGAGGCAATCGCTGCGGCCTCCCCGATTTTTTCCTTTTCCTCGGTCGTTTTGCGTATGCGAAGGCCCTCTACAAAGTTGCGTTTCAGGAGGATGATCTCCAGTTCCGGAAGCCTGCCCTTCAACTGGGCCACAAATTCGTAACTGACCCGCGAGGACTCGACCCCGATTGTGCTTACCCGCGCGCTGCTGATAGCGCGGCTCAACGAGTCGACCTTGTTGCGCACCACATGAACTCGGAATCCTTGAGCTTCCTGCCGAGCCTGTGTCTTGTACCTTCCGTCGGTGAACAGGTGGCGTTCGGTCCGAGTTACCAACATAGTTGCGTCCGAACCCGAGAAGCCACTCAAGTAGCGCAAGTTGGTTGAAGACACGATTTCGGACGTATTAAATAGGAGTGCATCCACCCCCAGTCTTGGCAGGCGCTCGTGAAGAGAAAGCAGTTTGGAATTCATGCTTCTGAAGGATGGCTGGATTTCATTCGCTCGATGTTCCCGAGCCAACTCTGGAGGACTTCTAAAACCATGGTTTGGCGGCCTTTCTTGCGAGCCTGCTCTGTTGCTTCCTGTAAGGACTGGTCCTCAGGGTGCCTGGTCGCAAGAAGGGTGAAAATCTCCAAGGCGCGATCAAAATGCCCCTGACGCATGAACTCATGCCCCATTGCCGCGGTTGCCGGAATAAAATCGCCGGCCCTGGATCTCTTTTCCGGGATCCCGCACGGGGCAAGGGCCCCTTCATCCGTAGTGGCGCAAACTTCCCGCTCTGGTGGTTGCACATCCACGTTGGAGGCATAGTCCGAATCTGCCATCCTGGAAGCGCGACCGGAGCTGCAAACAGCTTCGTCGGTCGCTATTTTGAAAGTTCCCTTCAATACTTCATGAAGGGTTTTGTATCTTAGCCCTTCCTCGATGTTGCCGCGTCGAAGCAGCGCGTCGCCAAGCAGGTCGAACAGTTTAGCTGCGCGCACATACCTCTTCTCTGCAACTGTGAGCAGATCCAGTGCCCCTTCCAGGTCTGCATTTTGCAGCAGGGTTTCGGCTTTCTTCAAAACATGGTCGAGTTCTGCGCCGGCGGAATACGGGCAGCTAAATCGGCTCGCGTCGTCCTTGGTGTCGGCTCCGGTCATGTTCACCGTTTGCAGCTGAAGATCAACTCCATGAATTTATTACTTAATCTATTTGACCCGAATAGTCAAGGAGCTTTTTGGACTCATCCGCGGTTTGCGTGCTTCTATTCAGGAGGGACCGGCATGCGTAGCTTTGCGGTTCATCGCAGGGACGTGGGCTGGTGACGATTGAGAAATATCAAAAAAAATCTTGACAAGACATCGATGCCCGTGGTTAATGTCTACTAAATCGATAGATTAACTAAGATTATATTTGGTCAAATGCCCATCTCACAAAAAACTCAATATGCAGTACGGGCTGTCTTTGAACTGGCAAAGCGCCAGGGAAGAGGAGCCACCAAGATTGGTGAAATAGCCGAGGCTCAGGCAATCCCCCAGAGGTTCCTAGAGAATATTTTGAACCATTTGAAGGGGGGAGGGTTTGTCGAGTCGGTGCGAGGCAAAGAGGGTGGCTATCTGCTGGCTCGTCCTGCACAAGAGCTAACAGTGGGCAAGATTTTGAGATTTGTCGAAGGTCCCCTCTCTCCTGTCGAGTGCATGGTGGATGGAAAGAAGGTGCCTTGTTCGATGTACGGACACTGTGCCTTCCGGTCCCTCTGGAAACGAGCGGAGAAGGCGCTTGAAGAGGTTTACGACGGAACAACCTTCGAAGAACTTGTGCTGGAGGAGGCCAATGACTGTCGAGAACGCGGCGCGGACTATTCGATTTGACTCTACGACGGTACAAGACGATTTTCAGTGTGGACTGAGCCGGGAGCCAGACTTTGGCAGTGGGAGGAGCAGTTTTTTTTGGCCGTTAATGTCTATCAAGACGATAGAGATATTGGAGTGACAAGAGGCGCTCGGTCGCGGCTGATAGATCCTTGAACGGAGGGACATCTGATGAAACCTTGGCCTTTCCAAAGAAGAAGTTCTGCGCTATTCGCGCAACGCCATCCTGCCGGAGGTGGGTTGGCACGGACAACAACGCCTGAGATCGTCGAGCGTGCTCCTGGTCGGAGTGGGCGGCATCGGCTCCGCTTCGGCTCTGTATCTGGCAGCAGCCGGCGTAGGACGTATAGGACTTGTCGATAGCGACATTGTTGAGCTTTGCAATCTGCAGCGACAAGTCGTCTTTCGGACTCACGACATGGACAGCGTTAAGGTAGAGAGCGCCAGAAAGGCTGTTTCCGCTCTGAATCCTTATTGCTTCGTGGAAACCTATCATACGCGACTCGGCCACGCCATGAAGCTCCGTGAGATTTTGAAGGGTTACGATGCGGTGATCGATGGAAGCGACAATTTCTGCACGCGATTTCTCGTAGCCGATTGTTCGTGGATCGAAGGGGTTCCGTTAATTTCTGCTTCAGCACTGGGATTCCAGGGACAACTCCTGGTAGTGATTCCCGGGCCCGAGAACCCCTGCTATCGGTGCCTTGTACCTGAGCCACGGCCTGATCATAGAATGGCTACGTGCCGGCAGGTCGGGATTCTCGGCGGGGTCGTAGGAGTCATGGGAAGACTCGCCGCGGTGGAAACAGTGAAGTTGTTCTTGGGGCACGATCGTGGTATGGCTCACCGCTTTCTCGCATACGACGGGCTTCGTTGTCGATTTGTCGAGGGGGAACGAGTTCGGGACCCGGATTGTGAGCTGTGCGGCGAGTCGTCAACTGGTAGCGATCCCGTGGAAGAGGACTCTGTTCCCGTTGACGGCCGCCAAGGAATTGGTTCATTTCTGGAGCGCGGAGCGAGCGAAGCCAGCAGAACATGTGTCGGAAGGGCCGATAATCTATCTGTTGTGGCCAGATTTGGGACTTTACAAACACTCGACAAAGGTCACATGTTTTGAGGTCGTTCCAGTAGCGGTCAAATTTTTCCAAAGGAGAAAAAGCAATGGAAAGAATTTATGCGGACAATAGCTACAGCATAGGCGGGACACCGCTGATACGCTTGAACAGAGTAACCGCGGGACTGCCGGGGATAGTCCTCGCAAAGATTGAGGGACGCAATCCGGCGTACTCAGTGAAATGCCGCATTGGGGCCGCGATGATCTGGGCAGCGGAAAAGGAAGGGAAACTGACACCGGGCTCAAACCGGATAACGGTTCTGGAGCCCACAAGCGGCAATACGGGCATATCTTTGGCCTTCGTTTGCGCTGCTCGCAATTATACTCTTCTATTGACCATGCCTGAGACCATGTCCTTGGAGCGTCGGAAAATGTTGAGAATGTTCGGGGCCGATCTTATTCTGACGGAGGGCGCCAAGGGGATGCCGGGCGCTATTGCCAAGGCGGAGGAAATCCTGGCCGGTGATCCCGAGAAATACTTTATGCCTCAACAGTTTAAGAATCCGGCAAACCCTGGAATCCACTTCAAAACAACGGGCCCGGAGATTTGGGAGGACACGGACGGAAAGGTGGACATTCTGGTATCCGGTATTGGCACGGGCGGTACCATCACCGGTGTGTGCCGGTTTATCAAGAATGAAAAAAAGAAGAATATCTGGTCGATTGCCGTTGAGCCCATTCATTCCCCCGTGTTGACGATGATCCGAAACGGTGAGGAACCAAAGCCTGGTCCCCACAAAATACAGGGTATCGGCGCGGGCTTCAAACCTGATATTCTGGATCTGGACCTTGTGGATGAAATCGCAACGGTCTCGAATGACGAAGCCATTGAAATGGCTCTGCGCCTACACAGCGAAGAAGGAATCACTTGCGGCATTTCGAGCGGCGCGGCGGCGGCAGTTGCCGTCCGAGTAGCCGCGCTGCCGGAGAACAAGGACCAACTGATAGTCACCGTGCTTCCCGACGCGGGAGAACGTTATTTCTCGACGGCTTTGTTTGAAGGTATTCAAGCCTGAACAAGGCTATAAGACTTGAGGGTTGCTGCAAAGGAGTGAACATGCGCTTTGAAACGTTAGCCATTCATGCCGGACAGGCGAAGGACCCCACGTACGGCGCGGTGATGACACCGATATATCAGACTTCGACCTTCGCCTTCAAAGATGTCAATCAGCCAGGGGAGTTCGACTACTCACGGAGCGGCAACCCAACCCGCAAAGCCTTGGAAGACTGTCTCGCGGCTCTGGAAGGCGGCACGGACGGATTCGTCTTCGCTACCGGAATGGCTGCGGAAACAACCATACTTGAAATGTTCGGCCCAGGCGACCACTTGATCGTCCATGACGACCTTTATGGAGGAACGTACCGCTTATTGGTGAATGTCACGCAAAAGCACGGCGTCGATGTCGAGTTTGTGAACCTGCGTGAGCCGGATTTGCTGCGTAAGGCGATCCGTCCCAGCACCAAGGCCGTGTGGACCGAAACTCCAACGAACCCTCTCATGAATATCCTGGACCTGAGGGAAATAGCCGACATCGCGCACGAGCACAAGATAGTGACTATTTGTGACAACACTTTTCTCTCACCCTACTTTCAGCGCCCCCTTGAATTGGGTATCGACGTGGTCGTGCACTCGACGACCAAGTACATCAATGGCCATTCCGATGTGGTAGGCGGCGCGGTCATAGTCAAAGACGCAGCATTGGCGGAAAGGATCAAGTACCTCCAGAACGCTATGGGCACCTGCGCTGGGCCACTGGACTGCTTTCTCGTCTTGCGCGGGGTGAAGACCCTTGCAGTTCGTATGGAAGCCCACAACCGTAATGCGTTGGAGTTGGCACGCTGGCTGGAGAACCATCCCAAAGTGGAGCACGTGCTGCATCCCGGTCTGGAAAGCCACCCGCAGCACAAACTCGCTAAGCAACAGTTGGCTGGTTTCGGCGGCACCTTCTCATTTTGCGTCAGAGGAGGGGAGGCAGAGGCGTTTCGCTTACTCGGAGCGGTCAAGTTGTTCACGTTGGCGGAGTCCCTGGGCGGTGTGGAGTCGCTGATCGAGCATCCCTGGTCGATGACTCACGCTTCCATGCCGGAAGAATTCCGTGGGTCCATGGGCATCAAACGCAACATGATTAGAATTTCAGTAGGGATCGAACACCTTGATGATCAGATTTTCGACCTGGAACAGGCATTTGATAAGGTTTGATACGACTGCGCGTTCAGGAAAGTAAATAGCAGGGACGATCTACAGTGTTATTGCGATGGCCCTAGCCCGACGCATTCTCACGAACAGAGAAGAGGGGAGATTGTCGCGTAAGATGCTGGTTAGGTCTCCCCGTAAATTACCTTTTAGAAAGCGCATCGCTTTGGCGGTCAATCGGAACCAGCATCCCACCAAAACAGAAGGCCCTGACCAGAATCGGCATGCCGACCGGGTCAAGGCCTAACAGTCATCGTTATTGAAGTACTGCGTTAACTCAGCTTCCGCTTGTGAGGGAAAGTTTGGCGCGTGCCATCTTCAACTTACTAGTCAGCTTGCGATAACCTTCAGGATCCGCAGTTGCGTCGATGGCCACCAATTGCTGTTCGAGCCCCTGAAGCTCCGAGGAAACCGCGGCTGCCTCAAGTTCTTCGACGGCGTAAGCTTCCTCCACGAGCACGGACACGCGATCTGCCAGAACCTCGCAGAAGCCTTCACCCACGGCAAACTTTGTGAACTTGTCGTTCTCTAAATAAGAGAGGATGCCGGGTTTAATAAAGGTCAGCATAGGCGTGTGCCCAATCAAGACCCCGAACTCTCCCATAATCCCCGGTGCGATAACTTCTTCAATTTCCTTGTCGAGCACAACCCTCGTAGGGGTCACAACCTCGACTTTGAATTTTTCCGACATGGACTTCTCCCGATCAGGCGGCGGCGCTTGCCAGTTTTTCAGCCTTGGCCCTAACCTCGCTCAGATCCCCGACCATGTAAAACGCCTGCTCGGGGAGGTCATCCCATTTACCTTCAACGATTTCCTTGAACCCGGCTACTGTATCCTGGATCTTCACATACTTTCCGGGAGTTCCCGTAAACTCCTGAGCCACAAAGAACGGCTGCGAGAGGAATCGCTGGATCTTACGGGCCCTGGCCACCACGAGCTTATCGTCTTCCGACAACTCATCCATACCGAGAATAGCGATGATGTCCTGGAGGTCCTTGTACCTTTGGAGGACCAGCTGCACCGACCGAGCCACTTTATAGTGCTCCTCGCCCAGGACGCGGGGATCGAGAATTCTGGATGTCGAGTCGAGCGGGTCGACCGCGGGATAGATCCCCAGCTCGGCCACCTGCCTGGAAAGCACAACTGTTCCATCGAGGTGAGCAAACGTAGTTGCAGGAGCGGGGTCGGTAAGGTCGTCCGCTGGGACGTAAATGCACTCGACCGCTGTGATGGATCCGTTCTTGGTCGAGCAGATCCGTTCCTGAAGTTCACCCATGTCAGTACCCAGAGTAGGCTGATAACCGACGGCGGAGGGCATGCGCCCGAGAAGGGCGGAAACTTCCGAGCCCGCCTGGGTGAAACGGAAAATGTTGTCGATGAAGAGCATGACGTCGAGGCCCTGTTCATCGCGGAAATACTCGGCCACCGTGAGGGCCGTCAGTCCCACACGGGCGCGTGCTCCAGGGGGCTCGTTCATCTGGCCGTAAATGAGAGCGGCACGGTCTATAACTCTTTCACCCTCAGGTTTCTTCTGGCCGGGCAGTACGCCTCCCATTTCCAGGTACAGGTCGTTCCCTTCTCTGGAGCGCTCTCCCACGCCGGCAAACACCGAGGTTCCACCGAACTGCTTTGCGATGTTGTTGATGATCTCCATCATGAAGACGGTCTTGCCCACACCCGCGCCGCCGAAAAAGCCGATCTTGCCGCCCCGCATGAACGGAGCGATAAGGTCTACGACCTTGATCCCGGTTTCTTGGATCGCTATCTGTGTCACCTGCTCGTCAAACGAGGGAGCGGACCGGTGAATCGGGCGCGTTTCTTCGGTCACGACGGGGCCCATTTCGTCCACAGGACGGCCCACCACGTTCATGATCCGGCCAAGAACTCCCTTGCCCACGGGCACCCTGATGGACCCGCCGGTGTCTCTCACCTCCATTCCGCGAACCAGACCGTCCGTGGTGTCCATAGCAATGGTCCGCACCGTGTTGTCACCGAGGTGCTGGGCCACTTCAACCACTAGATTGTCTGGCTCATCGCTGATGGCAGGGTTTGATATCAGCAGACCGTTATAGATTGCCGGGAGCTGTTGCTCCGGGAATTCCACGTCAACGACGGGGCCGATTACCTGAACGATTTTTCCCACACTCATCTTAGGATATCCTCCTGGAACCGTTTTCAAATGGATTCGGTTAATGCTTTTATAAAGAGGCTTCTCAGCCTTTTAATGCCTCGGCCCCACCGACGATCTCCATCAACTCGGTGGTGATGGACTCCTGACGCAAACGGTTATGCTTCAGGGTCAGCTTGTAGATCATCTCTTCCGCGTTCGTGGTCGCCGCTTCCATGGCCGTCATGCGGGCGCCGTGCTCGCTGGCTACGGAATCAAGAAGACCCGTGTAGACCTGCACCTGTACGTAGCGCGGAAGAATACCCTCGAGCAACTCTTCTTCCGAGGGCTCGTAAAGGTATTCTCTGTCACGAGGCGCTTCGTCCTGTTCCGGCTTGATAGGTAAGAGCCTTCTAAATGTCACAATCTGGGTAACAGCCGAGCGAAAGCTATTGTACAGGAGATAAACTTCTTGGTAATCCCCGAGATTGAACTTTTCAGCAGCCGCGTCGATAACTTTTCCCGCAAGCTCAAAACTCACCTGGTTCATCACGTTGACGAACCTCTCGGCTATCTGGACCTGACGCCTGCGGAAATAGTCATTTCCCTTGCGGCCCACGTTGATGAGGTCCACCTGGACACCCTTGGCCTTCATTTCTTTGACGAAGGCCTCCGCGCGCCGATTCAGGTTGGTGTTGAAAGCGCCGCAAAGCCCGCGATCTGCTGTTATGAGGATCAAAAGGGCTTTTTGGACTGGCCGGACCTCCAACATAGGATGCGCGCTGGGATTAGCTCGGGACGCCAACGACATGAGGACTGCCCGCATCTTCTCGGCGAAAGGACGGGCGGCCTTGATGGCCTCTTCCGCGCGCCGCAACTTCGCCGCTGAAACCATCTTCATGGCGTTGGTGATCTTCTGTGTATTCTTGACGCTCGCAATGCGTTTGCGAATATCTCTGAGGCTTGCCATATCGACCTCTACATAAGCGGCTGATTCAGAGGGGCGTCTTCTCAGCCGTCAACTGCATAATGATCAAACTATCGACAACTCGGGCGGCGTGAAGATGCCTTTGAAGTTCTCCAGTATATTCTTCATCTTGGCTTCGAGTTCCGGTGAGATTACCTTCTTCTCCTTGATCTCGGTCAAGACATCTGGATGGCTTGATTCCAGGTGGCTCAAATATTGTTTTTCGTATTCCAACAGTGCTCGCAAATCGTATTGATCGACGAAGCCGTTGGTAGCCGCGAAAATGATTGCCACCTGTTTTTCGGCCGGCATAGGTTCATACTGGGGCTGCTTGAGGATCTCAACCAAGCGGGTCCCCCGTGCCAGCTGGGCCTGGGTGACCTTGTCCAGGTCCGAACCGAACTGTGCGAACGCCTCAAGCTCCCGGAACTGGGCTAGATCAAGACGGAGCGAGCCGGCAACCTGCTTCATAGCCTTCATCTGCGCGTTCCCGCCGACCCTGGAAACACTCAGTCCAACGTTAACGGCCGGCCTCACACCGGAATAGAACAGGTCTGTGGAGAGGAATATCTGGCCGTCGGTGATGGAAATCACGTTGGTAGGAATATATGCGGACACGTCACCGGCCTGTGTTTCGATGACCGGCAGGGCCGTTAGGCTCCCGCCTCCGAGGGTATCTCCCAGCTTTGCCGCACGCTCCAAGAGTCTGGAATGGAGATAGAAAACGTCGCCGGGAAACGCCTCACGGCCTGGGGGGCGCCGCAGAAGCAGCGAAAGCTGGCGATACGCAGTCGCCTGCTTGCTTAAATCGTCATAAATCATAAGGGCATGTTGGCCGTTATCCCTGTAATACTCACCCATGGTGACGCCCGAATATGGCGCAATATATTGCATGGGCGCGGGATCGGACGCTGTGGCCGAGACCACCGTGGTATATTCCATGGCGCCGAAACGTTCGAGAGTGGCAACCACCTGAGCCACGGTGGACCGTTTCTGGCCAATCGCCACGTAGATACACTTAACATCGGTATCTTTCTGGTTAATTATGGTGTCAACAGCAATCGCGGTCTTACCGGTCTGGCGGTCTCCGATGATAAGTTCACGCTGCCCGCGGCCGATAGGTATCATCGAGTCGATGGCCTTGATGCCGGTTTGCAAAGGCTCCTTCACCGGTTGCCTCTTGATGATGCCCGGCGCCACGACTTCAATCACGCGGAATTCATTGGTTTCAATCGGGCCTTTTCCGTCAATGGGTTGGCCGATTGAATCCACGACTCGTCCCAGCATGGCTGCGCCGACGGGGACCTGAACAATGCGGTTGGTCCTCTTGACGGTATCGCCCTCCTTGATGTGGACGTCCTCACCAAGGATGGCCGCACCCACGTTGTCCGCTTCGAGGTTGAGCACCATCCCCATGATGCCTCCGGGGAACTCCAGGAGTTCGCCGGCCATGGCGTTTTCCAGGCCGTGGAGGCGGGCGATTCCGTCTCCTACGCTGATGACGGTTCCTGTTTCGCTGACTTCGACCTTTTTGTCGTAGTCCTGAATCTGCTGCTTGATAATGTCACTGATCTCTTCGGCTCTGATCTGCATTGTCCCTATCCCTTCAAGCTTTCCTTGAGCTGGTTGAGCTGGGTACGAAGCGTCCCGTCAAAAACCATGTCCCCGACTCGGGCCACAAGCCCCCCAATAAGAGCGGGGTCCACCGTGGTGGTTACCAACACTTGCTTGCCGCTTATCTTTGAAAGGGCGTCGGTCACGCGCCCCAGTTCATCCTTGGCCAAAGGTTCTGCGCTCGTCACTTCTCCTCGGGTTATACCTCTAATTTCATCCACTTTTCCCCGAAAAGCCATCTCTATGCCGGCCAACTGATCTATCCGTTTGCGGTCGATCAGCAAATTGACGAAGTTAACCACCATAGGGTCGGTATCTATCTTATGCAGGATCTCCCCGGAGATCCTCTTCTTGTCTTCTTTTGTAAATACGGGGTTGCTCAAGATTTCACGGAAATCCTTGGAAGCATCCACGAGAGAACACAGGTTGGCCAGATCCTGGGCATACTTATCCAGTGCGTTGCGCTCCTGCCCGATCTCAACCAATGCCTTCGCATAGCGCTTTGCCAGAGTAGTGTCGATCACTTCATACCCCCGACCTTAACAAGGTATTCCTCCACAATTCTCTTGCGGTCGTCCTCGTTGATTTTCTCGCGAATAAGCGATTCGGCCAATTCAACTGCCAATCCCACTGCCTCGTTTTTCAAGTCAATTTTGGCCTTTCGCACTTCCTGATCGGCTGCCAGCTTCGCAGATTCGACCATGGTCGCGGCCATTCTGTCTGCGTTGGACACGACCTTCTGGCTTTCAGCATCGGCGGCCTTGCGCAGCTCGCCTCGCATCTTGTCCAGTTCGTGCTCCATTTCGCCTATTTTCTTTTCATACTCGGCGATTGTGCGCTCCGCCCGGTCGCGCTGTTCCTTCGCATCTTCCAAGTCTTTCTGGATCTGAGCGTGTCTTTCGGAAAAAAAGTTGGCCATGGGCTTCTTGAGGAAATACACCAGCACACCGATAAGGGCCGCCGTGTTGATCACCCTCCAGAGTAGCATCCACGGACTCCAGGTGGATCCCCCCTCAGATCCTTCGGCAGAGGCAAAGGCTGTGCCTACAGATAGCACCAGCAGCAGGAAGAGGAATAGAATTAGAGCCTTCTTATAAGCCTTCATGAGATTGCCCTCCCAAGGACCTTTTCCGTGATTGATTGGGCAAGAGGAGTCATCTGGGCTTTCAGGCTCTTCCGGACCTCTTCGGCTTCAACTTGAATGGATGCCTTCATCTGATCCACGATCAGGGAAGCTTCAGCCCGAGCCTTCTCTAGAATATCAGCTTCCTTTTTCTTAGCCTCGGCAACCAGAGCGCCCTTTTCCTGGGCAGCGGTTTGCCTCGCCTTGGCAAGCTCCTGCTGATGCAGGTTCTCTTGATCCAAAACCTTCTGCTCCAGTTCAACGGCCTTTTCCTGGTCCTTGCGGATCTTTGCATCCCTTTCCCGTATCTTGGCCATCACGGGTTTGTATAGGAGAGCGTTCAAGAGGAATAAGAGGACGAGGAAGTTGATTATCTGGATGAACAGGGTGATATTTAGTTGAATCACTGACGTATTCTCCCGGATTAGCGAAGTTTTACGACCGTCCGGCTGCCTCCGGATGTCGGAACCCACCAGCCACCTGACTTACAACTACCTGATTTTTTTGAAAAAGGATATTGTCTGAGACTCAAACTAAGAATGAATCGGCATAGTAACACCCCGTCCCAGACGTGTCAAGATCTTTTTCTCCGGAGGAGAGAGGAGTGGAAAGGCGGGAATTACTGGGAAAAGCCTTTAATTATCAGTCGAGTTTGTGGAGAGGACTCTTGTCGGAAACCTCTTCCGTGAGACTGTCGCTTTCATCGTCAGACGGGGGCCATGCCTGTGCCGAGATGGCTTCCAAGGGTTCTTCATCACCCGTGTGCTCTTGGTGGGGTTCGGAAAGGGACAGCGTTTCTGCCTTCGCGGATGACATGCTACAAGTCCCTTCAAAGAGAACGCCTTCCTCCACAACGAGGCTCGGAGTGCGGATGTTGCCGTAAACTTTAGCAGGAGGATACAGTTCAATTTTTTCCGTGGCAGTGAGATCGCCGCGGACTTCGCCCGCGATCTTCAGGACGTTGGAGTGAATTTGCGCATGAACAACCGAGTCACTCCCCACTACAAGGGTCCCTCTGCTGATGATTTCGCCCTTGAAGCTCCCGTCAAGGTGTACCACCCCCGAAAACGCAAGTTTGCCTGTAAACTCGGTTTGGGATCCGAGAAATCCGCTTACTGCGTCACTCTTCGGTTTTCTGAATCGGAGCATGTCACCTCCAAATTGCCGGGGAGCGGGCTCGCGAAGCACCCGACCCGTATCAGCCACTCATTGCTTAACATAGACTGTCGTCAGCTTCAAGCAATAATTTAATCTATCTTCCCAAGCAGCCGTGAAAACGTGTTCTACTCGTGTCCAAGTATCTTGCGATTGAACGCTTTGCTTTTGGAAAAATGCGTCGAGGGTACCGTTCGAGAAATCTACTTTTGCGTTGGGCCGTCACATCCTGCGGGGCCTGACGACGGCCTTCAGTGACGCTTCGGTACCGAGTTTTGGCCAGCGCGGCGCAGTTGGTACGCGCGGAGACGCTGCTCATACGTGGGCCAGATTTTCCTGTACACTCCGGGAATGGACCCCTTCTCCTGGAAGCCTTGCATGATCTTCGTGGACAGCTCTGATTTTTCGGGTGAGGTGAGCTGTGCCTTGACCTTCTGATAGTCCCGAACCTCCGGGTACATAACCATCGGAATGCAACCTGTGGCAGGTTTGGGAAACGCTTTGCAAGCGCGGCCATAAATGTCCAGGAAATCCTCATCCTGTATGTTGCCGAAAGATATTTCAGTCGCCTCGCAGGGCTGCACCTCGCCTGTGGAGGTTACGAAAAGGTATTCGAAACGGCATTGGCACCCCAATGCCGGGTCCTTTTCCAGCCACGTCGAGAGCCCGCTTAGGGGCGGGTGGGACCGATAGGCCGGATCGTTGAACAGGTCCTGTTGCAACTGTGCCAGGACCGGGCTGTGGGCCATGACTCCTCGACAGGCTTCACGCCCCGAGGGCTTCACCTCCATGACCCGGATCTCCGCGACTCCCAGGTCCCGGGCGAAGTTGTAATATTCTTTGAAATTTTGCGGGTCCTGCAGGTCCTCCGGGGGAACCAGTGAGAGGCAAGTATAGACCCCTGCCTTCTTAAAGCTCTCCACGGCCCGGCAAGCATTGTCAAAGGCTTCCGGATGGCCCCTGAGGCGGTTGTGTACCTCGGGTTTATAGTGATCCAGACTCACCCATGCGCCGAACAGTCCATTCGCCTTGAGTTCCGCAGCCTTTTCAGGAGTGACTCCGTACCCTGTGGTGAACATCCACAGACAGATGTCGTCGCTAACGCTCTTCACCAGTCTGAGAAAACGATCGTACCGATACATGGGTTCGCCGCCGTGCAAGATGATCGACGGGACACCCAGCTTCTCAACCTGGCGTATGGTCTTCTTTAGCAGGTCTTCATCGAGGTCCGTCTCAGTGTTGTGCCGCGCGTTTGTGGAGCAGAATGCGCACGCGTACGGACAACAGTTGGTCGTGGAAATGGAAACAATCCCCGATGGAAGCTCCGTAAGGTCCAAATTGTTAATGTAATTGGAGATCCTTTTGTCAAAAGCGCGGGATGGGAAGGGCGGAAACGTGCTGTCGAGCATGACCGCATCGCCGAACCGCACCATATGGCGATACTTCAAAACTGTAGTCTCAAGAAAGGATAACTTGATGAAATTAAAGAGTGTATCCCCTGCATTCAGCCCCTTTTCTTTCCTCTTGGCCAGGCTCTCCGGATTGAGCATGAGACTGAGGGCTCGGAGGAAGACCCGGACATACATCGGATAGATCGCAAGCCCCGTAATATTAGACGTTCGAGTAGAATTTAAATTCATCGCCAGCTCCTTGCTCCAGCCAATTCGAATATGCGCCGTTCTCGACGCTGAGGGCACAATTCCCTACTATCCCGGTACGACCCACTTTACCACCTCGATTGAGGAAGTGTCAAAACTGTGGCAATTCTCGGGAAAATCCGAATTTGAGCAATTGAAAGCAGGACTCCGTGTTACACAGAGACAGGAGCGGAGTTTGGGATTCCCCCTCGGTTTGCCGAACAAATTTGTGCCATCGCGAGAAAAACGATAGTATAAAGATGAGTGCGGACAGGAGACCGAGCAGAGACTTCAGGCCGCGAGCATAGAGCCATATACTGCTGTGCACAGGAAATATCCTGTGTGCGAATAAGTGATCGCGTGGGGGCACGGCGTGCCGTGCCCCCACTTACTTGAAGCAAGAGAGAGATGCCTACATCTGAAAAACCCGTTGTAATTATCGGAGGCGGAATCGGCGGCCTGGCTGTGGCCAAATCGCTTTTGGCCAATGGTATTGGTTGCGCCATCGTGGAAAAAGAGAATCACCTTGGCGGAAGAGTCCGGGACTGGGCGTGCATGGCGACCAGTCACTGCCTGAGGTGCTTTTGCTGTTCTCTGGAGGATCTTGTGGAGGAGGTCAATTCCTTCTCCAACGCAAAGATCATGATAGGCGCCGAGCCGTCGTCAGTAACCGCCTCCCGGGGAGAAATTCAAGTTGGAGTGAGGTCTTTGGGAAGCGGCACGGACGAGCTGCTAGAGGCGGAAGCGCTGGTGATCGCGACAGGGTACCAGCCGTACGACCCCTCTGAAAAGCTGTTTTGGG
>JBKQMK010000335.1:0-2876 GCA_052146735.1 Desulfomonilaceae bacterium | reverse complement strand
TCGGCCTTTCAAGGCCAAAATCGGGTTCAAAGACCCGATTCATCAGGCGATCGTTGCGAAAAAACTAGGGCTGGACTCTCATAAAATATCTGAAAATCGGAATCCCTTCCATTTTGCAGAAGTCTCTTTATAGCTGTGAAGAGGTGAGCTTATGCAGCCTGCTTTGCCATGACCTTGACTGCTCCTTGCATCTTGGATAATTTGACTTTCAGGTTTGGGGTCGCGGGCCTACCAATGCGTTAATTGAGGAGAGGATGCCATGGATCTTATTCCCGAAGTGGTTCAAATAAGTGACGAGATGATTGCATGGCGTCATGACTTCCATCGGCACCCCGAAATGTGTTTCAGCGAGATCAGGACAGCAGCCAAGGTGTCGGAATTGCTCAGGTCCTTCGGAATGGATGAGATACTGGAAGGTGTGGCAAGCACGGGAGTCATAGGGGTCTTGAAGAATCGCGACGGTCCTGCAATTGGGCTGAGAGCCGATATGGACGCCTTGGCCCTTTCCGACCAGGGCCAACACGACCACAGGTCCACCGCCGAAGGTATCACCCATGCTTGCGGCCATGACGGACATATTTCAATGCTCCTGGGTGCGGCAAAGTATCTCGCTTCGTCCCGCAGGTTCAGAGGAACCGTGGTGTTCGTCTTTCAGCCTGCCGAAGAAATTACAAGAGGCGCTCAGGGGATGCTTGATCAGGGATTCCTCGAACATTATGGAGTTCAGTCCATTTTCACGGTGCACAGCCTTCCGGGGCTGCCACTGGGACTCATGAGCATCACTCCCGGCACCGCGATGGCTGGCGTGGACGACTTCACGATCACTGTTAACGGCCGCAGTGGGCACGCTGGAACTCCGCATTTGGTACGGGACCCAATCGTAGCGGCAGGTACTATGATCTCGGGACTTCAGACAATCGTATCGCGCACCGTGGATCCAATTGATTCGGTTGTGGTGTCGGTAACGAGCCTTCAGTCCAGCTCCAACCTGCACAACGTGGTCCCCGAGACCGTCCGGCTCATGGGTACGGTCCGCTATCTGCACGCTGCGTATAGCTACCCGGTTGCGGCTGGAATGAAGGTGATCATCGACGGTGTGGCCGCGGCACATGGAGTGACCGCTTCAATCGAATATGAACGGAATTGCCCGCCTCTGGTCAACTCTTTGCCTGCATGCGAACTCGCTACCGGCGTTGCAAGGGCCCTCCTGGGTGATGGTGGGGTGGTCCAACTCCCCCCCCTCATGGGTGGTGAAGACTTCGCGTACTTCTTGCAAAGGATACCCGGAGCCTTTGCCTTTATCGGAAACGGCGAGTACTCTGCCTCACTTCACAACTCAGCTTTTGATTTCAACGACGAAGCTTTGCCCATAGGAGCGAGCTATTTCGCACGCCTGGTAGAGGCCAACTTGGCTTCCTAGAGAAGCCCGGCCCAGGTGCCAGGGCTCAATATTGGACAACACGCACGGATCGCCCTTCCAGACTCCCTTCATCACATGCCACAAAACGAAAGTCCCCGGCAGCAGACCTTCTTTTGCTTGACACTCGCGAGTTCGGCGGCCACCTTGAGGAGGCGCTGGCGCAACAATTCGTAGAATAAGCCAGGGCCAAGAAGAAGAGGAGTAAGCGAAGTCAGGTGTGGTATGCGCAGAATTCGGTGAGTACGAAATGGTACAGGAAGGAACAAATTGATGCCATCAACGATATGGATCTGACGAGATGAGATTTGTGACTCTGTGTGAAAATCAAAGCAAAAATGCCCAAATTGCTTGGAAAATCCAAGAAGTGATGCGGGACTCGCTTGGATTTTCACACTTACCGGCGGGACTCACTCGCTTGGATTTTCACACTTAAACTTAATGTACCATTACATAGGTATGATGATAGGGGCGCTCATATCTTTCAAGCTGCTTGCTCTTCGAAGAGTTCTAGCTGAGCATAGTCATTGCACCCAGAAATATAGTACACCTCTTCGTGATGTTCTGAAGAATTATCCAGCTCTGAAGCTTTCTGAGCTTTGATTTGCTCATTGTACTTCGTGATATTAGGATAATGGCAGTACCCAGGAGCTTTGGCGCTAGGATCAAGTGTTTTACGTTTAGCCTAGGGCTTTTGGTTATAAGTGAGCCAATTATCCGACCATCTGAAAACTCCACTATTGTGCAGTGTGCCGGTCTCTACAGTTTCCCAAAACCCTGCGGCTACAATCTCTTTGCGGGCGGCAGCTATGGTATCAGATCCCTTAATCCCTCGTTCCTTAAGTAAGTTCGAAGGTAAAGAGAAACGCCCATCATTACGTAGCGCGCCAATAGAGCTGTCCCTTCGGGGTACTGTTTTGTGATATTTTTTCTGCCAGTAGTCGATCTGACTCAGGCTTATGATAAGCACCAGTTTGGCTGATTTGCTCAATTCGTTGAACGCATCTGAATCCAGTACCTTGACGGGCAGTACTCTGAAACCGCCCTTGTCGCCACCATCACGGTACCGCTGTCTTCTTACTTCTCTCCAATCTGCCTCAGTCTTGGGACGAGGTCTTGGTTTTATGTCGTGTGACATGTTTCCTCCTTGGAAGCGGAGTACGCTGGAGCGCGCACCCACTCCCCTTTAGTTCCTGGTTAAGTTTGTATGTGGTTCAGCCAACACTCAGAAGACTATTGCAGTGCGTCTACGGTGGGCACAGGTTGCCCATCAGGCGAGACGTCCAACCGCATAAAAATTCTCATGTACAATATTGTCCCTCTACATATAAAATAGTAAGCGAGGTAGGACGGCCGGTTACCCGACCGCCCCCTCACAGATCCCGGCGTGCGGTATTACCGCACCGGGCTCTTCAGAGCTGCTCGCTTCCGCCTGGTCAGCTACGGTCGCTGCCCGTTT
>JBKQMK010000334.1:0-9626 GCA_052146735.1 Desulfomonilaceae bacterium | reverse complement strand
ACGACCGTGCCCTGAACAGTTTCTCCATGTTGTCCACTAACAAGCATGGCGGGCAATCTAGCACAGCCGGTACTTGCCGACAACCGAAGACAATCTGCGGGCCTAATTTTAGTATATTGAAACTATTGAGGTTATTCCGAAGGGTGTGGCCATGACCGGGCTTCAGGAGGAGGAACTGATGGTCACCATATCTGCGCGGCATTTTGGAGTGCGGCCTTCAGGGCAATGCCAGCTTGAATAAACAAGTATCTCTCTTAAAAGAGGGGGTCTAAGGCCCTGTCAAGCAGGCGATAAGATTCTATAATGCCGACTTATGAAATTCCCCTACTGATGGCAAGGAACGGGAAGCAGAACTGCGAGTTGAACGGCTAGCAACCGCGTGGGAAGAACTCTCGTAGTACCGGAAAAATTGTCCCGTGGTGGCTAGTCCGCTCGAACGAAAGTTAGCCACTTGTCTAAGGTTTTCTTGCAAGCAAGTATATCCGAAAGAACGTCAGGTCTACATGACCATCCGGGTTTGCCTGTCCTGTAAAAGCCTCTCTTACCACTTCTCTGAAACCGTTAATATAATCGTCTGACATAGGAAGGTGATAGAACTCCTGATTCAGATAGCCCGCTGAAGCACCGGAATCGAATATCTTGAAAATCTCTTCCGGGGTATGGGAGCTTACAACCCTATCAATGCGTGCGTGAAGAACCTCAAAACCCGCATTTTCAAATAGTATCTTATATTCCTCCGGAGTTTCCAGAAAGAGCCAAGGTGTCTCAAAAGATGCAAACTGCTCGCTTAAACGGGGATCAGTCCGTACCCTCTCTACTGCTTCAATGAAATTAGGTGAGTACACATTCCGGGCTGGGGCTTGTATAGCCATTTTCCCTGTATGCCGCAATGCAGTGTAGCAAGATTTCAGCACAGGCTCCGGTTTCTTGAACCACTGGAAGGTGGAATTGCAGAAGATCACGTCAAATGAATCAGCATATGGCAACCGATCAGCAGAACAGACATCAAAGTTAAGCCCGAGATAAGAATAGTTTCGTCTGGCCTCCTCGATCATACCATCCGACGCATCCACCCCAACTACTCTTCCTTTCGTTTTCTCGACTATTTGTTTGGTCAGATGGCCTGTTCCACACCCAATATCCAATACATCATCACACCCCGTGATCTCGACCAAATCAAACAACCGATCACTTGCTGATTTCTGTACTACGGAGTCTTTTTCGTATCTGACCGCGATTTCAGAAAAATTGGCCATTTTAACTTTCTTTCGGTGACAGCGTCGGAGGCTAACGCTCGGCATCAGCAACGGCCGTGCGGTTCACTTTGCAGCCTATATCTCACGCCGTCCGCTGGATGCGCTTGTTAGGCTATTTCTTTGGAGCATTTCCTGTGGATGCTGCTCTTTCGGGACCTGGTTTAAATAATCCGCCCAAGAACTCGCTTAGACTGGAAGGAAGCCACCACAGCGAAACGGTGGTGGGGAGTTTGCCGTCCGACTTGCTCGCAAAGGTTCTCAAGGCCTCGGCAGCCGCCAGTGCCTGAATGGTTGAGGTGTGCGGCGCAAGCGTCTTTGCAACTTCGACGTCTTGTCCGGCAATATAGCGCCGATTGATCGCATCTTGCACCGGTTGGTCGAACGAGAACGTGCCAGCCCAGCCTATGTAGTCGAGAGTGATGCCCCTGGACGCAAAGAACGCCGTTGCCCCTTTCTCAACCGTCTCCATGATCTTGGCTGCTTCGGCATTCGCCTGGTCCAACGTACGAGTAGTGAACTCCTTGCATATCAAGGCTTGGACTTTACCTCGTCCCACGGTATCCATGATCTCCGTAAGGGTTCGGCCATAGAATACCGAGGCAAATATGACGTCGGGCTTCGTGCGGTCACCCTTTGGAGGTTTGACACCGAAGTAGTACAAGTATCTAGCTGCGTTCTCCTCAAGAACCGACGAGGCAATTGAGATCTCGACCGTGATGTTGAGGCCTTCCGAGCTTTGACAGGGAAAGCATTCGTCCTTAGGTGATGTACCCCGATGAGCCGCCTTAACCCATTCCCGATTATACGGCGTGCGGTCTACGATGATCAGCCGACCAGTCGGAACGTAGAAGTCGTTCCAAAGGCCCGAGCCAGAGAACTTAGCATGTGGAACAATGAACCGCTTGGCTGCAATCTTGTTTGCCTTCAGATACTCCTCAGAGCCGAATTGGGCTTGACTATCCTTGTTGGCTCCGACGTCTGGAATAAAGAAAGCCGACTCGTTTGGAAGAATGAAGTAGGCCTCGGTGTAGTCGGCCTTGTCGTAGTAGGCTAAAGTGTTTGTGCCTGTGATAAGAATGAACAAAATCATTAAGGCCCTACCACCACTGAACTTAATGAGATATTTGATAGGCTTCCACCAGATCGGCACCAAGACGATTAGCAAAACCAACGCGGGAATGCCAAAGTTGCTGAAGAAATTGATGCCGAAGTACGAGACGACGTAAGAAGCATCGCTGTTCTCGAACTGTTTGACGGCGACTTTGCCCGAAAGAAGTGTGGCCACCGGATGAAGAAGGAAGTTAATCCATCCATACAAGAGGATAGCAACCAATGTGGCAACACCACGAATGACATAATCACGAAACCCGTTGTTTATTTCTGTCTCGTTGCCCATCATTTATCTCCTTACCGGCTCGGAAGCCTGACAATGTTTATATTGATCCGTATATAATGCCGGATACCACTGCGAGTGCCGCATCAGACGCCTGCTAAACGGGTACCGGATCGGTAATAACCAGTGTTGCGGCCTTTTCAACTATCTTTGCCTTTCTCAATATGTTCAAGAATTTTCAGAATGAGTTCATTTTGCTGAGCCAGATGCAAGAGTATGACCTCAATTTCCTTTTCCGCTCTAACATTCACCTCAAAATCAGATTCTGCTCTTTTTTCGGCATGACGGCCTTGAAGATTTTGACCAATCATGATCAAAGGCATCAAGAATATCTGAATCATGTTGGAGATAAAAAGCCATAATACGAAGGCAGGAAAAGGGTCAAACGCCCATTCTTGCGGCGCAAGAGTATTCCAACCCAGCCATAATAGGGTCCAGAAAAATATTATTAAGAAAAACCCCATTGAGCCGACCTGATCTGTAACTTTGACAGCAATCTTTTCTAATGCACTAAGGCTCTGCTTGTGCCCAGCATTAACATTACGTATTGGCTTGCGTAACGTTCTTAATTCTTCATGAGCTTTCAGAAGCTTGCTTTGGTCCATCTTCCCTCCAATCGGCGAGACTGCTCAACCAATAAAGTGTTCGCGGTTGAAATTAGAAATCCCTTCCCATGAATATGGGCCTAACGTTTGACATGAGCAGCGGGCACCGGCTGGCTGGTGGCTGTCGGCTCGATGAGAGGTTAGGGGTCTTATTAATAGTGGCACGGACATTCACCCCTTGAGTTGCAACAGATCCCAAAGATTGCCGTAAAGATCTTTGAACACCGCCACGATGCCGTAGCTCTCCTCTGAAGGTTCGCGAACAAAGACGACACCCTTGCTCTTGTACGCGGTGAAATCTCGCCAGAAGTCATTAGTGTGCAGAAAGAGAAAAACACGGCCTCCTGTCTGATTGCCAATTCGTGACGACTGCTCCAAACCCACTGCGCGCGCCAACAATACCTTTGTTTCTGTTGAACCCGGTGGAGCAACGAGCACCCATCTTTTGTCTTGGGCTTCGATGTACGTGTCTTCGACTAGACCAAATCCCAGCGTGTCAACGTAAAACTTGATCGCTTCGTCGTAGTCCCTGACTACCACGGCGACGTAGCCAACTGACTGCATTATCTGAGTTGCTCTCCCCTAATTCATATCAACCACATGCGAGATTCTTGCCGATCAGCCTTCCCGGTTTATGCAGACTGTATACCCCGATCAGAGCCCGTCTACCGGGCTGCGACCCCCAATTTGGAAAAGACGTTATTTTCCGCTACGTTAAGACACACAACACCATCGTGCCCCCGGTCAAGCAGCAACAGCGGAGAAGAATGAAGGTAAGCGTTGAGCGAGCAGGCAGGATTCACCGCAGAGTGCGCCGAGAACGCAGAGTGGAAAAATGGCTTGCAGACCACCACATAAGCCACGGGGGTACGCTGTCTGTCCATCATTGTCTCCACCGCCACAGACCCGAAAGCGCTATGCATCTCTTGGAAGAAATGCAGCAAAAACAGAATGCTCTGCGATCTCAGCGATCTCAGCGGTGAAATGGCGTTCTGCAAAGCTCCCCGGCCAACCTGGGGTGCCGCAGCTCGTGGGCTTCACCTACAGGCAGACTTGCCTGGGCCATTAATGTCGCAGACGATCTCGCGAATTTTTTTCCTCGAAGACCCCAGAACTTCTTTCTCCAGCTCCAGGGTTACCGTGCCGTCGTAACCTTTCTTCGCCAGTGCTTCAAATATACCCTGGAAATCAATAATTCCGTCTCCCAGGGGGAGATGCAGGTCACCCTTCACACCTTGGCCTCCACGATTATCATGTAAATGAATATGCTTTATGGACGCAGAAAGGTTATCGATAATGTCGAACGAGGTGTTAGTGTCAGTGAGGAGTTGTCCGTGCCCGACATCCAAGGTGAGGCCGAGATCCGGAACAGCCTCCAAAATATGCTCTAGATCTGTTGCAGTTTCGGAAAGGTTCTCGAGACTTACGAGCACCCCGTTTTGACGGCCATAGCCGCAGACGGTTTTTAGGAAACTCTGCTTCTCTTCTCGGGCCGCGGAGTTTACGAAACGAGGATCCAGCCAGAGGTGGATGGTGAGGAACTCGATTCCCAGCCGGTGCACGACTCCCACGGTTTCCTGAAGCGCTGGATAGTAGTCCTCCCATAAGTGCTTAATGTTATTTGGAGGACCTTCGCGAGGGCCGTGAGCAATTAGAAAAAAGCTCGAATCAAACTCATTCTTGATTCCTGAATCGAGCCAATAGGCGCGCGATTCAGTGTTTCCAAGAACGACTTCACCCAGGTCAAATTTCAGTCCTTGAAGGTACCCGATATCATCGAGGGCTTTGACGTGGCCGCCGTACAGCATAGCCATACCTTCCCGGAAATTAGTATCCCGACGGAAGCCGGGGAAGGGAATCGTTCACCTCGGAGAGCGCATATAACGCAGAGGCTTCTACATTTTCACACATTTCTGCGAGTTGCGGCACAGCGTCTTCGGGTCTGTGACAGTCAAAACAATAGCGACCTGACTGAGCACCTCAAGGGCTTGCGCGGCGGACTGCAAGCCATTTTTCCCCTCTGCGTTCTCGGCGGACTCTGCGGTGAATCCCAACCGGCCGCTGAGCGGTTAAGGTTTATTCAGCTCATTCCAAGCCAATCTCTTCGTCAGTGAGGTAACAGGCCGGGTCAGGTGCCCACACGTCGCCTGAGATAGCTTCCGCCCGAACCCTGAAGTTCCCTCCGCAGATGTCCAACCAACGACACTTGGCGCAACGACCCCTCACGTGGTTCTTCTTCTCCTTGAGCTGCCTCAGAAGCTGGTCGGAAGGATCGGTCCAGATCTCGCTGAACGGGCGTTGCCGAACATTTCCAAAACTGTGGTGGCGCCAGAATTGGTCAGCGTGAACAGAGCCATCCCAGGAAACGCACCCGATACCGCGGCCGGAATTGTTCCCTTCATTCATCTGAAGGAGCTTCAAGACTTCTGCGGCTCGCTTCGGATCTTCCTTCATGAGACGCAGGTACGTGTAAGGGCCGTCAGCATGATTGTCCACAGTCAGGACTTCCACGGGCTGTCCCTTATCGTGAAGCATCCTGGTGCGGTCCAGAATCAGATCAACCACCTCCCTGGTGCCGCTGTGATCTAAATCCTCGTTAATGAGGTCTGTGCCGCGACCGGCATATACGAGATGGTAGAAACAGATCCTCGGGATTCTCTTTTCCTCCACAAGATCGAAAATGCCACGAATATCTTGAAAATTCCGCCTGTTGATCGTGAATCTCAGCCCTACCTTCAAGCCTGCGTCCTGGCAGTTTTTGATCGCTGCCATAACTCGTGCAAATGTGCCGGGAAAGCCCCTAAATGCGTCGTGTGTCTCCTGAAGACCGTCCAGACTGATACCAACGTAAGACAATCCGATCTTTTTGAGTTTTTCCGCGAGGGCAGGGGTGATGAGCGTCCCGTTTGTGGAGAGAACGGCTCTCCTGCCCTGAAGTGTTGCGTACCTGATCAAGTCAAGAATATCAGGACGGATCAAGGGCTCCCCGCCCGAAAACAGAATAACAGGAGACCCGAACCCGGCGAGATCGTCAATCAGCCTTTTGCCTTCATCAGAAGAGAGTTCCCCGCTGTAGCCGCGGTCTTCAGACTGGGAGTAGCAATGCACACATCGAAGATTGCAACGGCGGGTTACGTTCCAGACTACGACGGGCTTCTTGTCAACGGAGAACTGGAGCAGGTGTGAGGGGAGATCCTTGGAATGGCGGCCGTAGCGCAAGGGATCAGACGCCTCCACCGCGCCGCAATATAGTTTTGAAATACCAATCATGAAGAAACCTCTAGGCCTATTCTTGCAAGTAAGGATACCCGGTATAAGCATGACTTGCAACCAAGCGCCGGCTGGGCGTCATTGCCGCTAACTTAACGATTTTTTCCCCCCTTCATAAAGGGGGGGACTTTGAAGGCACCTCAGCAGTCCAAAGTGCCTGTAACCAATGAAACTAACCCTAAGTTTGGGCCTATAAGGCAGGCCCCACGCCGGTTCTCTTGCGTTCATTTGCGGAGCAAAAGTCGTCTCAGCGGGGTTCGTGTTTTTTGGACCTGGCGAAAAACTCCTCGAGGATCTTCGCGTGGTCAAAAGCCAGAGGCAAGGGAAGGGTGTCCTGCACAAAAAGACCGATGTCCGCCGCGTCATCCGCAGCCTCTGGAACCCCTTGTGCCGAACCGGTGAACACTACGCTGAGCGTATGAAAACGCGGGTCCCTGTCGGGAGCGGAGTAAACTCCAAACAGTTCCAATTGCTCAACATCTAATCCGGTCTCCTCTTTTGCTTCCCGGAGAGCAGCATGCTCCGCGGCTTCGCCGTAGTCGATGAAACCTCCGGGAAGTGCCCAACCGTGAGGCGGATTCTTCCGTTTGATCAGGACTATGGATTGGCCGACGCGGATGATTACATCAGCCGCGGGGAT
Source organism: Desulfomonilaceae bacterium (assembly GCA_052146735.1). Taxonomy (GTDB): domain Bacteria; phylum Desulfobacterota; class Desulfomonilia; order Desulfomonilales; family Desulfomonilaceae; genus CAWBBA01. The sequence goes on along the minus strand of JBKQMK010000334.1, from coordinate 2,462 downwards.
TGGATTTCTGTAAACAGAGACAAGGTGACCACACTTGGGGCAAGGGACGCCTTTCTTCATGAATCTACTCCTGACAAAAGTCATGGAGAGAGGATACGGGGTAAGGAGGAATTATACCAGTTATTCCGGGAAGAAGATGTGAGTGGCAGATTTTGTTTGATTCAAGGGGGTTGACAATTGTTGTCGTTATTGGCACTCTCTAATATAGAGTGCTAACAAGCATGAGCACTATAACCTTAACTTAGGCCAGGAGGTAGAACGATGAAATTTCGTCCTCTGTATGATCGAATCCTCGTAGAGAGGGTTGAATCGGAGGAAGTCACCAAGGGAGGCATAATCCTTCCCGACACCGCAAAAGAAAAGCCACAGCAGGGCAAAATTATCGCGGTCGGGTCGGGCAAACGCTCGGAAGACGGCAAAATTATTCCCTTGGAACTTAAAGCGGGCGACACCATTCTCTTTGGAAAATACTCAGGCTCGGAAATAAAAATTGAAGGCACCGAGTACTTGATCATGAAAGAGGATGATGTGTTGGGCCTGATCGAATCATGACCGCCGCACTTGCGAATTCCGACTCAAGTTTCACATTCAAGCCACGACACATTTCAAGGAGGAGCAAATAAATGGCCGCGAAAATTATCATGTTCGAACAACCAGCCAGGGACAAGATCCTGAAAGGGGTCAACATCATGGCCGACGCCGTGAAGTCCACTCTGGGTCCCAGGGGCCGTAACGCGATTCTGGAGAAATCCTGGGGCGCGCCCAACGTCACCAAGGACGGTGTGACGGTTGCAAAAGAGATCGAACTGGAAGACCGGTTCGAGAATCTCGGCGCCCAAATGCTCAAAGAGGTTGCGTCCAAGACTTCCGACGTCGCCGGCGACGGTACCACCACAGCCACTGTTCTTGCTCAAGCCATCTACCGTGAAGGAATCAAGATGGTTGCCGCAGGCGCTTCCCCCATGGAACTAAAGAGAGGGATTGAAAGCGCTGTGGAAGCCGTGGTGAAGAAACTGAAAGAACTCTCCAAGCCTACCAAGGACAAGAAGGAAATAGCCCAGGTTGGCACCATCTCCGCTAACAATGACTCCACTATCGGAAATATCATTGCCGAAGCCATGGAAAAAGTCGGCAAGGAAGGGGTCATCACCGTTGAAGAGGCCAAGGCCATGGAGACATCCCTGGAAGTGGTCGAGGGCATGCAGTTCGATCGCGGGTATCTCTCTCCATACTTTGTGACCGATCCCGAGCGCATGGAAGTCTCACTGGACGAGCCTTATATTCTGATTCATGAAAAAAAGATCTCCAACATGCGCGACATGCTGCCGCTGCTGGAGCAGGTAGCGAAGATGGGCAGACCGCTCCTCATCGTTGCTGAGGATGTTGAAGGAGAAGCCCTCGCTACACTCGTGGTAAACAAGCTGAGAGGTACCCTCAATGCTTGCGCAGTTAAAGCTCCCGGTTTTGGAGATCGTCGCAAAGCCATGCTTGAGGACATCGCAGTGCTGACCGGAGGCCAGGTGATTTCCGAAGATCTCGGTCTAAAACTGGAGAAGGTATCACTTACCGATCTCGGCCGCTGCAAGCGAGTGTCGCTGGACAAAGACAACACCACCATCGTCGACGGTTTCGGCGCAAAAGAAATGATTGAGGGCCGTGTAAAACAGATTCGCACCCAGATTGACGAGACCACTTCCGACTACGACCGCGAAAAACTTCAGGAAAGGCTGGCGAAGTTGGTCGGGGGCGTGGCAGTCATCAGCGTTGGGGCCGCGACCGAGACCGAGATGAAAGAAAAGAAAGCCAGGGTCGAGGACGCTCTCAACGCTACTCGCGCTGCCGTCGAGGAAGGCATAGTCCCGGGAGGCGGCGTGGCTTATCTGCGATGCCTTGATGCAGTAGAAAAGCTGAAACTGGAAGGCGACCAGGGTTTCGGTTCAAAGATCGTTCGCCGTGCTCTGGAAGAGCCTCTTCGCCAGATAGCAGCTAATGCCGGCCAAGACGGCTCAATAGTCGTCGACAAAGTGAAGTCCAAAGAGGGAGCCTGGGGTTTCAATGCTCAGAAGGAAGTCTATGAAGACCTCCTGGAGAACGGCATAATCGATCCCACGAAGGTGACAAGGCTGGCCTTGCAGAATGCCGCTTCAGTTGCGGGACTCATGCTGACCACCGAAGTCATGATTGCCGAGAAGCCTAAAGATAAAGAGGCGCCTGCTATGCCCGGTGGCGGTATGCCTCCTGGTGGTATGTATTAATCGAATCTTGCGGGGTCTGCGCAACGCTGTCCCGCGTGGCTACAGGAGAGGGGGAAGACAAGACACCCCCTCTCCTCCGCTCGCTCTCTTACTTCTTCTCCTTATATCTGATCAGCGGTCCGAAAAACTCCGTTTCGCAGTAGTGACACCTTAATGTAAGCGGTTCTTGACTGACTACGAGATATTTACCGGGGACCTCTTCGTGAT
>JBKQMK010000333.1:0-6377 GCA_052146735.1 Desulfomonilaceae bacterium | reverse complement strand
CTATCTGGCCGAGTTCTCATACCGGTTCAATCGACGTTTCTGGGATTCACAGCTGTTCAACCGTACTGTTACCGCATGCCTTTCAACTTACACTGTAACATTTGCGGAGTTGAGGGCATGATCCATTACCAAATTTTCCCATCTCGCTAAGTACCCAGAAAGACGTAAGAGAACGCAGAGACCCTGAACCGAGTGTGCCCCAAACATATTTGCTCTTCAACGGGACTTTCGGTGGGGACGGAGATTATGTTCGACCGGGAGGGCAGCGCCGACGGATCGACACGGCGCCACTCAATGGCTAATGAGTAATCCTACGGTGTCTTCTTCAGGTTATCCATCTTCCGGTCGAAATCGTTCCAGTACTGCCTATTACATGAGTCGATGCAGTTGGCATACAGATTATAGCCCGGGGGATAGCCTCCTCCTCCTCCCCAGCCCTGCTCTTCTACGTACGGGAGAGGACCGACACCGTAACCCGAGCGGCAAGACCGTTCGCATAACTCACGGTCAAAGTTGCCGAACTCATCTTGTTGTACAAGACGCACGTCCGAACATAAAAGGATGTTGCCAAGTGCCGGATTCATGAAGTTGAATGGCGAAGCTGCAGAAGCCGGGGACAACAAGCCTCCAAACAGCAACAAAAGCGTCGTGCCCACCACTGCTGTTCCTGTCAGTATCGATGATAGCCGTTGCATTGTGCTCTCTCCTTTTCCAATTTAGCAGTTTCCTCTCATTTCCCTGTAAACACAGATGCAGCCCGCAAGCTTTTGGTTCATACGAGTCCAGAGAACATTGAGGTCACATTTTGAGGATCGCCTCAAGCTCCAGGCAGACCCTGTCTTGCTGGTAGTCGGTCAAGCGGGAATAAGGAGGCAGAGCAAGAGATTCGCGCGACGCTTACCGAGTGTTGAGAAGGTCTCCTACGATCAGGTGCGGGCGGTTTAGGTTCAGAAAAACGAAACGCCAGTACCACTTTATCAGAGGTATGGCGTCTCTTTTCACCTTTTTAGGATGCAGAATTGTGGTCTATATCAGGTCCGTGGGGCTTCTGACAAGGAAATTTTCAGAGCACAGACGCGCCGACGCAATGGACTCTAGGTGGCACAGGGCTTACCTCAAAACAGCCATCGCCAGCACACAAAATACGTGAGCACGGTTAATGCCATGGTCATGCCAATTATTGCGGCTCCTTTTTGCCAATCGGTTACCATGATGCACCGCCGGATGCCTTATCTTTAATAAGATGCGAAGGACTGAGCTGCGATTCACGTAGTTCTGCGAATACGAATCCCTGCCTCTTCCTTGAGATCGCCACCGCGTCCGTTTTGTTAAGCCGCGAACGGCCTGAGAGTAAGATGGGTGTTCCTGATGGAGTGAGCGAGGTTCCGGGGGGCGGAATAGATCCACTACTCTCGGCACACACTATATGCCCCAGTAGCCAATTCTCGTTGGACCCGGCAAAAAAAAGATTGACTGCAAAGGTTGCTTCTGTGATCATAATACCCAGTGGTTGGTTCGACGCATGTAGTGTTGCTTTCAACATAGCAACGAAAGGAGCATGATGGTAGAACCTGCTAAGAGTTCAAAAACATAATTTAGGGCTAAAATAGGCAACAGGAAGGTTCCTGTTGCAACAATGGGTACTAAAACTCATGAAACGGAGCTGAGAAAATTCGGCTCCGTTTTCTATTTTACCGTTCCTGCTTGCCACCAATCTTTGACCACTCGGCAGCGCACCCTTCTGGTCCATGTCTTATAATAGAAGTGAAGGGAGTCCGGAATTATGCCAAAGACGCAGCCAAGCGCGCGAACCATCAAGGGCAGGGAATTCGTGAAAGACATTCGCTCCGGGAAGACCGACTTCCAGTTGAGCGAGAAGTACGGCCTGACTGTCCAGGACTTTGATAGACTCTTGGGATACCTGGTTGATGCTGGGCTGATTACCAAGGGTGAACTCGAAGAGCGTCAACAGCTATCGGATAGTCAGATCCTCCGAGCGTTTGTCGAATCGTGTGAAGACATCAAGATTGTCAAGTGACACGCTCCCAGGCTTTACAGCGAACGCGTGATTGCCGTTTCAGGGAAGAGACGTGGTCCTAAAAAGGTGCGGCGAGGACGACACGCGCACAGAGTTGATCCTGCCGAGCCTGGGGATGGGGCCATTTGCCCTCGGGATTACGGAGTGTGACAGACTCTGGATTTTCTGGACGCACCATTAAGGCATGCTATAATCAGTGTACTTTGCCAAAAAGGAGTTGCATCATGTCCGAATGCAACGGCTTGACAGCCACAGAACTGGCAAGAGATATTCGCTCAGGGATGACCGATTTCGAGCTGGGCGAGAAATACAGGCTCACTCCAAAAGAGTTTCATCTCGCGCTCAATGTTTTGATTGATTCGGGCCTAGTGACGAGACAACAACTCGAAGAACGGCAACAGCTCTCAGACAGTCAAATAATAAGAGCTTTCATAGATACTGAGCTTGAGAAGCTGTGATTTAAATCTCCTAGGCTTCACAGAACGCGCGCGGTTCCGATCCCAGGGAAGAGACAAGGGTTGAGCCCTGAGAGCCTGAAACGCGCGCAGAATTGATTACAGGCGGCGTAAGAGTGCCTTGCCGATCCTTGTACATCTTCGGCTTTCTAAACTACCCCCAAAAGCCGCCAGAAGACGGTTCCAGCCCATTCGCCCAGAGCGTCGGAGGCTGGACAAAAAAGAGCAAAGCCAAAACCGATGAGCACTGCGACCAGAACAATCTCCAACGTTCCGCAATGTCGATCCAGAAAACTCAATCAGAAGACCCTCCCTTGGTCTAAAGCAACATGAAACCTCCACATGTTTGAGTTAATTACACTTTACAGGATGTAAAGTCCACTACATACGATCATGGGTGTGCCGGAAGATATCCAGGCGATCCGGGAGGGGGACGTCTCAATACAGTATGCAGGCGCCCCGACGGGGAGGTTCATTCATAGTGGTTCCCGAAAGTTTTGACTGTTTCCAATAGCGGTACTGCAAAGAGTCGGTAGGCTAGGCGTCTATCGGGCGGAACATGGTGATTTGTTTGAGAATATCCCACCGACACGGAGGTCCCGCGGGACGCGGGACTACCAATTTCGAGGAATCGCTCTTCACAATCCGTGATTACTTTGAGAACCGCTATATACCTCTAACTTAACAAGTGGTACATAATCCGGGCTTAAATCAGCTCGGACGGGGGCTCAGCGTGGTCTGGGGATTTTCAGAAGAGGAGGCTGGATGACGAGTTCTGCACGAGGCCATGTGAGTGTGATCGCAGCCGCGGTCATGTGGGCCTCTTCCGGGACCGCAAGCAAGGCGCTCTTTATGAGCGGCGTCAAGCCGTTCCAGCTGGTCCAGATAAGGGTCACGCTCTCGTCCTTGTCGCTTGCGCTGGTCCTGGGGCTCTTTGCAAGGCGGCTTTTGAAGATCCGGTTGGTGGATGCAGTGTATTTTTGCTTTCTAGGAGGGGTGCTGCTGGCTTTGGTTCAGGGGACCTACCTTTACACAATAAGCAAGATGCCGGTAGCTGCTGCCATCCTGCTTCAATATACCGCTCCTTTTGTAGTGGCCCTCTACTCCATATGCTGCTGGGGAGAGCGTCTCACCTCAGCGAAGGTTGTTGCCGTTTCCTTGTCGCTTCTAGGTTGCTACCTCGTGGTGGGGGGATACAGCCTGGAACTACTGAAGATGAATCGTGTGGGCACACTGACAGGCTTGGCTTCAGCAACCTTGTTTGCTGCATACAGTCTCACCGGGGAACGCGGGATGCACCGGCACGAACCGTGGACTGTCGTGTTCTATGCTTTCGTCTTCTCCGCCGTCACGTGGAATGTCCTTCAAGAACCCTTCCATTTCATGAAATCAGGATACTCACAGGCCCAGTGGGGTTACATGCTCTACATAGCTGTCGTGGGCACGCTTCTCCCATTCGGCCTCTTCTTTGAAGGCGTGAATCGCATTCGCTCGACGCGGGGCACAATAACTTCCACGGTGGAACCCATCTCCGCGGGATTCATAGCGTACCTTTTCCTTGGAGAGGCACTGGAACCCCTCCAAATTCTCGGTGGCGTCCTGGTGTTCGCGGCAATAGTGCTGCTCCAGCTGCAGCAAGAAAGGAACGAACTGGCGCCCGAAACCATCCGCACCAGGCACGAGGAAGGCTGACAAAAACAGGCTAGTCTTGGCTTCATTCCTAAAATGCTGAGACTTTCGTGTGCAAAAATAATCACAGATCTTGATCAGATTTTGATCACGCACCGACGCACCGGTGACCTGCTCCTCAAGACCCTGACGCGGGCTCGTAGGGCCGCTTCATCGTCGGCGGGGCGAACAGCCCTAAAAATTTCCCAAAGGCAATTGCGCTCCCTGGGTTGTATCCAAAGCCTGCCAGGGTCGTCAGCGGGTTGCGGATTTTGGCCAACATTTCCTTCCAGGCCCGGGAGTCCGCAGTCACCTTGAGGTCCAGGTTCATGCGCTCCAGGTCTTGGATGGAACGCGGCCGTATTTCCGCCACACCGTGTCGCACGTGAATGGTGAAAGCTTCCCCGGCGTCTGGAAAGATCATCCCAACTATTTGATCCACGTCGGCCGAGGCCTTGGGATCCAGGTTTACGGCCAATGACTCCATGAAGCTCTGCACAGGGATGCGATGAACCGACTCAGGGGACGGTTTGGCCGTGGTGCGAGACACGAAGCCATCTCGGATTTCCACGGCTTCGGTGAGGAAATAGTTTCGGGCATTCGGGTTTTGTTCTTTTTCACCGAGGGCTGTAAGGGCCTTGATCCGGATCTCCTTGGCTTCCTGGTTTTCGGGATTGAGTTGAATTAGATGGCCGGTGAGCTGCAAGGCAGCCTGATAGTCTTTCTCTTTCAAAAGCTCCCCGGCGTGCCGGAGCAATTCCTTTTCTCCTCCGGCCAACCTGGCCATGAGCTTGGCCTGCTCTTTGCGAGTCAGAGGCTCGAGGTCGGCCGAATCGCCGTCAAACCAGCCTAGGTTGCCCGTAAACATGGATCGCACGGACCACGAGACTTTGCCGTAAAAAGGCTGGAGGTACGGCGCCTCGGCCAGGTGGGGCGGCAGCTTAATGTGTTCGGCCAGTTCATCCGGAGTCAAGCCCGCGTTCATGCCCCGGATGGATTGATCGTGGACGTATTGAATAGCGTCCCGGTAATTGATGAGGATTTCCTGGATCTTCTGAGCACCGATGATCGGGCGGGTGTGGCATGGTACCAGATATTGCGGATTCAGGTCCCGCATCTTATCCACGCTTTGGTACCACTGCTTTAGGTTGCGGAAGCTCGTACCTCGGATAGTATAGAGATTAGGAAAAGCCCAATAATAATTGTCGCCGGAGATCAGCGTTTTTTGCTCGGGCAGCCAAACCATGATCTGATCGTCAGTTTCGCCTGGCGCAAAGATCAGCTTGAACTTGATCCCGGCCTCTTCTGCTTCCAACGTATCGGCAAAGGTCTTGGTGGGTGGGACAAAGCCGAGCTTGCTGTCAGGTTTCATTCCGACAAAGGGTCCAATACCGACGTTGAGGACTTGACCAGGGGCGAGAAAGTTGCCGTACATCCGCGATGACCGTGAACCGATGATAGGTCCGATCTCAGTGAAGAGCCGTTTGACTTGATCCTGAGTGGTCTCGTGAGCGTAGACCTCGGGCTTTCCTCCGGCGGCGAAGGCTTCCGCGCCGAAGACGTGGTCAGGATGAGAATGGGTATAAATGATCGCCTTAACAGGTTTGGAGGTTATCTTCCTGAATTCGGCCAGGACTTCGGCTGCTTCTTCCATAGTGGTCATGGTGTCAACGATGATCACTCCGTCTTGGCCCTCGATCATGATGGAATTGGAGATGCCGTAACCTATGGCTACGTATATGTTGTCGCAGACCTTTTCCACGCCTTTCTGGAATATCTTGCTATGCTCCTTCAGCGACTTGTTCGCACCAACCGGGATCGGAGCGTGAGCCTTCTTGACCGAGTGGCCGGCATAGAACCAAACCCCGGCCAGCCCTACTACCACGATAACGAGGACACCGGCGAGAATCACCTTGAGCATGAACGGACTCCTTGCAACTTGATTGGGCCAGATCGGTCATACCGCGGGCGGCAAAACGGGTCAAGCATCGACAGACCTTAAACTCAAAGTGGTTGCCAAGACGTTTTCCCATTCCAAGTCGCTGAAACGATAGCTCATGTCCGGCCTCCCGGCTGCGAAACCAATCCCCCGAAAGTTGCGGGCTGTCCGGGTGGATTTACTCGTAGAGGTGGTTCCGTATGTCGTCCAGGGTAGGCCAAGAGGCATTCTCCGTTCTCGCAAGAAAAACGTACTATACCCCTAACTTAACGAGTGG
>JBKQMK010000332.1:0-6436 GCA_052146735.1 Desulfomonilaceae bacterium | reverse complement strand
GCTCCCATGACCGGAGGCTACACTTCGCAACCTCCGCCCGCAAACGTTGGCAGCCCTCCGGGAAGCGTCTGTTACAGCGGTTGCGTCCCATGTTGGAGCGGACCGGTTCAGACCTGGAGCCAACCAGCAACGGCCTATAGCGGAGGTTCAGGACAGACAAGTGGTTGGGCAGCCCCGGCACAAGCCTCTGGGATGAGGAGTGGTACAGTTCCTCCCGCTACTGGAGGTTACATTCCGCCAGCTCCGTCGCCAAATGTTGGCAGTCTGCCTTCGACTGCATGTTACTACGGCGGTGCGGTGCCGTGTGCGCCGGCGGCTGCCCCAGCGGGAAACGTGTGTTCCGCTACGGTCTGCTATTAATTCCGGGAGCGGCTGGTACTTAGCGCGGGCGAGTGGTCATTTTGAGGCTAACAAGTTGCAGGCGAGCAGAGGGAAGCCTTTGTTGCTTTTCTTGCCGACGGAGCACTGATTTGCGCTGGTTTCCAGGTGTAACTACTTCGTGTCAGGGCTACAGTGCCTGATGCGCACACGAGGTAGTTACACTCGTTTATATGCAAATGTGATCGGTTCGCGTGCCTTAGTCGATTTGCTCGACCAAATAATTTTGGCTTCCCATTTGCTTGATCTGATCCAGTTGAGCTTCAAGCCAATCTATATGGCTTTCCTCATCTTTAAGAATGTGTTCGAGGAGTTCTCTCGTGCCGCCGTCCCCGACCTCGAAGGTAAGTTTGATCCCGTCGTTGTAGGATTTCACCGCATCAAATTCAGCCTGCCAATCATTTTTGTGCTGCGTCTCGACATCTGGACCGATATGTATTTCTTTTAGTTTACTTACTGTAGGGCGCCCATCAAGAAAGAGGATGCGTGCGATCAGTTTTTCCGCATGTTTCATTTCATCGATGGCCCGCTTTTCATCCGCTTTGTGCAGCCGTTCATAGTTCCAATTGTCACACATCTCAGCGTGTACCATATACTGATTGATTGCCGTCAATTCGTCTGCCAGAAGATCATTAAGCTTTGCGATTATTTTCTTGTTCCCTTTCCTGTCGTCCTCCTCCCTTAATTAAATGGTTGGATAATTGGCTCAAAAGCGAGCTACTTATTTTGATTTAGCATAGCTGACCGTTGTGAGCGTGTCAATTATAGTTCTTTGGATTAAGATTTCTCTTCTCTCCGTTTTCTTGAATCGTAGAGCCATAGGCTGCTCGCCTTAAGACCGCCGGTCGCCCTTTGAATTGACGCTGGAATTCACCGGTACGATCGGCTATAGTGTATGAATGTTGGACGCGTGAATTGGACAAACGTTGTTCTGGGGAAAGATTGATTCTGATTACTTAATTTATTGCTGAACGTAAGTCTTGCAACGATAGATGCCATTGAAGATGGGACGCCCGCGAGTGTCCAATGATTCCTCAAGAATCGCTGAATGACTCGGTAACCATTCCGGAAAGAATGGAGTTGTGGCACGGTCAGGCCTTGGCTGAGACATTATTTGGAATCCGATTTGTGATGACGACGTAAGTAGCTGTTCTTTAATTGCAAACAGCGAGAGGGGGACTTCATGAGCGACAATTTGAAAAAGAAAGGCTGCCAGTGCACTCACGGGCAGGGGAGAGAAGAATCAACTGATCAGGAACACCATGAGGTGCAGGGATTCACCCGACGTGGATTTCTTGCGTCCATGGGCATTGGAGCCGCCGCAGTTGTAACAGCGGGTAAAGTGTCCGCTGCTCCAGCGCCCGAGGTATTGAAGCCGGAAGAGCTGACCAAGATCGCTCTTCTTATTAACGGCCGAACAAAACGCCTCCTCGTGGAACCGCGCTGGTCGCTCCTTTTCGTGATCCGAGAGAAGCTCGGATTGACAGGCACCAAAGTCGGGTGCGAACGGGGCGAATGTGGCGCGTGCACAGTGCTTATCAACGACAAAACACATTATGCATGCATGATGCTCGCAGTGGAAGCCCAGGGGAAGCAGATCACCACGCTAGAAGGGCTGATGAAAGGGGAGGAACTTGGTCTCGTCCAACGTGCCTTCGTCGAGAAAGACGCATTCCAGTGCGGTTACTGCACTCCGGGCCAAATCATGGCTGTCGAAGGGCTTCTTCGCGGCAACCCTCAGCCGTCGTTCGAAGAGATCCGTACTGGAGTAAGTGGAAATCTGTGTCGCTGTGGGGCGTACCACAACATCTTTGAAGCCGTGAAACTGGCTGCACAACTGGGGGCCGGGAAAGGAGGTAAACCATGAATCAGACAGAAGACAAGCCTTACTATCTGGTAGGTATTTCCGTTCCCGAAACTCCGGAGCCTGGAAAGGAACCGGCCCCATGGGAAAAAACCGAGGTCTTGGGCAAACCTAGGCCCCGAGTGGACGCTTATGAAAGAGTAAGTGGGGCTGCGGTCTATCCGTCAGATGTGGTCTTGCCGGACATGCTTTACGGGGCAGTCCTGGGGTGCCCTTATCCCAATGCGATTGTGAAGCGGATCGACATTTCCGCTGCCTCAAAGATGCCGGGAGTTAACGTGGTTGTAACCGGGTCCAGCCGCGGGGCTGATCTCAAGTGGACCTACCGAGGCAAGGCGAAAAGCAAGGTTTTTGATGCCCACTGCCGGTACGAGGGAGACGCTGTAGCAGGTGTTGCCGCGGATTCGCCGTACAGCGCTCAGGCCGCATTGAAGGCCATCAAGGTAGAGTATGAGGTCCTGCCATTCGTCTCGGATGAGAGACAAGCTCTTGATCCGAATGCCACCAAAATTCACGAAAAAGGGAATCTCGTTGACAAACCAGAGATTTACCGTAGGGGCGACGTGGAAAAAGGCTTTGGGGAAGCGGACGCCGTCTTAGAATCCGAATACCGGAGCGAGTGCGAGATCCATACTCCCATGGAATTGCACGGGTGTGTCGCCAAATGGGACGGTGACAGCCTGACGATTTGGTCAAGCACTCAAGGCGTGTACGCAGTGCAGTCCGAGGTAGCTGAGGTGCTCGGCCTACCTATTGCCAAGGTCCGGGTCATTGGCCACTACATGGGAGGCGGCTTCGGATCCAAGCTCCAGGCGGGCAAGTATGATGTCATCGCCGCTCTTCTGGCGAAGATGACGGGTCGCCCGGTGAAACTGTTTCTCACCAGGGAGCAGACCTACCTTGTAACGGGCAATCGTCCCCCAACGAATATGAAGCTCAAGGCAGGGGTGAAGAAGGACGGTACATTGACCGCGTTGCAGTTTACGTGTCTGGGTACGGGCGGAGCGTATCCGGCAGGTGGGGTCGCTTTGGTGGACTTCTTGATCAAGGACAACTACCTCTGCCCCAATGTGGAATGCAAGTCCACCGACGTTTACATCAACGCTGGTCTTGCCAGACCCTTTAGGGCTCCGGGACATCCACAAGGTTCCTGGGCCCTGGAACAGATGTTGGATCAACTGGCCGCTGCCATTGAAATGGACCCTCTGGACCTTAGGTTGAAGAACATACCTACGTTCAGCCAGAGCCGGCCTGGCGATCCTCCCTACACAACAACAGGGCTCAAAGAATGTCTTGAACAGGGGGCAAGAACTTTCGCCTGGAGAGAACGGCGGAAGGAGCTGGCGGAAACAAAGCAGGAGGGCCACATCAAGACGGGTATCGGAATGGCCGGAACCATGTGGTTCGCAGGAGGTGGAAGGCCGCCATCAACTATCGTGCTCAAGCTGTTCTCGGATGGGAGCGCCAACCTAAACATGGGGGCAAGCGATTTAGGTACCGGCACTAAGACGATAATGGCTATGATAGTGGCCGAGGAGCTAGGGCTCAGGCCGGAGCTGATCCAGATCGAAAACGCAGACACCGGCACAACACAGTTTGCGACACCGAGTGGCGGCAGCAAGACCGTACCCACCGAGGGGCCGGCTGTCCGTGAAGCGGCAATCAAGGTGAAACAGGAATTGTTAAAACTGGCTGCCGAGGATTTGAAGACGCAAGCATCGGACTTAACCCTACGAGATGGTGCCGTAACGTCCAAGAAGGATCCGTCTCAAAAGAAGAAGATAACAGAGGTGAGCGCATTGAAGGACCGAGGCGTGATATTGGGTGTTGGATACAGGCGTCCTAATCCGCCGGACAAAGTTACCAACCCCTTCGGTGCTCAATTTTGTGAAGTCAAGGTGGATACCAAGACCGGCGAGGTTGAAATCGTGAAGTTTGTTGCCGCGCAAGAGTCGGGCCGGGTCATGAATCGTCTTACTTTCGACAGCCAGGTTTATGGCGGGATCACCATGGGCATCGGCCTTGGAATGACCGAGCAACGGGTGCTTGATCACGGTCAAACTGGAAAGCTCTGCAACAAGAACTGGCATGACTACAAGCTCCCGACCGCTCTCGACGTTCCGGCAGAGATCGTTTCTTATCCCATCGACATGCCTGACAACGAGGCCAATTCCACCGGCGCTAAAGGGCTCGGAGAGCCGGTCACCATACCCACGGCGGCTGCCATCGCGAATGCCGTCTGCAACGCAACAGGGGTCCGAGTGACAAACACTCCGATCAACCCTGTACAGCTATCCCGGCTGCTTGCCGACGCCACGAAAAGGGGGTGAGCCATGATGCCTGATTTCGCTTACGTCAGTGCCATTTCGTTGAAGGATGCTATGAAGCAGCTTTCGTCCCCTGGAGCCAAGATCCATGCTGGGGGAACAGACCTATTGAGTTGCCTGAGGGATGATATCTTTCCGGTTGAAAAGATTGTGAGTCTGTCCGGGCTGGATGGCCTTCGAGGAGTCAAGGAGGTGCCGGACGGCGGAATACGGATCGGCTCTTTGACTACAATCGCAGAAGTGGCGTCACATCCCCTGGTGAAAGATCGCTACCCGGCTCTTGCCCAGGCAGCCTCGGCAGTTGGAAGTCCTCAGTTGCGGAACCAGGGGACCATAGGTGGGAACCTCTGTCAGAAACCGCGATGCTGGTATTACCGTGGCGAGTTTCACTGCCTGCGCAAAGGGGGCAACCTATGTTTTGCAATGAACGGCCAGAACCAGTTTCACGCCATAATGGGATCCGATGACATATGCTGCTTCGTACATCCCTCAGACACAGCTCCGGCGCTCATGGTCCTAGAAGCTAAAGTGCGAGCGGTCGGTCCGTCTGGATCGAGGCTGGTGCCGCTGGAAAAATTCTTTGTGTCGCCCAGCGTGAGCCTAAAAAACGAAAATATCTTGAAAAAAGATGAAATTATAACCGAGGTACTTCTGCCCAGGCTTGTCCCCGGTACCATGAGCTCTTATCGTAAAGTGCGAGCACGTCGTTCCTGGGATTTTGCGCTCGCCGGAGTTGCGCTGGCCTTGCTCGTTCGAGATGGCAAAGTGGCAGATGCGAGAGTCGTTTTGAGCGGCGCGGCGCCTTTCCCGTGGCGCTCCAAGGATGCGGAGGAGGCGCTGAAAGGCAAGAAGGTGGATCAGCAGATAGCAGCACAGGCGGGAGAGGCTGCTATGAATAGCGCCAGTCCGCTTGAGCACAATCAATACAAAGTGCCGCTATTCCGGTCTCTAATCGAAGAACAAATCTTGAAGACGGCCTGATCGGGTAAGCGCCCGTCGGTATAGAAAAGGGGCATGCACGTGCCCCTTTATCTATTTGTGGGCTTAATGTCTTGCCTAATAGGCAACGCCAACATCTTGATGGCCGGCGTATGGAACACTACTCGCATTTTTCCGGGAACATATTGGCCGTTTGGGTTTCAAACTTTGCTTAAAGCACGGAACCGTTGATTGATGCGATGATGAGAGATGAAAGGATCTTTTGCGCTGGGTCCACGGCTCCGGAATAGATTACGCGGCACAGGGAGAGGATGATGAGAGCCGGAAAATTGATGCCGAAGCCACGAGTGGAAAGTGCTCGTAAGTCTTCGCGCCGAGAGTCCAGTCATAACTATGAGCAAAGATTGATTCAATGGGGATGTTCCGGTTGCGAATTCTTCGAAGAGAGGATTCTCCGAAGCCGACGGCCATTTGGTGAACCCGATGCATACGCCATTTGTCGCTTCTCTGGAGAGCCCATCGATTTGATCTGGGAAGCCACCGCTTGCCTGAAAAGCACTCAGACGGGAATTTCCGAAGTCTCCGACCAAGCTGGCCGAGCCAGACGGTCAAATTGCAGACACGCAGCTTGAGATGGCCTGCTGTACCAATACGAGTTTGAATCCAAAGTAGTAAGAATCGTTGGAGGCTTTTTTGTTTAGGGAGCGCTTTCGCAAGTCTCTGCCAAGAAGCTGGAATCTTTGCCGGAATGCTCATTCCCCCGCAGGAGAAATGAGCATTCCGGCAAAGGCTAGAAGTTCTTGGGGAGGGGTTCGGGGAGGACCTTCTTACAAGAAGGGTCTACCCGATTCTTCCTGGTTTGAAAGCAGACTGGCATGAGGGGCAAACAAAGCCATGAAAGCGCTCGTCTTTGAGGAAAAGCTAGCTC
>JBKQMK010000331.1:0-12806 GCA_052146735.1 Desulfomonilaceae bacterium | reverse complement strand
GGTTCGGAAACTTCCGTCGCATAGTCGTACGATACGAGCACCAGGCCTGCATGTACGAAGCATTCATCCAGATCGCCTGTATCATGATTGTCATAAAACGTTTATGAGGTTTTGCAACCGCCTCTAGACAAAACGCATTATTCAACCAAAAACAGATCATCTGTCATTCTCCTTTATCTTCGGAGGAAGAATCTTCTTGAGTGCTTCCTCAAGTTTTTCTTCTGCGTCTTCGTCTAGGTGCTCTTCTGCGACCTTTACGAAGCGCGCATACTGCTCTGGGTCGTCCGGGTCTGACTTCTTCTTTCTTTTCATTGCTACATGACTCCGATTTGCCTATCAGTCGTTTGATAGGTAAGGCGCTTGCCCACTACTCCTTTAAGCAGTTTATCTGCCCTTTGAACATCATCCAAGCCTTGACGAGCGGGTTTCTTCTTGGTTTTGGGCGTGCCGCATCGGTTGCTATACCGGAAATCAAACTCAGCAAGGTAACGGTGTAGGTGCTCTTTCTTACAATGCTGATAAATACCCTTCATTCCACGCTTGAAGATCGAAAAGAAGCCTTCAGCGCAGTTCACGTGAACGGTATGGTCTGCTTTTGAGACATACTCGCCGTTGCTGTGCTGGACCATGCCATGTTCTGCAAAGTCTTTGTTGATGTGACTATATTGGCCAGCGTCGTCAGTCATGACCCGAGCTTCCCGGTCGATGTTCGCTTGAAGAATGGGAACGAGAGTCTTCGCATCAACGTTGTCTACAACCATACTGCGTGAGCGACCGGATTCTCGGTCAATGAGAGACAGGATTTTGCGCTTGTGCGCATATCCCTTTCTCACTTCTTTGCCGGGCTCGGTCCAGAGAAAAGTTTCATCCGATTCAACTATCCCGCCGTTTGCGCCAAATGGAGCAAGATCGCCGCTTCTCATGGCTTCACGGATACGATGACTCATAAACAATGCGCTCTTGAGGGTAATACCTAGCATCCTGTGAAGCTGGTTAGAGCTTATACCCTTCTTTGATGCAGAAATTAGGGTCATAGCCTGGAGCCACAACCGTAGAGGAATATGGCTTGACTCAAAGATGGTTCCGATTTTCACAGTAAACTGCTTCCGGCATGCGTAGCACTTGTAGGTTCCGATGCGGGTACTTTCACCTTTCATCTTGCTTATACGCTCAGTAGCGCCACAGTGCGGGCAAACTGGACCGTTAGGCCATATTCGGGCTTCAACGTACGCGTAAGCAGCCTCTTCGTTCTGGAAGTGTGGCTTGGAGATAATTGCTTGGCTCATGGCTATATTCCTTCCTCACTTGACCAAGTGGCAAAATCTTCAGCAAAAGCTTGAACCGCCCCGATGATCTCTTCTGCTTGGGGTGATGTGTATGTCTGTTTTGGATGCATTGTATCGTTCCGCCAGCGTGCCCGAACACGGCTAAGTGAATCGAGTGTGGCTGAATACTTATCTTGAAGGTCGCCTTCGTCCATAACCTTAATCGCTCTAGAAATGGCTAGTTCTATTTGATACCATTTCTCTTTCTGGAGATCGAGCGGACTACCATCCTTCTTGGTTGCATTCAGCTTAGTGGCAAACTCTTGAACTAAAGATTCCATTATGCGCATCAAATGAAAGACACAAGCGGTGTATCTTCCTACGGCGAAACAATTTCCGGCTTCCTCAGCATCTTCTCGCAAACCATCGAGACCAACAAATTGAGTCAAGACGCCTTCACCAAGAAGAGTTCCATCCTTTTTATAATATTGAGCCTCTCTAGCCGGAATTGTGTACAGTTTTTTGCTTTTGAGTTCATGTATGAGAGTTGGATTGATCTGTCCAATTTGACCCATTATTGAATTCATTAGCCGGTCGTCTGGTATGCCTATCCTCTCTATAATCTGTTCTACAAGATTGGCTGTAACACAGCATTCCATGCTTAGTAAGTCCTTATGAAGCCCTTCCAGCCTTGACAGCGTTGCTGTGCGGAGAGCCTTAAAAGCCACTTCCTTGCTGACTTCAAGAGGACCCGGAACAGCCTGGGGATCTACACAGGACGAAAGCTGATAGCGCAGGTGGAAATCAAGCAAATAAGTTACCGCAGAAACAAATGGCTCAGCGTAAATTTCAAGCATGTCCCACAAACTCACCAGTTGAAATGGTCGAAACAAGTCTTTCAAAGAAGGCTTGTCTCTTGATAGCCCAGGGGCTAGATTCATCTTACTCCCCCTTTGTGGGTCTGGCAAGTATAACGTCGCCTTTCATAAAGGGGGGATAGGGGGGATTTTGCTTTTACACATTGAAAATCCCCCTAAATCCCCCTTTAGAAAAGGGGGACTTTGAAGGCGTCTCAGCAGTCCAAAGTGCCGGTAACCAATGAAACTAACCTCAAGTTAGCGCCAATGAGGCAGAGCCTGAGAACGAGGTAGTTAAGACCTTATAACTTTTACAGAAACAGTCTCGATATGTTGAAATGGATAACTTTATACATCTTGAGGTTCAAAGCGCTTATTCCTTCCTTTGGGGAACATTCACCCCGGAGGAATTGGTCCGGGAAGTCGTTGCCCTGGGCCAGAAAGCTGTGGCCCTGACGGACGACGGCCTCCACGGAGCCATCAGATTCTATAAAGCGGCTGTGCAAGCTGGTATCCAGCCCATATTGGGCGCCAGGCTCTCCATCTGGGACGGCTCTCCCATCACTCTTCTGGCTTCGGATTTTAAGGCTTACGGCAACCTCTGTCGCCTTCTCTCCATTGCCCTGGGCGATGGGACTTCCCCGCATGTATCCATAACAAAACAAGATTTGAGCCATTGGTCCGACGGACTAATCTGTCTGGCAGGCGGGAGAGGTTCCCGTATAAGATCCTTGTTGGAAAAGGGGAGAACAGAGGGGGGAAAAGTCTGTCTCGAGGAACTCAGGAGCGTATTACATAATCCGGAACGACTTTTTCTCGTATTGCAGAATCACGAACCTTCTGGAGAACGTATTGAGATTGGGACAATTTCACCCTCCCCAAGCCCCTCCCGTCAAGGGAGGGGGAATGAGGGTACGAAACTGTCTCAAAATTCCCGGGCAGAGCGAAATCGTAGCACGAACCCCACCCCGACCCTCTCCCAGAAGGAGAGGGGGTCGCTCCTGAGCCGCTATTAAAGTCCCCTCGCCCTCTGGGAGAGCAACTGTGTCCCCTGAACTTCCGGCATTGGCCGGCGACTTGCACCGAACCTGGACTGAATTAGGGGCAGGCAGCGCTGGACTTCGGCCTTTTATGCTGAACAGCCGATGGCGAAATTATGACCGCTATTCGTTCCGCTTATTGTCTGCGCGATTATGCCTATGAGGCAGCAACGGGCAGATATTGACACAGTGGAGTGACATCCGAATTATCCGGTGATAGAATGTGGAGCGGGACACCGAATCTGGTCCTGCCCGGAACCAGGTGACTTGCTTGTCCGTAGCGAGGAACCATCACGATTTTTTCCGGGGCATCGGGCGGTCTGACGGTATCTGTTTGCTGGCTAGTCCGTATTTATACCATAAGAATGAACTTCTGGCGGTGCCGGCCAGGCATTCGCCCGGGTTGCGCTGGGGCTTGCAGTCAAGAGTGAAAGGGACGCACCAAGCGATTTGCCGCGGGGGCATGGTTGCGTTCTTGATTCGATGAGGTGAGTCCATGTTGCGGTATCTGAAAGAGATGTTCGACAGAAAGTTCGCCCGGAAGCGCGAACCGAACTCATTTCCTCAGCTTTTCGAGCGCCTTCAGAATATGCTGCTCCAGGATCATCAGAGAGCGATGGAGCTGCTGGCTGACCTGAGCGAGAAGTCTGGGGGAGACTTCATATTTGACCGGAAATACCTTCAGGATTCTCTGCGCGAACTTCAGAACGTTTTGCTTCGTATGGTAAAGGGGCTAAATCTTATCGGATCCGATCGGTATGTGAAGCTCTATTCTGCGTTGGACCGCGTTCTCCCCACAGAGGCCGAACTTGAAGGTCGGCTGAGAATGTGGGATGCCCCGTACGTGGTTACGCTTCGCGACGCTCCAGTGGACAATCCTGAACTAACGGGCGGTAAGGCGAGTACGCTGGTAGAAATAATTCAGCGCCTTCACCTGCCGGTACCCGACGGATTCGTGATTACTTGTCGGGCCTACTACAGATTTCTGGAGCATAACCATCTTCGAGATCGAATTCACACCCTGCTCGGGGCATGGATGGCAGGGGACCAGAACTTAGACGAGGCTTCCAGTCAAATTCGGGATAGCATCTTGGCCGGATTGGTTCCTCAGGACCTGTCTAAAGCCATTACCCACCGTGCTCGGAAAGGCAAGCATAATTGGTCGGTCCGCAGCAGCGCATACGGGGAAGATGGGGAATTGTCTTTTGCAGGGCTTCACGAGACGGTCCTGAACGTTCCCTCCGAGGAAATTTTGGATGCATATAAGATGGTACTGGCAAGCCTTTACTCTCCCGAAGCCATCAGTTACCGGCATCAAATGGGCACGTTGGGGGACGAGTTGGCCATGTCTGTCCTTTGCCAGGAAATGATTCACAGTCAGGCCAGCGGGGTACTTCAAACCGTTTGCCTGGATTCCACCGAGCCCGATTGCATGGCCATTTATGCATCGTTCGGACTGGGGCGGACTGCTGCGGAAGGTAGAGATGTGCTTGACCAGTACACTGTCTCCAAGGAATCTCCGTTCGAAATCAAAGAGGCAAGAATAGCCGAGAAAGAGTTTTCGCTGCGGTCCGCAACAGGCGGCGGCGAAGAAGAAGAAGTACTTGCCTTGGACAAACGGACGAGATCCGCTATCTCGCAGGGCACTGTGCGTTCTCTGGCACAATGGGGAGTCGCTTTGGAACGCTATTTCAAACGTCCACTGGAAATAGAGTGGGCTGTGGATGCCAACGGCCATTGCGCACTTCTCCAGAGTAGGCCGCTGCTGTTACCTGAGACTTCGGGACCGGCTCCGGAAGAATCTTCCGAAACGTGTGCCAGGTACAGGATACTTCTGCGAGACAGGGGAGTGGTGGCGCATGCCGGTGTGGGCTACGGAATGGTGCGCATTGTGCAGTCCAGCGCCGATATGTCAGAATTCCCCGACGGCTCTGTGCTGGTAACTCGCTACACGGCTCCCTGGCTGGCTCGCATAGTGCCTAAGGCTCGTGCTATCGTCTCTGAGCGGGGCTCGGTAGCGGGACACCTTGCCACCATTGCGAGGGAGTTTCGCGTTCCTACTCTAATAGGAGTGGAAAACGCGACCGATACCATTGCTGACGGAACGGAAATCACTCTGGATGCGTACCACAGGATCGTTTATGAGGGACGCGTCGAGGAATTGATTCGCTATGAGCTGATGCAGCCCACGGTTTTTGAGGATGCACCCGAATTTCGGCTGCTAAGAAGAATTCTGAACCGCGTGGCACCACTCCACCTTATCGACCCGCAGTCCCGCAGCTTTGTGCCGGAGGGGTGCCAATCGGCCCATGACATGATCAGATTCATTCATGAAAAGGCCGTTCAAGAACTGATGGAACTCCCGACTTCTTTGAAAAGCTTCAAAGGCACCAAAGTGTGGACGCTGGTGTCTGACGTCCCGATGGGCCTGAAAATCCTGGATCTTGGAGGCGGGCTCGATCCTCTTGCAGAAGGCAACACCGTTCCGATAGATCAGATCCGATCATTGCCTCTCAAAGCTCTGTGGGGAGGTCTGTCCCGGCCCGGGACATGGAGCACGGAACCGGTTGCAATGGATTTCAAATCCCTAATGTCAGGCCTGTCAAGGACCCTAGATCAATCAGGCCCGACTTACGGAGGATTCAACCTGGCAGTTGTGAGCGACATCTACATGAACCTCCACCTACGCCTAGGATACCACCTGAACCTCATTGACGCGAGGATGGAGGACGAAGACAATCTCAATCACATATACTTCAGATTCGTGGGGGGCGCGGCAGATTTGATCCGCCGTTCCCGAAGGGCCCAATTGCTGGCCGATATTCTAGCGCACTACCATTTCAAGGTGACGGTCAGGGGCGATCTTGTAGTGGGCAGAATCTTGCACCTTCCAAAAGAAGAAATTGCACGACGCCTAGAGGCTGTTGGAGCATTGGTCGGTTTTACGCGACAACTCGACATCGAGTTGAGAGACGATCAGGATATTGCGGAACGCATGGATGCTTTTTTCGACAAACAGGATGAACCAAATGTCGCGGCATGTGGGCGTAGTTAAGCTCCAAAATTACGTTACTACCTAGAGCTGTCAGGTTTTCTCCCCCCGGCCTCGTAATCTGGTCCCAATTTAGACCTGGATTGCCGTGGGCCGTTTCCCCAAATTACCCCACAGGCGTCTGCCTACAAATCAAAATGAAATCCAGCGAGATGGCAATTTCCGCTGTCCATCCACGTCATTCTACGTCAGCGCAACATTTCTGGAGGTGAACAACCTGGCAACTCTGAAGTTGCCGCGGTCCCTCACCAGAATGAAGAGCGATATAAGGAATACGGCAGCATCTCTAACTATGTGGGTGACTCCTATCCTCCCGCCGGATGTAGCCGCCGATCCGAAGCACCCGCAATCAATATCGAGGCCAATGAAATACGCATAGATAATGGCTCCGAGAAACACTCCCAACATTCCGGTGGTGAGCAGAGCCGACGGTCTCACTTGTAGCCCAAGAACAAGGAACACCCCAGCCACTATTTCAATCCACGGGAGCGTCAGAGCAACAATGTTGCTCCACGAGGCGGGAATTATCAGGTAGTTGCGTATAGAAACCGCGAAATCCACGGGATCGAATATCTTGTAAATGCTCGCATAGACGAACATCCCACCTATGAGCAATCGGCCGGCAAGGACCAGATACTTCACTTCTCACGTCTCCTGTCATGCTGGAAATCTTTGGATTGCAAGCCGGAAATCAAGCTAGCCGCATCACTTGTGACGTCGGCTTGCTGCTGCGCCTACTGATACCTCGAACGCCTGATCTGGCAGTCACAAAGAAAGAGGTCAGGCTTTTGACTGAACAGGATCTCGACAACCTTTTCGTGTCCCTGTTCGGATGCAAGACTCAGCGCCGTGAATCCTTTCCTGGTCTTTACATTGATATCGGCCCCGCTGGCGAGAAGCGCCTCCACAACCTCTGTGTGCCCTTTGAGGGAAGCGCACATCAAAGCGGTCTGGCGGTACTCGTCTCTGGCATTAACGTCGGCTCCACTATCCAGGAGCAGCTTGACCACTTCCTTATGGCCCGCGGCGGCGGCAGGCATCAAGGCGCTCTTGCCGTACTTTCCTCTCGAGTTGATGTCAGCTCCCTTTTCCAACAGCAACCGTATAACCTCTTTGTGTCCATTCTTGGAAGCACTCATCAAGGCAGTCTTACCCTCCCGATCCCTGCCGTCCACAGGCGCGCCCCGATCGAGAATGGACCTGACCTCCGAAAGGTCGCCCGAAGCTGCCGCGAGGGTCAATTTGTCTACTGGCTCGTAGTGGACCCCGTAGCTCAATGCCACCATCACTCCCACCACTAAAAAAACCGTTGCCGTTGCTAATTTATATTGAAGTTTCAAGCCAATACTCTCCTTCACCAGATTCGGTTGTTACCGCGATTTCAAGCCCATCAAGGGCTAATGTCTTTACCGGATATTTCGTACCCAGTCAATACTACCTTGGTGCCAGCAAAATCTCGCGCAGGGAGTAAGAGTTCCGATAATCAGATCGGTAGATTGCCGACTGCCAAAAAACTCTTGACAAGAGAAACGGAAGCTTTTAGTATTTGAGCAATTGGGAAAATGGAGAATGAATCATGGACGCAAGTGAGAAAGAAAAGGAACGGCTCCGTTTGAAAGCGGAAGTTTTCAAGGCCATGGGGCATCCCCTTCGCTTGGGAATCATTGAGTTCCTCGAACAGGGCGAGATGTGCGTATGCGACATAGTTACTCATGTGGGAACTGAGATTTCCAATGTGTCCAAGCACCTTTCTTTACTGAAGAAGACAGGTCTTGTCGCGGACCGGCGAGACGGGCTCAAGATCATGTACAGATTGACAATGCCTTGCGCCCTCGATTTCGCTCGATGCGTGGAAAACGTTGTGATCAAGAGGCTCGAAGAGCAACGCGCTGCACTGGTGGCCTGAATCTAGGAGGATTGAGCGTTGAAGCAGACAGCCATGCGTGTTGCGATTGTCGAGGGTACGTTGAAGCCGGCGACGCCTGTATGATGTTGCGCCAGGCTTTGAAATCAGCGATTCAAAGAGGACAACATGAATTCCGATAGCCAATTGGCCCAACTTGCGAATTCGGACCGGCGAGGGCTCGAAATAGCAGCCGCTGACAAAGAACAAGCCGTGACCGTTACGTTTCTTAACGATACACTTCGGTCGAAAATCACTTACCTCTTTTCCGGCACCGTTCTGCTGGCAGCGTGGTGGCTCGTCTATGACAATTTGTTGGCATTTTCTCGCTTGATAACCTATCACGCGCTTCCTCTTCGGGAGGGCACGCATCTCGGGGCCACAGTGGAGTTCTTTATTTTCGAAGTCCCCAAAGTGCTCCTGCTCCTTACCCTGATAGTGTTCTTTGTAGGTGTGATCCGGTCTTTTTTTACTCCCGGGCGAACGCGAAAGATCCTGGCCGGTAGCCGCGAGTCCGCGGGACATGTTTTGGCTGCATTGCTCGGAGTTGTGACGCCGTTCTGTTCGTGTTCGGCGGTGCCTCTTTTCATGGGATTCCTTACCGCGGGGGTGCCTCTCGGGGTCACATTTTCGTTTCTCGTTTCCGCCCCGATGGTTAATGAAGTGGCCCTCGTTCTCCTGTTTGGTCTGTTCGGGTGGAAAGTGGCTGCGCTCTATATGGGAACAGGACTTGTGATCGCTTTGATTACCGGATTTGTCATAAGTCGTCTTCACATGGAAAAGCATCTCGAAGATTGGGTGCTTGAGCTGACAGCCGACAAGGCCGCGACTGCGCAACTCAATATCGAAGAAGAACCAATGAGTTGGGAGGAGAGGATTCGGTTCGGGATCGATGCCGTGAAGGACATAGTGCTAAAAGTTTGGCCCTATGTGGCCATTGGCATTGCCGTAGGGGCAGGCATCCACGGGTACGTGCCTGAAAACTTTCTCGCCGGAATCATGGGGAAGGACGCTTGGTGGGCCGTTCCCGTAGCGGTGCTCATCGGAGTTCCCATGTATAGCAATGCAGCCGGCATCATCCCTGTGGTGCAGGCACTACTCTCAAAGGGAGCGGCCTTCGGAACGGTTCTGGCTTTCATGATGGCAGTAATAGCCATTTCCACGCCAGAGGCGATAATTCTTCGCAAGGTTCTGAAACCACGCTTGATCGGAGTTTTTATCGGCGTAGTCACGGTGGGGATCATCGTGGTCGGCTATTTGTTCAACATCGTTCTGTGATGCCAAGAAAACAAGGAGGATTTGATGAAAGTGGAAATCCTGGGCGTAGGATGCGCCAAATGTGTCAAGCTCTATGACATGGTTAGCGAGCTTGTAAAGAAAAATGGAATCGACGCGGATGTGGTTAAAGTAGAGGACTTAAAGGTCTTCTCTCAATACGGGGTGTTCATGACGCCGGCACTAGTCGTGGATGGTCAGGTGAAAGTGGCCGGTAAGGTACCGAAGGAAGCGGAGATAATTAAATGGCTTTCATAGTCGAAACGATGCATGTATGGGAATAGACTTGAGGAGGTTTCTTGAATGAAAAGGATGTCGGTCATTTTTGTGTCCAACCTGGTGCTAATTGCCTTAGTCGGTCTCTGTAACGGAAACGCGGCAGATCCAAAGATAAATCTCCATGCGTTGATGGCAAAGCAGGTGCCTGTTCTTCTGGAATTCGGAAGGGGTTGGTGTATCCCGTGCAAATATATGAAGCCGATTCTGGAAGATACGTCAAAGATTTATGCTGGTAAGGCAATCGTGATGACCGTGGACATGGATGCCAATAAGGATTTGGTTCGAGATTTCAGGGTCAGAATGATGCCGACACAGGTTTTCCTGATGCCTGACGGCAAGGAGTTTTTCAGAAACGAAGGGACCCTTGAGCGAGAGCAAATAGCCCAGGTCTTTGCCAAGATGGGCCTGGGACAGCCGAGTGTGCAAGGTGCCGTTCCGGCACAGTTCCCTCAGGCAGCGGCCCCCCAGGCCCCTCCTGTATATCCCGGCGGTGCCAGGTAACAGATGGAACAAAGGGAGACGAATGGGACGAGGCTTCACGAGATTCATATTGCATAAGCGCGTAATGCCTCGGAAACACAAAATGGAATTAATGGAACCCAAGTGGGCAGTTTCAAGGATGGCCCTGTAAAGCAGTAGTTGCAATCGCCATCCCAGTGGCAAGGAGCAAGAGCATGGAGTCACTTTTTGCAGTCGTTCAGCAGTGGGTATCTTCGGGCAGCATTTGGCTGGCGGCCGGCGGGTCATTTGTGGGTGGGGCGTTAACCGCTATGAACCCATGCGTTCTGGTCATGGTCCCGCTGTTGATAGGCTTCATAGGCGGTATGGACGAAGAAATCACCGCGTGGAAGTCGTTTCTGTTCACGCTGGTCTTCATTCTGGGGTTCAGCGTGGAACTGGCGATTCTCTTTACCGTGGGGCTCGCTGCCGCGCCTTTCCTGCAATCCGAATACATGGTTTACGTGGTGGCTGCAATCTGCATACTGCTGGGCCTCCATTTCATGGACATCTTTCACATATCGCTCCCGATTTCGCAGGATAAGCTTCCCAAGTACACGGGATTCCTTGGCGCTGCTCTCTTCGGGTTTATGTTCGGGCTTGTGTCTTTGCCCTGCACCGGACCGGCGCTACTGCTCATAGTAAGTGTCATCCCACTGAAGGGCGCCCTGTTCGGTGGGATCATGATGCTCTGCTACGGGGTGGGTCATTGCTTGCTTATCCTTGCGGTCGGAACGTCCGCGGGGGCTGCCAAGCATCTCTTGGGGTCTCAACGGATGCATTCGACAAACCTCTATATGAAGAAGGCCGCGGGGGCGCTTCTCACGGGAGTGGGACTCTACATCGGTGTGGGAACCATGTTTCCGAGCCTGGGAATGGGGCTTTAACCGCGAGGAGCTCAACCCATTATTTTCATGGCAAAAACGATCAAGCAATTGCTGGAAGATGCAAACCGATTCCGAACCGTGGTTTAAGACTGCAATAAGGAAAACTCTATCATGTTGCTTTGCCACCGAGACATCAATGGCAAATGGACGTTTGCCCTGTCAATATTGGTTTTCCTCCTTTTCAGCAGCGTCATTGTACGCGGTGACCCCGCGCAGCAAGTCTCCACCCTAAAGGACTTGATAACCCTGTTCGACTCCTCCAGTTGCAAGGAATGCCACGAAAGAATCTATGAGCGGTGGGAGATGTCTCACCATGCAAGGCCCTTGATTGGTATGGACGACCTGATGCTCCTGACCTCGTACCTCAAGAGGGTTAATCGGCCTGACAAACCGACCAATCAGGCCATCAAGTAGGATTTTCCGTGCTTTAAATGTCATCTGCCTCAGATCAAGTACGGAACAGATGCCGTGGCTGGCGAGATAGCAAAGGCCATGCTCAATGGGGACAAGGCTACGATTCGGAAGCTGAACATTAGCTGTCTGGTGTGCCACAACGAGAAAGCTGTAGTTCACGGACGTCCGGCGAAAGGCGTCGTGTATGGCAATAAAGACCTACCCGACCATGAGGGGCATCCCGTCAAGAAAAGTCCCTTGTTGAACAACTCTTTGCTGTGCGGGCAATGTCACGGACTGGGGCCGGTTCTGGATTCCCCTGAGATGCCGGTGCAATGCGCCACTCTTTACGGCAGCTATCTTCACGCCTATATTCCATCAGGCGGCACGCAAACCTGCCAGGAATGTCACATGAAGAATGCCGACCACTACATGCCTCCGAATTTCAACGACCGAGATGAGTTGTCGGCTAGGTTGCGGGAATCATTACCTATGGAGGTTCAGACTCTGGCTTATACGTTTCATCCGGACGAGAAGGCGTTCTTCCCGATGGTAGTGCTTACGACGAAGATCACCAGCAAAGCCGGACACCGTATCCCGGACGGTTGACCGTCCAAAAATCGGGTGGTCCTGGATGTGACCGCGAGCACCCCGGAAGGCAAGAAGATATTCGAAACTTCGAGAATCTACATGCCTCAGTCAACAGATTCCCGTTCAAGTGAGATGGTTCTCGGTCCGGAGAACAAATTAGGCATTATACGGGACACCAGTATTCAACCGTTCGCCCCCAAAGAGGAGACCATCGAAGTGCCGTTGCCGCCGGGCTTGAGGGATGCCGTAATCGAAGTGAACCTCAGTTACCAGCCTCGGCCCGGCAATGTTTATCCCATTCATAAAGTGGTGCGGAAAGTAAATCTGGATCAGACACGATAGGCGATTGTCAGCATATCGGATGAAGAGGTAGCACAATGCTCTTGCATGAATACACCAAGGAGATGTTCCGGCCGAAATGCAACCCCAATTTTCAGTCGGTGCACTGTAAAGCTCATCTGGAACAGGATATCTCTGAGGTCCTACCGTATCTGAACACAGCACTGGGTGGAAGCAATTATACCCGGTCTCCGGCTTCACTGACTCTCAGAGTCCACGGAAAGCTGATCGCCTTGCACGCTCGCGAAATATTTGTGAACGCTCTGGAGGACGAAGCTCAGGCCGAGAAAATCCTCCAATGGCTTAAGAAAGAGATCAACGAGGCGTGGGAGAAACGGGAGGAAATCGAGCCATCGTTTGAAGCGCCGGCCGTGCCCCAAATGATGGAGATTCTCAGACTCTTGCCCAGGACTAATTGCGGTGAATG
>JBKQMK010000330.1:0-9054 GCA_052146735.1 Desulfomonilaceae bacterium | reverse complement strand
GTGGTGGAAGTTCATGGTCAACGTAGGGATTAACCAGGCGTCTGCGGTGATGCGAGCGCCCTATGGAGTCTTTCAATCATCGCCGGATGCCCAGGCATTGATGGAAACTCTGATGCGTGAGGTCCTCGTGCTGGCACAGCGTGTCGGGGTGAATCTGGGAGAGCAGGATCTCGATGAGTGGAATGCCGTTCTCAAAACTCTATCCCCCAAAGGTAAGACTTCGATGTTACAGGATATTGAGGCAGGCCGCAAAACCGAGATAGAGATTTTTGCCGGAAAGGTGGTTGAGCTGGGCAAGAGTCACGGTATCCCCACACCCGTTAACCAAACCATATTGAACATCGTCCACGTTTTGGAGCAATATGCGGCTTGAGACCACTATCCGTATCTGGCTGGTGTTGTTGCGTTGCCGTGAAGGGGGAGTCTCAATTGAGCATTTTCGACTGAGCCTGAGGCATACGCTCAGTTTTGCGTTAACCAAGACAATAGTAAGCCCTCGGCTTTGCCGGGGCGACTCCCTGGGCTTTGACCATGTGAGGCCATAGGAGGAAACCTCCCAGAACACAAAAACATTCAATTCTGGAAGGTTTTAATGAAGGCTCTATGGG
The DNA here is from genome assembly GCA_052146735.1 of Desulfomonilaceae bacterium. Taxonomy (GTDB): domain Bacteria; phylum Desulfobacterota; class Desulfomonilia; order Desulfomonilales; family Desulfomonilaceae; genus CAWBBA01. Next base: position 8,446 of record JBKQMK010000330.1, on the reverse strand, counting down.
GTAAGTTGAAAAAGATGGACACCAATGTTTGATTGAAAGATGAGACGGAAACGCCTTGGAAAGGTTTTTCATGAGCTGGCCTGGCAGAAGGAGTCGACGATAGTGGAAGGGCATCTGCGACCGGACCACATCCACATGTGTGTGCGCCAAACCCCCTATCTTATGTCTCAAATGGTGGCGTCGGCATTCCCCTTGGCCGGACATTACCGTGCCGTGTTCGGGTGACCAGCACGGATGTGAAAAACGGTTGACGGAATGGCCTGGGGCGAGGTATGTTCAGAAACGGAAGAAAACCCATTTTTCAAGGGAGATAGGAGCAGTTGAACTCCTCGGAGACTTCGAGGAGACAACGTGGCGGCATTTTGGGGTTGGATGGGCCGTAGAGTAACCGATGGAGACCGAGAAAATCTCATAGATGGCAACGAGCCGCATGATCCCGGCTTGCAGCGCCACCATAGCCTATATATGAGGAGGTGGGTCAAATATGGAAACGGGTAATAAGAACGATCCGAGGAATAGTGTGTATGAGTCCTCTGGCGTGCGAGAAGAAAATCCGTCGTCGATAACGTTAACTCGCAAGGAGTTCTTTACGGGGCTGGGGAAATGGTCAAAAGCTGTGGTAGCTGTAGTCTTCCTAGGGGGAACGCCAGGGCTACTTCCATCACAGGGGTGGGACAACTTTCAGTCACGAATCGTGGAGCCTTGAACATCTCCTGTTCGTGCAGGTCATCCTCTTCTTTGGGAGACATTCCCAAATAGATTGTCATCCTTAGCTCAGGGTAAGTTGCTGCGGCGCCACCTCAAAAGCGGTCAGGGTACGGTCAAACAGTTAGGATTTCCAGAAGTGCCGAATGAACCGGCAGGAGAATTCTGAGAGGTATGGCTAAAGAGGCTTGGCGCTGACTCCATGGTGGGTCCGATGATGTGCATTGCCTTTGATATTGGCTGTCATGCGGTGCACTCACTGGAGTTGAGCCAGTCCTTCCCTGTTGTTTCTGTGCACCACGTTTTGGCGAACGAAGGAGCATGTTCCGTGGATGCGATAGGCTTGGCAAACGTCGGTCAGAATCTGTGAATTCGGTTCAACCTTCTGCTTGGGGGCTAACGGGAATATGGGCCCGCCTTTGGCGAGGGTCATCTTACTGAAGGTTTACTCACAGCCGCTATTTTGTGTTGTTGGGTTTGTTGCAATCTGGTACACTGGAGGCCGACTGTTCAAGGAGGATTCTATGTCGTCCAAGCCCAAATATGAACGGCCGATGCTTGTTGATTTTTATCAGAATCAGACCGGCCTAGGAACTTGTAACCCTGGATCCCGTGATACCAACAAGGGAGGCTGTAATCCTACCGGATATTCGGGTGGTAGCTGCCCTGGTGGTAACGCTGTTTCCGCGAACAGTTGTGGAACTGGGAATGCGGGGAATACGTACTATTGTAGTACGGGGGTGACAACACGTCCCCATTACCCCCCTTGCGGGACGGGAGGCGGTCTGGCGGGTTCACAGTGCATAACTGGTGGCACAACGGCTGAGTGCCAAACTGGCCACACAGTGACACCAGGATACTAAAGTCTTGCAAAACAGAAGCAACAACCATTGCGTGCTGCGCCTGTTGACTTGCGATAGGCGTTCGCAAGTATGACTTCTTCTCCGAGACCTTGTGTGCCCGAACCTCGTGAGGTTATCAAACGCACGCCGGGGTGTCCCGTATGAGTGCGAAGATAGATGAAACGCGGTGGGAATTCAAAGCAATTCTCGGCCAGGTCCTCCAGGGGACGATGGGTCGTGAGGGCTCAAGCGCCGCACTATGAATCGGATATCATCTGAGCACGGTGGAACATTAGACAGGCAGGGTAACCGCTCTCCGTCTTGAAGGACCACAAACATGATTGCGATCTCACCCAATAGCTTCCCTGAATCTCTCGGAATGGTCCCAAACTGGTTCATTGCATTTTTCAGGAAAATGTAATCTTGGTATGCTAGCTGCTCCTGCATTGGCGAGGGCGCCTACTTTTGTCATGTGGGAAACATGACTCGATTTGAGTGTTCAAGCGGTGATAATACTCGGGCCAATGGGGCCCAGAGAACTGGTAATCAGGCCAGGGCACCCAGACCCCGCTCGCTTTTTTTTCAAAACCAAGAACTTGATTTCGCGTTGGCTGGGCGCTTTTTAGGTGAATTCACTGATGGTTCCCTTATCAGGAAATGGATTACAGCTCAAGCTGGCAAACGGACAGGAATGGTCTCTGGTAGCTGTCGAGCCTCTGGGTTTTTGGCTGAAACAACTTGCCGCCGCACTCGGGTTGGAAGCCGGGGAACGCAACAGCACATCGAGGTTAATTTTTGATACTTCACCTCCATGGTCAGAATGTTTATCGAGCGGGTTACGTAAGGCCCCGAGTGCGGAACCGGACTGGACATATCACTCTCTGGGATTTATGGGATTTTGGACACATCCTCTTGCTGGAGACATCATATTCGAGCTAAGCCCAGAGACATCGCCTAGTGTCCATGTTCTCAGGATGAGGGCCACGGTTGATGTGATTTATTCGCAAGCGATCTACGCTGGAGCTTTGCCCTTGCATGGTGGTCTCGTGGTCCGAAACGGCGTAGGGGTGATTTTGGCTGGTCCGTCAGGCGCTGGGAAATCCACCTGTTGTCGGGGTATCCCGCGGCCTTGGTATTCGCCCTGCGATGACGAAGTGTTGTTGGTGATAGATTCGCTTGGCGAGATACGCGTGCATCCGTTTCCGACGTGGAGCAATTATATCTGGCGTCGTTCATCCCAAACGTGGCAAATCCAAGAGAGTTTTCTGTTGAAAGGCATTTTCTTTTTGAACCAGGCAGAAAGAGATGGAGTTTATTCCGCTGGTCCGGTCGAAGCGACGATTCTTGTCAACTCTTCAGCGAGAGAAATATTCAACCAGTATGTCTCTTATATGAATCCTTCCGATGCGACACGCCTTAGGAGTCGAGTACTGGACCTTGCCTGCGGACTGGCGAAGGAAATTCCAATCTTTAAACTTTCGGTTACTCGCACTGGTAAGTTCTGGATGGAAATAGAACGGATTTTAGGTCTCAGCGAATGACCGCAATTTCAGTCTCTTAAAGACTTTGGTGAATTCGAGGGTGTTGGATCCGAACAGCATGAGCTGTTTTTCCCTCACCTGAAAATACGAATCATTGCCAAACCTAAGGCTGCATTGGCGCCATTAGCTCCTGAATTGCCTTTTGACAACTTCTTACAGTCACACACCGTCTTGCAGGGCAACAAGAGCGGATGACTCCAGGCTGAGAAAACGCCATTCCGACAAAACTTCAGAGGATAGCTATAAAGCATATTTACCGGGAAGGTGGCCTGAAGGTCCGGCTTTTAGGAAAGAGTCCCAGTTTGTCAGCTTCTTCACAGAACCAGAAAGGGGCCCAAAGGTCTTTATTCCTATAACACTTCTGAGCTATACAGTGCCCCATACACAGGAACTTCATTATGCAATCCTCACAGATGCCGTGAAGTCGCTTTGGGAGCCCCTCACGAATGGCCTGCAACACAGGATGATCTTTCCACACGGTTTCCAGTCTATCCCTGGATGCGTGTCCGAACACAAGTTCAGGGACCGTCTCTCCTATTCCGCAGAGAGCGTAGCTGCCGTCTCCGAGGACTCCCAGAATGCCTAAAATGCCGCATACTGAACAACCGTTCCCTTTGTTCCCGAAAATACGCCCCAGGGGGCGGAATGCGTCGGGGTGGCTGAAATAAAGGGCAAGTTCAGTGGACGAGCGGAGTTCCATCTCTACGTACCGTCCCAGTTCCAGAAGTTCCTGTAAAGGGAGCGTTTCATCCGACTCGTGGAGGTGCTCTCCCCGTGCTACGGGTTGCACGAGGTTGAATTTTACCGAACCGGCCCCCAGAAGTTCGGCTAGGCGGACCACCGATTCAACCTGATGTTTGTTCCGTTTCATGATTGACATGATGATTTGAGGTCTCAGACCGGCGTCCACCAGATGGCGAATTCCTGTAAGAGTTGCATCGAAACATCCTTGAACTCCTCGGACCCATTCATGCGTTTGCGCGTCCGCTCCGTCAAGACTGACCGAGACGAAGGAGTCTTTGCACCCGGCTAACTTGGCTGCGATCTCCTGCGTGCATGCCACTCCGTTTGTCTCCATGCCGAGCGATAGTTGTTCTGTCTGAAGAATCGCGATAATCTCCGTAATGTGTGGATGTATCAGCGGTTCGCCGCCAGTCAATTTGACTCCTTGGAGTCCAAGGGGTTTTGCCTGCTCAAGAATCGACTTAAACAAATCCAGTTCGAGGTAAGGGTAAACCTGGCTCCCCCCCTGGTATTTGGGCGCTATCCAGCAATGTCTGCACCGCAGGTTGCAGCCTTGCGTCAGGTAGAAATAGATCTGATTCAGCGTGTATCTGCTCGTGGCGTCATTCGTGCAGTTAGGTTCTGCCATGACAGTTCTCCGATCTTTCTAAGCCTTCACTGTAACTGGCCGAATATCTCTTTTTTAGAAGATCGTTGCCGGCAGTATCCGTTAGGTGCCAGCTCGCGGGTGCCGGACCAAGCCAACGCACGTACATAAAATGGCTCTTCTGGAGGGTACCCCAGCCGGCGCCTTCTTCGCAAAGGAAGTATCCGTTGCATCCATTTTCACTCATGCAACGGGTAGGGAGCCGCCTGATTCCAGGAAGTTTCGGAGGCATGCGTCCGGGCTGGGATGCCACGCGTCATGTACGATCGTATAAGCAAGCGCCGGGCAATTTCCTGTGCAATAGGGGATGTATGGGCATTGTCGACAAAAATCGAACGCATCCAGCGGTATCTCGCTGCGGCCTCTGAACCGATGGAGCTCAGGGTGGTTTTGCCAGACTTCTCTGAGGCTGTCTTCGTTGATGCGGCCAAGTTCAAAATCAGGCAATTGTCCGCATGCCAGTATAGTCCCGTCTGCTCGAACAGCCAGCTTCGTCATCGGCCCGCCGCACCCGGCAAGAAAACCTCCACCAGGAAACTTTTCCATGCCGTTTCTGCGCGCCTGTTCCATTCTGGCCCAAGCTCTCGCTTCAGAAAGAGGGCCGGCCTGGGCGGAGATTCTACCCCGATATTTCTGCTCCAGTTCCAGAAGAGATTTCATGGCGAGAGATCGCTCTTCCACCGTCAACTGGACCTGCTCCGCGTTTTTCCTACACAGACCCAAGTGAGAAGCAGCATTCGTGGAGAATTCGAGTAGCCCCAACTCTTCCAGCAGCAACCTGGCTACGCTATGAAGGTCACGGACGTTGTGCCTGTGGATGGTGACCCTCACTGTCGCGGCAAGACCGTGCTTTTGCAAAATCTTCAGACCTGCCACGGCCTTCCGAAAGTTTCCTTCGCCCCTGCACGCGTCGTGCGTTGACGATTCGGACCCGTCGATAGACACCTGTATGCTGTTGCATCTGCCGGTTGACGCCAGGAACGCCGCCACGCCTTCTGTTATGAGAGTTCCGTTGGTAAGAATGGAAAATCGCATCCTGTTGTCGACGATTCCCTGGATGAGGTCCTTCAAATCTGTCCTGCAGAAAGGTTCGCCGCCCTGGAGGCACACATCCATGACGCTGCAACGCCTCAATTCTTCAAAAAACATGAACCATCGGCTTGTAGGCAGGTCTTCACCCACATCGCCCGCGCTTGTGAAATGGCTGCAATACGTGCACCGAAGATTGCATCGTGCGGTTATTTGCAGATCCAGGCTTCTAGGAGTGCTCATGATTTTCATGGCTATTTTCCGTTGTCATCTTTGGAGGACTAGTCGAGGTACACTCAGTCCGATCGGTTGTAGAGATTCCGGATCAAGTCGTCACTTCATAGCCCACAAAACCACGGTTCGCCAGCTCCCTGATGAACTCCTCTAAATGCCGCCCAGCCTCCTTGGGAACATCTTCCCAACGCTCTCTAAGATCCTCCAATATTGAGGCCAGGGTTTGATTTCCGTTCAGTCGCTTCCATATGAATACACCCACTGGGTTCAGTCCGAATGCCTCCCCCGAATCCGGATCGAAAAGAATAGCCCAATCGTCGAATTCTTCTCTCAGCACGATCTGCCTATTTGCTACAGGATTGCCTTGGTGTGACACGTTCACCGTCCTTCTTGTTAATTTTCCATATACTACTCATACTGGAGCATCGACTTCCCCCTCGTCTGCTTTCCTGCAGCTGAGTCACTGTGGGACATGATTCAGAATTTCGGGGCGATCCCGCCGACTCAGGCGTCTTTGGTGGAGGGCCCCGGTTGGTTTCCCTGACCCCGAAAATGTCACAATATGGTGTCCCAATAGATCCCACGCTGGTAATGACATGATCAGGTTGCCTAAAAAACCTGTTCTTACGTCCCGTTGAGTGTACCTCACTTTGCACCAGCAGTCAATCAGAGGGTCCACTGGGGCCCCTAAACTAAACACGGGCAGGTAGTATAGGGCCAAGGGGAAGGCCGAAGCCACATGGACTTGCCACCTCTCGGCATGATGCGACACCCTAGCTCCAATCTTGACCAAGAGTTTGACCGGCCATCCCTGGGAGATCTTCGCTTCTTCGCCCATAAGAAAGAAATGCCTGAGCATGTGAAACAGGTTGTAAACGAATCGCCTCACAGGCAGGAGACGGTTCGTCTACACTGGTTGGGACAAATTGTCTTAGCCCAGCACGGGAGCTTCCTTTCTCTTGTAAACCTGGATTCTGCGCAACCTTTACAAGGAAGCCGTGCGCCTTATTCTGATGCGTCAGGGAACGAATGACAAATAATCGGCAGGATGTAATGAAATCGTATGAATGGATTCACATTTTTGGCAGGTCTGCCTGCTGCGCTTGAGATCATCGTTGCGGTAAGCGGCTTTACCAATCCGGAAGCCGGTTGGTTGCTGGTTCGGGGGTCGGCAGGATATTTTCATCTATAAGTAGACGAAAGGGTAGTTCGATTTCCCACTTCTGGCTGCCACGAGGAAATCTGCCCACAAATCGTCCTCCCATGAACAGGTGGAGTTCCGTTTCCAGACCATCGCGTTGAAAAGTCACGATCCTTCTACCAAATCGATCACCCACCCAGTGAAATGTTCCTGCTCGTACAAGCCGATAGTATGGCTTCCGGAGGATCCGGAAAAGGGTGTTGCGTAGCCATTTCCTCAAGCTCACATACGCGGCCTCCATTTTGCCCGGGAAACCCCCATAAATTCTTCGCAACCGGCACCTGCTTTTTGCATGCACTACTCGACCGAGAATCTGATCAGGTCTGAGGTCCCATTGGTCAATACAATCATTATTATCTCCCCGAGTTTTTATGCCTGAATCCCCTTTGACGGTAACGATTCTATGGACCACGAAACCGGCAATTCCGTCGCGCTGGAACGCAATCACATCCCCGGGTCGCATTCTTGCCGCCCCGTACGGCTTGACATACAGGATATCCTGAGAAGTAAACGTGGGATACATGCTCGGCCCGGTGTAGATGAAAATTGCGCCGGTCATGTGGGAGAACGACAGGCAACGGGGAAAGTTCGTGAATTCCCGTGGGGAGCGCGTTGCAACCGGATTATTGCGAGAAGTTTCCATGGCAGGATTTCTTGAGTATGCCACTACCCAGGAATAATCATTCGTGTTCTGCTTGCTCACAGAATCGGAAAGGTGCCCTGAAATTTCGATTCGCATAATAGCTTTGTGCGATGCAGCTTCCCGGCATTCCGCACAATATAGAATTATGAGGCGCGCCCACTCTCTTGCTCAGACTCCGAAATGCTTGCGTGTTGTGCTTACGAGCCTGGAAGTGGGCAAAATTGCCGACATCTTGTCTGAAAAAACGAGTTGACTGACGTTTCCAAGCATACCTCGGCACACTGCCCTCGGTCAAGGGCAATCTTTTCGATTGGGCCTCACTCGAACCCAGCTCAATAGTATCAGGCCAACGGAAAGGCCGAAGCGACATGAACGTACTATTTATGGGTAGAATTCGGTACCGGTCGTGGTGAAGAAGAATTTGAGAATGAAGTAAAGGTGCTCCGTTTCAGAAGAATTCTTTGTCAGTCTGCGGGAAGTATCTCATGTTCTGAATGCCTGACATGTGCCACCTGGCTGTGGTGATTCCAGGACGGCAGTGAGAGAATCTCAATGATTTTGTCAGGGTCGCCGTACGCAATGGTTCTGGCTTCTTCGGGTGTGATGGCCCAGGCCCACACCACTCTCACCCACCTTTGCGAGCTTAATCAAAGAACTCCAGCGATCTCGTTTGGGTATCAAATCCAGAAACCGGGTAATCGCCTAAATCACGGCGCCACAACAGCGGGGCCCTGTGTGCTCACGCCTCCGCACGATCCTAACAATACGCTTTCAGCCTCTAGGGCTCTTTCCAGCGACCCCTTCGCCAAATCAGCACCGAATCTAAAAGCAATAGTATAATATTCGCTCCTTTCTGCGAGT
>JBKQMK010000329.1:0-4617 GCA_052146735.1 Desulfomonilaceae bacterium | reverse complement strand
GAGACACCTATTTGTCGTGGGAAGATTTTAGCCGCTTGCTGGATCACTCATGGTGGATACGGGACATTCTCGTGATGATGTACTACACCGGCATGAGGTTTGGCGAGGTGGTCAATCTCAGATGGGAGATGTACAAGCCCGAGCGCCGAATGCTCGTGCTGCCCGCGGCCGTGACTAAAGAGGGCAAGAGCGATAAGAAGACCAAGCTGAGGCCCAAAAGGGTCCCGTTGAGGAAAGAACCATTTGAGCTTTTGGAATCGCTCCGCAGCGGCGATGATGGGAAAGTGGTTCACGCCATGGGTCTGATCTTCACCTATGGGGGAAGATACAAGGACCACTGCGGGACCTACCAGGGCAAGCCCATTGACCGGTTCATGGTTCGGAAGGCATGGTACCGGGCGATTGAAGCCATTGGGCTCCGCGGCTTACAGCGACGTGACTTGCGGCATACCTGGAAGACCAACGCGCAGCGTTCCGGTATGGACCCAGCGGTGAGAAACCTCATAGTGGGTCACTCAGGGGAGCGCTCGGTGCAAGATCGCTATATCCGGGTGTCCGACCAGGTGCTCTTGACAGCTGTGGACTCGATGATCTTTGACCAGGGCTGGACTGAACTCGATATCGCCGAGGAGGGATAAGTGATGGTCACTCGAAAAAAGTCACGGGAAAGTCACGGGAAATGTGGTGTACAAGGAAAATCAGGATGCCGCCCGTCAAGCTAACACCCTGATTTTCCCGTCCTTTAGTGGTAGGCGGGAGAGGATTTGAACCTCCGACCCCTGCCGTGTGAATCAAGTGCTTGATGTAATGGCTGCAACGTCTTTCTGCTAACCAGCCAAGATATTGCCTCTTTTCGAGTCGAATTAATCCCGTTCGAGGTCAAACGGGACACAAAATGTGACCAAATTGTGACCACTTTTCTCGGTGTCGAAACAGCAAGTCCCACTAGCGACCTCTGGCGTGACAGACCGACTGCCCACTAAATCTTTTCAGCCACTTGCTCCGAAACCTCAGTCTTTTCAATCGGTATCATTTCATTTCGTGTCACATCGTGTCGTTTCATGCCCAAAAAGCAGGGACAAAACAGGGACAAAATTCCTCCCCTCCCCTTCCCTCCCCTCCGCTTTCTCGTCGACGAGCAAAAGATCGAGGTTCGCTGCATCTTGAAATCCTGACACGAACCGGCGTACCTCTATTTCAAAATAGAGACGGATGATGGCAGGTTATATTTTCTCTGGCATCATGAGTACGAGGATTCTTGGCAGGTGGGAGAATCGGCTCGCCTCTGCGGCGATCCCTTTGTCTCGCAGAGAGACGCCCGTTATATTCGCTCTTCCAACTCTCTTTGCTTTCCGAAAAGACCCGAAGGCTTTACTACCAAGACAATGAGGATGGCCACCAACGAGACTATCATTTTCCAGGCCGGACCTGACAGTACGTCAGTCAACATTTGAGCGTAGCCGATCAGAAAGGAGGCGACCACGACCCCAACCGTGCTGCCCAGGCCGCCTATAATGCAAACAGCCAAGGCATTGATTAAGACGTCGTATCCTTCATTAACCGATATGGTGCCCCTTGGCAGGACAAGGACAGCCGCCAGTGCGGCCAGGCCGGATCCAAAAGCCACGCTGATGCCTGCGATCCTATCTGAATTGATTCCTAGTGAAAGAGCGGTCTTTTCATTCTGGGCAATCCCACGAAACGCCAGTCCTGTCTTAGTGTGGTGAGTAAAGAGATAGAGGCCGATCGCCAGCGCAATGCCCACTCCCACGATCCACAGCCTCTGGTAATCGACATACGTGTTTCCGATCATGACGCTGCCTTCGCTGAACACGGGGAGCGTGTACTCGAAGCCAGTGAATCCCAGATAACGGAATAATTCCAGGATGGCCAGCCCCACGCCGAAAGTGGCTATCACTTCGGAAATTACCAGACCGCGGATCCTCAACAAGACAAACCTATACATGAGGGAACCAAGGGCCGCGGTGAAGAGCACCGAAAGAACCACCGCGGGCAGAAACGGAATTGAAAGCTTGTGGATAAGAATCCAGACCGTGTATCCGGCCAGGACGTAGAATGCGCCGTACGCAAAGTTGGACACTCCGCTGATCCCGAAGGTCAAACTGAAGCCCAGCGCTATTAAAGCCAGAATTATACTGTTGATGAACCCATAGATCAGGGTAACTTCGAGCATGGAGTTTTCCCTTCGGAACTACTGGATTAAGACGGAATTATGCAGCGGTCTTGCCATTTCTGTGGTCTTGGGACCGGAGACCGGTCGGGGGATGGTTACTCTGTCCACGAAAAGCCCCCATATCTCCTCTCACAAGACTCGACAGAAACAAAACCGTCGTTACGTTGCTGAAAGAGCCTCTTTTATCCTGTTTCTGAGCGTACCTCACCGAACGCCCGCTGGTCAACCACAAAATTTTCATTGGCCCTCACCCGAACACAGCGCGGTAGTGACCAGCCAAGGGGAAGGCCGACGCCGCATGGACTTGCCACATCCTGCCTTGATAAGCGACTTTCGCTCCCACCTTGATCAGACGCTTGATGAGCCACTCTATTGAGCGTTTTACCTTTTCGCCACGTCGATTCGAAAGTATGTCTTGATCAGAACCCGGCTTCTTAAGGCTTCTTGCCGCAGGCATCCATCACGGCGTTTCTTTTGCTGACTAAAACGAATACCGTGTCATCTTTAAATCTATCCCACGACTTGCCCAGTTCATTTATATAGGCTTCCGCAGCCTTTATCGCCTTCTCCGGGGCTCCTTCTATTCGAGAAGCATATTCCTGCTTGGTCTGTTCCAGCAATTTTGCACGCTCTTCCCCTTTGTGATTTGTAAAAATATCTAAGCACTTGTTCATTAATTCAACGACTGCACCGCACGGAGCGACATTTCCGCGCTGTGTCCCAATCCGCTCTTTGGGACTTCGGTCCGTCCTGGTTTCTGAAGGGCTGGAGGCAGGTAGCTTCTCGGGATGCCCCGATTCAGCTGCGCTTTTCTTGAGATCTTCCACTCGTCGCAAAAGCTCTACTTTTTCCTTTTCCAGAGAACTCAATTCATCCTGAAGCTCACCATTCCGTTTTTTCAGCTTGCCAATTTCATCCTGGAGAGATGCGTTGGCTTTTTGCAATTCCCCCAATTGCTGCTCCATTTTTGAGGTTTTGTCAGAAAGGAGCTTCAGTTCATCGTTCAAGCGAGTCCTTTCCTTCTCCAGATTGGTGGACACCCCAGCCAATCTCGTGCTTTCAGCGGTCAACTTTTCGATCTGTTGCTTCGCGCTTTCAAGCTCCTGTTTATACCTTCCGCAGCCGGATGCAATCACCACTGCAAGGCAAACGACGCCCAACCTTATGGCAAAAACAATGGACTTCCTCAACTTCGCGGGGACAGCCCGCCCACAGGCGCAGCGGTCCGCCCTCTCCGTCCGAATGGTCTTGCAGCCTCTCTTCCGAACTAACTCGCCGACCCTTCCAGCGGTCACAATCCACCTCCGTTCCTGTTTCGGTCAAATCACTGCCCACACGTGGGAAGACCTGTTTCAGACCGAGTGCCCAGCGTGGCACGCTCTCTGAGGCAAGTGCGCAGCTTTCACCTACCGATCCACAGCCTTCAGGTGACCAGTCCATCTGGTTCAGACTCAGAAACCATCCCAACACGGCCCTTATGACGGTCAGCGGGGCGATCACGAGGCAGGGGGTGGTTCCCCCGAACCCGGAAAAGTTGCCCTTACTGCTCCAACCTGCCCCGACAGAGGTAAAATCGTCGTCACGTTGCTGAAAAAACTCGCTTGGTGCTGTTTCTGAACGTACCTCACCGCACGCCACCAGGGCAACTAAAATATTTGCGCCTGATCCTGACCTGAAGATAGGCTGATGGAAGGGAAAACGAAATCTATCTGCAACAGTTGCGGACTCTGCCGGTGTCCCAGATGACACGAACATGAATCACTCTAAGAGTTCATCCGATTTGGATCGTGGACACCACTCCCTCACCGCGAATCCCTTCGATCCCAAAAACGCAGGATACGCGAGGCTCTACTCCCGGCTCAATAGAATCAATCTGGGGCGACGTGCCGGGTCGGAGAGGGTTAAGGGTAGGAGGAAGGAGATCGTCTCGGAAAGCGCGCCTGGCTCGTTCTCGGTCATAACCGCGCTTCAGGAGCGGGTTGTAGAGGCATCGTGTCTTTACCGGTAATAAGTGGAGGTACATTCTCGGTAGAACATCCTTCATCTCTTTGTCATTGGTGATGCCATCACGGAAGTCGTAGCCAAGATCGCAGCAATTCTCCTATTATTCCAGATAGTGACGGAGACCATTTTCTACGTGAGAGACCCAAAACGTGACCTTGGTGATTCCCCGGCCATCCGCCGTTTCTATACCGTCTGACCTGAAATCAGGGTTACACGTTATTTTCTCTACCGATCGGGATTATCTTTGTAGAAATCTGGATAAAGCCTTTTCGCACATTCTGGGCAAATACTATGGCTAAACTCAGCCTCCGAGTGCTCACGTATGTACTCCTCAACCTGCCGCCAATAGCCTTGGTCGTCGCGAATCTTCTTGCAGGACGCGCAGATTGGCAAGAAGCCGCTTAGCTGCTTAACCTGGG
>JBKQMK010000328.1:0-3510 GCA_052146735.1 Desulfomonilaceae bacterium | reverse complement strand
TCCTCCTCATCCTGGAGAGATCTTGAAGGAACTCTGTCTAAAGCCGCTCGGTCTAACGGTAACTGAGGCGGCCAAAGCGCTGGGCGTGAGCCGAAAGACGTTGTCCGGCATTCTCAATGGCCGCGCTGGGATAAGCCCTGAGATGGCCATTCGTCTCTCCATCGCTTTTGATACCACAGCAGAGAGCTGGCTAAATCAGCAGGTACAATATGATCTTTGGCAAGCGGAGCAGCACCGGGGACAACTCCGGGTTGAGCGCCTGACCGCAGCTTAGCGAAATAAACTCATTGTCATTTACGTCAAGTGGAACTGTCGAATATGAGAGTTTTGGTGTAAACTCGTGACGTGGTTGCCTCGGAAGATGCTTACCATAAAGCACGTGAGACAAGATGAGACGGAGACCGTAGATCATGCTACTGGAATACATTCAAGCGGGGTTGCGTCACGCAAAATATGAGATTCTGCCGGACGACGGCTCCTACTACGGGGAGATCCCTGAATTTAATGGTGTTTACGCGAACGCAAACACGCTCGAAGAGTGTCGAGAGCAGCTTCGAGAGGTCCTTGAGGAATGGGTCCTGTTCCGCGTTCACAGAAATCTTCGATTGCCGGCAGTAGATGGGATTGAGCTAACCATTGTGGAAGTAGCTTGATGCCTGCCTTTGGACCTCTAAGCAGGAGAGGCTTGATCAGGCACCTTAAGCAATTCGGGTTTGAGGGCCCGTACTCCGGCGGTAAGCACCAGTTCATGGTTAAAGGTGACGTCACTTTACGGATTCCCAATCCCCATCAGACCGATATAGGCAGAGAGCTGCTGACGAGAATCCTCCGTCAGGCCGGAATAACCAAGGAAGAGTGGGAACGGCTATAGCGAAGCTTTCACTTGCCAAGAATAAACCTGCAATGGGTTTATCGTCATGCAAGAATACGAGATCATCATCTACTGGAGCGATGAAGATCAGGAGTTAATTGCCGAGACGTTGGAACTGGTAGGCTGCATAGCTCATGGCGATAGCAAGGAATCAGCTCTGCAGCAAGCCAAAGAGGCCATTCGGCTTTGGCTCGACACCGCTAGAGAATTTGGAGACCCCATACCTGAACCTGTAGGGCGCCGCCTCATGCTCGCGTGAATAGTCGGCACAGCCGACGGCTACCACCGAACTATCCCCTCGTATCTTACAGTAATATCTTTACTTTTGAGATCGGTTATGCTATTTGCGCGACATTCAGCGAATCTCAGTCCTTGTCGGTCAACACGGGGAAGGGAAACTAGCGGAAGGCCTGGGTGCGAGCCGAGGCCACTCCACAGCGGATGGTCTTTGGTAGCACTAAGCGAAGGAGCCGTATGTCGACACCGACCGTCATGGTTAGCTCAACTTTCTACGACCTAAGGCAGGTTCGCACAGATGTTGGCAGGTTTATCGGTGCCGAACTGGGCTATACGCCATTGCTGTCAGAATTCCCTTCCTTTCCAGTGGATCCCGATGTTGACACCGTAGAAAACTGCCGTAAACGAGTTGAGCGAAACGCGGACATATTGGTCCTTATTATAGGTGGTCGATATGGCTCTATAGATCGAAATACAGATAAGTCGATCACAAATCTCGAATATTTGGAGGCTCGCGAAAAACGTATCCCGATCTACGCCTTCGTAGACAAACAGATACTGGCAGTGCTGCCTGTATGGCAAAAGAATCCTGAAGGTAACTATTCTAACGTCGTCGATACTCCGCGACTGTTTGAATTTGTCGAACAGGTGCGAATCAACGACGCAACTTGGACTTTTCCCTTCGAGACCGCACAAGACATTGTCGCAGCGCTCAGAGTTCAGTTGGCGTACTTGTTTCTTGACTCGCTTCGGGTTCGCAACCGCCTAGCTGGGGTCTCCCTTCCGGCATTCTACGAGACCCTTACTGCAACAGCGTTTCGGCTGGCCCTAGAGAAGCCAAAGGCCTGGGAATACCGTTTGTTCTTTCAAACGTGGGTGGACGAGGTAGAGCTCCGAGGAAATCTGATTAGAGAATATGAGGCGGGTTTGCGCATTGGAGCCTCAGACGACGTGGATGCCGCTCTGGCGGCTAACTGGTTCCAGACTCGGATCAAAGAGCTCGAGGGATTGATTACGTCAGCCAACCATCTGATGAATGTTTCTGCCCAGGAGGCTTTTGGTGCTCGCGGCGAGCCAGGTGACCCGGAAGCGATTGTCTGGACAAGCCACAAGCTTGGTGAGGTCTTTGAATCCCTAATCGACTGGACACAACGGATTCGACGGGCTCGGGTCCAAGAGCCATTTGACAAAGTTGCTGTTGAACTGTCTCGGTTTACTGATTCTGCGATCGAGCGAATGCGATATTTTCCACGAGAATCTCTGTCTGCTGTCAACGATGCCTTGCGAAATGTCTTGTCAGGCGTGCGCCAGACTATCGAGATGACCCTTGTCTTTCGCCTCAGCAATGTCGAACCGTATCTCAGGAAGCATGCGAGGAGGCAAAAGGTAAGTATCTGTCTGGGGCTCATTAGACGTTTAGAAGGCATCGTCTAACGCGGGGCTCCAGTTAGTAGGTCGGGCCGTGCCCGACGCAATTCGGCGGCCACGGGCCGGCGCCTCGTTCGGGACGAGTGCCATGCGAGGTTCCTTCGGCAAACTGCTTTCGCGGGTCAAGCCTGTGCACCCAACTCCTCCTTCGCCCGCCGTTCCAGCAGCATTCCAGCCAGTTCAAGATCCTCAGCGGTGGTGATCTTTATGTTGTCTTCCGAATCCTCGACCACTTCCACCGGAAGCCCAAGCCGCTCCACCAGCATTGCGTCGTCGGTTCCGATAAATCCTTCTCCCAGGGCTTTCCTGTGAGCCTCCAGTATCAACGAGGTCCGGAAGGTCTGAGGCGTGTGAGCCAGCCAGAGATCCGCACGGGGGATGGTCTCCAAGTGTGCGCGGGTCCTCTTTTTGACCGTGTCACGGATCGGGACGCACGCGAGGGCCGCGCCGCTCGATTCCGCAGCTCTTATGGTGGCTGTAATTACCTCTGCACAAACCAGCGGCCGGACTCCGTCATGAATCGCGACTATGTCCGTGTCTTCAAGCCTCATCAGGCCATTATATACCGACGCTTGCCTGGCCGCGCCTCCAGCAACGACCTCCAGCAACTTCTTTAGGCCAAACGGTTTCAACACCTCCAACTTGCACAGATCTTCATCCCCCGGCGGGACTGTCACCACAATCCGATCAATGAGCGGATGTTTATCAAAGGCCATCAGCGTTCGAGCCAGAATCGGCACACCGTTCAAAGCCAAATACTGCTTCGGAATACGGCTCCCCATTCTCACGCCGGCACCTGCCGCTGTCACAATCGCTGCAACAATCATCAACTCAGCCTCCAAGCCGATGGCAAAAGATTAAGAGCATTTGAGAAGGAACCGGGGAAGGACTTTTTGCAAAAAGTCCCTCCCCGGACCCCACCCCAAAAACTCTTATTATTTTTCGCTCTTGCCAGCTTATGGACGACCGTCAAA
>JBKQMK010000327.1:0-8865 GCA_052146735.1 Desulfomonilaceae bacterium | reverse complement strand
TGTGTCGGAAGCATTTTCAAAAAATCGAAATGGTCTTTCTTGAGGCCGCGTCATGGCTCTGGAACCGGTTCGGTTTTCAGTCCTCATCCGGATTCTCGTAATATCGTTTGCGAATAGCTTTCACGCGCTCGGCATACTTTACAATACACTCTCTCCTGCAGTTAATTAGAAGTGCCTTGTCCGGCTGCTCCACCACTTGGAAAGCCCTCGCACAATTGTTGAGGCACTCCTCATATTCCGACGCTTTCCCGAGAGTTTCGGAATGTCCTTTCGACTTCTCATCATTAGCTATCCCTTCCAGTATCCTGGTCAGCTGCTCGGCCGCCGTGACCTCTCCTCTGTCGGCGGTGACAACAGGAGGCGCCGCAGTGGGTGATTGGCGAGGTTTTGCCGGTCCGGACTCACCGAAAAATGTCATGCCGAGAAAAACACACACACCGCCCACCAGAGCGCCGCCAATCGCGGAGAAATAATGCCTGTACGCCTCCCAGATTGAACGATCTTTGGAGGCCGGCGCAGGAGCTTCCTCATCCTCTTCTTCCACATTTGCGAGACGGGGTGGATTTCTCAGGGACAAGATCCAGCTTGGTTCGTGAAGAGATCCTTTGCGTCGGTCCAGATCAGACTGCTCTATTGCTCCTGCGGCAACCAACTTTCCGAAGAGACTTTGGAGGCCCTTTTGTGAAATTTCGTACTTCTCCATTATGGCTTCGTCGCTCAATCCGGACCTGATGCTCCGCACAGCGTCTTCGGCGTTTACAATTGCTTTGTCTTTGAGCACCTGAACTCCCCCTCCTCGGCAGGAATCTGTTTCCTAGCATTATGATTGTGCCGGAATCAATTTCCGATTGAAATGCGAATGCCTGTTAACGCTCCATTCTCAACACATGCCGGACGCGGTCAGTGTCCCCGATTTTCAATTCATACTGTCCCGCCTCGTCAACAAGGCCGGCAAATTCGAATGACGGGACCTCTCCAAAGATGTCGGTTGTGAAAACCATTCGCTTCTTGTCTCGGACAATGAGCAGACCTTCCCACAAGGGTCCATTGGCCGGTGCGATCCCAACTTCATCAGCCGGAGATGGGTCGGCAATCAGATCTCGCCCTTGACAGTTCTCGATAGGCACACTTTTCTGTGCCAACGCATGCAAAAGGGTAGGCAATATATCAGAATGTACCGTGGCTGTCGGTATTTTCCTCGGCTTTATGCCGGCCCCCACCATCACACATGGGGTCCGCATCTGAATCTCGGACATCCTAGTGCCGTGCCTGAATACACCGTCCTCCCCCATCGATTCTCCATGATCACCGGTAATCACAACGATGTTCTGTTTCAGATCGATCGATCTCAACACTTGCATCAGCTCGTGATCCAGAAACAACAATGAGTTAGCGTAACGATTCAAGTGGCTCTGTATCTGCTCCCATGGATTGAAAAATTGCCGAAAGCTCGCCGCTTCCTTATATATCTCGAATTGAGGCGGGAAAGAGTACCGCCAATGGGAAGAGAGAAGATAGAAAAGCACGCATTGTGGTTGGTCCCGGGGTGTTGATACTATGCTCCGCAGCCGGGCCAGCTTGCGATGATCAGAGTCCGGCCACTCTTTCATGTCTTTGAAGTTGAAATCACCCTCTACAAGGATCTGGTCGCAATAGGTGTCATTGAGAAAGCTGTCTAACCGGCGAAACCCTTTGGTTTCTCCCGAAGTCAGGAATGTGATCCAATATCCGCTTCGCCGTAGAGACTCAAGCAACTGGGGCGGAATATCGCGATCCAGGGTCTGATAGTATCCTAGAGGGGATCTCCCGTAAAACAAGGAAAACAATCCCAAGTGGGAACAGTTTGAGCCGCAATAATGCCGCTCCATCCTAAGCCCTTGTTGAGACCACTGGTCGAGTTCCCTCATCAACTCCGGACCAATAGCAAAATGACGAAAGCTCTCAAAAAAAATGATTATTACATTAGGGAGGTTGGGTTTTTTGACGAAAGCCGAGGAATCAGCCGGTCCAGGATATGTGGCCTCGCGAACAAATTTCATGGCCAGCAACTCGTCCGCTGGCCGCACCACCATCGATTCAACAGCGGACTGCTCCGTAATCTCCGTCACTTGTCCGGTTCTCCGATGCCTGCTGAAGAAGACGGAGGCAGAGCTCGATCCTGCGTGAGCCCATCCACGCCTACTTTCAAGCTGTGCGGACAAAAATCGCAAAGATTCCCGCATCTCTGTAGGAAACGGTAGAGAGGAAAAAGTCCGGTCTCGCACGTTATGATCGCTAAGTAGGCCCAGGGCCGGCACAACTCCTGCGATCGCGAACACAAAGGCGATCGTCAGCAACACGGCGGCTTTGGGAGATCGCAAGCGAGGGTACACGCGGCCAAGTCTTATTGTAGTCCGTCTGGAGAAGATGAAAGCCACGGGGCCGAATATCGCGAACGCGCCGAAAACCACCAATGTTTCCAGAGTCAATTCCTCTGTGACCCACCGCGTGAACTGATGTCCCGGGTTTGCAAGGATCTCTCGCATGGGAAGCCAATACTCCCACGCATGATAGCCGATATAATTGACCGAAACGAGATCTACGGCCATGAAATAAAAAATGCCTATCCAGAAGCAATTGAGGACGAGTACTGCGGTCCGCGTTAGCCCGGATGCGATCAAAACTGCCCAGATCAGGAGCAATGGCACGAACCAGACCAAGGATTTGGCAACGAGCAGCCAGAACAGCAGAGCTTTGTCCAGTATGGATAAGCCATGTAATTTGTAAGCCGTAATGATGTGGTATCGTTCCCACTCAAAAAACCATGCAAAGAGGACGGACGATAGGATCAGGAATGCCAAAGTCGCGGGCCAGAGTCCCACAAGAGAATTCATCTCGCCGGAACAATTGTGACTCTTGTCTTTTTCTCCCCGGGCTAGGGAAACGTCGGCAGGTGACATGAAGAAGCCTCAAGGAAAATCTAATCTCGACCGCTGAGAGGGATAAACATCAATATTCACATTCCAAAGCAATTCATATTATCATACTTTGCAGGCGAAGGGCGGAGATTTAGATGCGAACTGACAAGCTGGCGCTGCAAGTGCAGGGCTGTGAGAACCCAGATCACAATAGTTGCCAATGGACTCGTGACACAATATAAGTAATCTCCACCTAATAAGATTCTCAAAGACTAAGCGGAGAGGACACTACCTTGGACGATAGCCAGTACCCCGGCAGAATGCTCGATCACATTCGCATGTACCTTAGCGGCCAGATCCCTCCTCCGCCTATTGCTCAACTAATAGGCTTTCAGATGGTTTCTGTAGAGGAAGGGGAGGCGGTGGTCCAATTTGAGGCAACTGAACGGCACTCTAACCCTATGGGCACTCTCCACGGCGGTGTGTTGTGCGACATCGCGGATGCAGCCATGGGAATGGCCTACGCAAGTGCGCTGGAACCTGGCGAAACCTTAACAACCCTCGAGCTGAAGATCAATTTCCTGAAACCCATTTGGACGGGTAAGCTCCGAGCAATCGGTAGGGTGGTCAAGCGGGGCGGAACAGTAGGGCTTGTAGAGTGCGACGTGCTGGACGAAAACAACCAACTGGCGGCAAGGGCCTCCAGTACCTGTATGACCTTGAAAGGTCGCCAGGCCAAAGGGCGAGAAATAGCGGACGGCGGGCAGTAAATATACAAGGCGGCTTGCAGGTGCTCTTAAGCAGAGAACGCGGCCCTGTTAAAGGGACAAGCCGTAGAGATTATTCCGAACGGAATGGCCTCTCCGTCAAACCAGCAGATGTTCGTACGCAATTTTAACCCAATCGTCGGCCAGCGTTCCGCGAATGTGGACTCCTATAGATTTTCTTACGCCTCTGCCAAGGTGCAGGAAAATCACATTCCCGTCGTCGTCGAAAGCTCGATCTACCCGAAAATCTTTTAGCGGTGAGGAGGCAGGTATTTTTTCGGCGAGAGCCGGGTCCCAAAGTGTGTTGGGACAAGCAAATACTTCGTAGCCCCTCTCTCTGAGCCTCACAGTTACCTTGTCCCCCACGTCCAATTCGGGAAGATCGGGCAAGTAGTCCAATTGAAGCTTCTTGAATAGCTGAAAATCCACCATGTATCCAAGTACGTGCAACACCCCTTCCGGGGTTCGCGTTCTGTCCAAGCGCACACCGGCTGCCCGCACCTTATCGTTGATTTTTGATTGCAAGTACGAGAGCCATCCGGCTCGGCAAGGCATAGTATCCATGTGCATGGACATGAGATAGTTCGATTGCGGATCGATCAGTTTGGCGGCAATTTCCAATCCTATTGCATTGGCGTAACTATCCCACGTTAGTTGAGAATCGGGATCATCTGTCACCTTTTCGTTGTTTCGCGCTTCTTCGGGGAGGGGCTCAGTGCGATTCAAGGCAATATTGATGCCGGGCTGTTCCGAAAGCCACCGGATATTCGGCCAAGGGGAATTGTTATCAATTACCCACAATTCGTGAGGTTCTGCGGTAAAATGCCGAACGGCATCAATGCAAACGCGCACAAGATTTATGGCCGTCTCGTTGTGCTGACGCGAAACCACTGCCAGGCGAGGCGCAGTCGGCGGCAGGGAGACCTTTTGAGTCACTTGAACATCATATGAACGCCCATCTATAAGAAGTTCCATCATTAAGCTCCGTTCGTTCGGTGCGGGACAATGGACCACCTGCACGGTCCGGCAACAATCCCCTTGCCTCCTGCATCGCCCTTCACGGGAAATTTCAGAAGTCCGGCAATTCGCTCCAGCGTCTCGAATGAGGCTCCATCTCGTGCGGCAAAGTGAACCTCGTAAAGACCGCTCATCAAATGGTTTTCGGGATACCACGCTCTCACTAGGAAGCGATCGACTGAGCCGGCGGCTGAAAGCCCATCCTCCAGCGATATGTTCCACTTGCACAGAACGCCGGCATCATTATGAATCCCGATAGAGAACATGGGCCGTTCCAGGAGGTGATTAAGGCGCAAATCGACCTCGATGCCGAATGGCACACCCGTTACAACCTCCTGCGTCGTTAGACCGTCTGCATCGTAGAGCCGCGCATTGTAAACGTTTACTTCTTCGGTGGAAATTCGACTTCTCGCACGGAGTTCCCCATGCTCTTGATCTGCTCGGAAAACCAGCTTTTCGTAAGCATTGATCGCCTCCAGAGCGGAACCCTCGGCCAGGAGTCGGCCCTGTTCCATCAAAAGGCCGCGTCGCGCTACGAACTGAAGGGTTTCCAGGCCGTGGCTCACCAGCAATACCGTAACCCCGCTCTCCCGCATCTCTTTAATTCGGGCCATACTTTTGTTCTGGAATTTAAGATCACCCACTGCAAAGGTTTCATCAATGAGTATAACGTCGCTCTGCACGTTCACGGCAACGCCAAAGCCAAGCCTACTCAACATGCCGCTCGAATACATTCTCACAGGCCTGTCAAACCACTCTCCCAGATCCGTGAAATCTTCTATTTCCGGCAGCTGTGATTCAATCTCACGACGAGTCATGCCCATCACAGCCCCGAGCATGCGCACGTTTTCCCGTCCCGTCAGCTCTTTGTGGAGGCCCGCGTTAAGCTCTATCATGGGGAAAATTCTCCCGCGAATCTCCACCCTGCCTCTGGTGGGCGCGGTCACCCCCGCTAGCACTTTGAGGAGCGTGCTCTTGCCAGCACCGTTACGTCCCACAATTCCGATGGTTTCTCCACGGCGCACCTCCAGATTGACGTCCCGGAGCGCCCAATAACGGTCATCATCATCCGGCCCCGCCGGATTGGCACTTCCCAGAAGGCGTCGGACTTTTTTAAAAACCTCCGGCATCGGCAAACCGTAGCGCTTCCAAAGTCCTTCTATTTTGATGACTATATCAGAGGACATAAGAACGTTTCACCAGGCATTCAGCATAATCCAGGCTGCTGGTCTAATATTGCACCTACTCCGTGCAATTATTATTGCCAGACGCTACCAAAAGGGCGTTTGGCGGTCAAGACTCCGGTCGGAATCCGGTCCTTTCACTGCATCGCAACAAGCAAAGAAGTCACTGCGATTCCCGCGGTGAGGCAGCCGCGGGGATAACCACGAAAAGCGCGGAGCAACATTCCGTAGCGCGTTGGAATTTGAAGTTGGAGATGCCGGCGTGTCTACATATCGAACTACAAGAATGCACCATAGGATGACAGTTTTGTAAAAATCCCGATCTCTGTCGGATTTCATTTTCGCTTCAACAGACGTTTCACTTCTCTGGCACGAATGTTGAAAAAGGTTGTCAGCGCAGAAGGTCTTATGGTATGTAGTCACACTATGACTAGTCGCCACCTGAATATCGTTAAAGCCGAGACTTCGCGTAACCCTGCCGAATACCCGGTATTGGGCATACTCTCTCTCGGAGAGGCCCATGGTTACGACATTTGCCTTCGCCTTCGCAAAGGAATCGGCTCTATATGGAGGCTGGGCAAGAGTCAGGTTTACGCACTGCTCGGCCGACTCGAGCGAGAGGGCCTTGTGGCTCATGAACGGGTGGGTCAAGAAAACCTGCCTGCCAGAAACATCTTCAGTATTACCCCAATGGGAGAGGAAGTCTTCAGAAAATGGGTCATCACTCCCATAAATCATGTGAGAGACATGAGACTGGAACTCCTGACCAAGCTCTGGTTTGCTCGACAGGTGGACCCGGATCACGAAAGAACGCTGATTGAGCAGCAGTTGGCTGTGTGCCGAGAAAAGGTGAAGAGATTGGAAGCCCTGAAGGCTTCGTGCAGCACTGAGATTGAGTCGCGATCCATAGGGTTTCGATTGACGGTTGTTCATGCCACAGTCTCGTGGTTGGAGGAATTACTTGTACAGACCATAAATTATCCCTCATAGGAAAGGAATCGTTATGAGAGTGTGGAAATAGGCATTGGTCGTTGTTTCGTCAGTCCGTGGGAGAAGGAAGCCTATTCTTTCATGCATCAATCAGGTCAGTGCTAGCTTGGACAAGGCTATAGATCTGTTTCCTTCAGGGTTTCCGGGATCGCGGCTTCTTGGTATTGAAAAGGAGGTATGAGTTTATATGGAGATGAATTTGGAGACAGCCCCCCTAACATTTACGGAGTTCGATCATCGGGCACCCAATGGCCGTGGATTCAAAAGGGTCCCCGCCCTCGACAAATGCTTTGCCATTCTGGACCTCACCACAAGCTCCGAGCGAGATCTTGGTTTAAGCGAGATATCAAATCGACTCCATCTGCACAAGAGCACTGTTTCTAATATCATTCGCACGCTAACTGAGTTGGAGATCCTCGAACGCAGGCCGAACGGCAAGTTGTCGCTCGGAACGCACCTGTACGTTTTAGGCAAGGCTTCTGGCAGCAAGGCACAATTGGTCCGTACAGTTCGTCCCTATCTGGAAGAGATCTCTTGCAAGTCGGTTTTCTCCTCTTTTCTGGGCGTACGCTGGGGCCTGAATGCCGTTATTGTCGACAAAGTAGAAACTGCTGCCGACATAAAAGTATCTTATGAAATAGGCATGCGGCTCCCTCTCCTTGTAGGCGCCGCTGGCAAGGCACTTCTATGTCAGCTTTCCGATGTGGATCTAGACAAGATTCTCAGTGAAAACGAACCACTAAAGTTGGCTGCTAATTTTGACGAGGATAAGGCCAGGCTCAGGGACGCTGTCATAAGGGTACGCGAGGAAGGTATTGCGGATGACATGGAGGAACGCATTAAAGATGTTATTGCCTTGGCAGTGCCCATCAACACCCATAAGACAGATCTTCAGGCAGCTATTTTGGTAGCTGGTTTGAAGTGGCAGTGGCGGGGTGGCCGGATGTTTACGCTTTCGAAGATGATGAAAGAGATCGCGGCACAGCTTGATTGCCGCTTTTGCAACTCATGAGTTGGCGCTCAGTGATGGAGGACCGGCATGGCGGCGCATATCCAGAAACCAGATCTAGGACACAAAAGGAGGAAGTCCCGGCTGTTCTCAAGCACATCGTTCAAATGGGCAAACATCTTGCGAACTAAAGAGGTGCATAATAACAGATAGATAGCGGTGTTAGATCAAGTGAAAGGAGGGATGCGTTTTCGTGGAAATAAAATTGAAGACAACGCCTGCCGATGATAACGGGGAAGCCATTTTAGACGAGCATGGGGCCTTATGGAAGTATTCAGGTCTTAAAGCAGCTCACGGCATATTTATGGCGACTACGAAAGGATTAGACGGCGAGGCCATTCAGGGATTCTACCAGAGTGGTACCCTATTCATTGTCAACTTGAGTGACGCAAGAAAATATTTCAACTCAGTGAACTCGGAGAATGGCCGTGATCTGCCCAACATGTGAATGTAGGCCATACATTTCCATGGCTTATCGCCGTTGTTTAGGAGGGTTACGGCCTGAGTCAGAGAACAATTGAGAACTTTTGTTCTTTCTGATCTTTCGGGTGGGTCTGACAGCAGTAACTCTCTTGGCTCGATGATATGGGTCAGCAGGCAATAAGTGATGGCTCTACCACGGAGCTGAACTCGCTACTCGGACTTGCGCCGGGATAGATCCTGTTTTACCTTGCGCACCATGGGAAACATTGCGAGCAGCATCGATTCGCACAGTATTTTCCGTACCGGAGTTGCTTGCGCTCGGCGCTAGCCTCACATTATGTGAAGAATGAAGGATGAAGGACTATGAAACTGAGCATTAGAAATGTGATCAAAGGTAGGGTTGTAGACGTCAAAGAAGACACGGCCGCTGCGAAGGTGAAGGTGGACATCGGTGGCGGGAATGTCATCACCGGTCTTATCACGGTGGATGCTGTCAAGGATCTAGCGATCAAGGTCGGAGACGAAATCAACGTCCTGGTCAAGGCGACAAGCGTCATGTTTGCCAAAGAGTAAGCCGC
>JBKQMK010000326.1:0-17977 GCA_052146735.1 Desulfomonilaceae bacterium | reverse complement strand
GAAGGAGCCAGGCAAGAAATCCTGAGAAGAGTCTGGTCGTGCTTATAAAAGACAATGACGATGTCCATCCAGATTTTCAGCTTGTTCTCCAGCGCCTGAATGAAAAAGTAGTACGCGCCGGGAACCTCGGATCGGAACTCTCCCTCGTCGACTATCCTAACTTCCTGATTCTCCTTGCTGCCAGCTTTCTTTTGTAGGTCATTGATACCGCTGCGAAGCTCCTTCAAGAAGACGTTCAAGGGGTCTTTGACAGGTTTGTGCGCGGCAACATGAATGCGATTTCTGAAGCCGTCAGTGAGGTCAGGAGCTTGAAACACCACATAATAATTCCCCTTGGGTCGGTCTATTTTGACCCAATTGGCGGGATATTTCATGGTAAATCCATATTCTTCACTAGTGAAAACTTTGTAATCTTCCGCCAAGGAGATCGCCGGAATTACAAGGATCGCAATCGCAACTAATAAGGGGATTCCTAAAAAGAATCCTGTCCTCGGGCAGTGCATCTAACCGTCTCCTTTCACACGTGGCCTCGTGTAAACAACATGGCATAATATCAGGAAAACCTCAACACGGTCAACGCTTTTCTCCCCTTGTGTATCCTGCTCAAACGGCGGTTTGAACCAACACGTTGAACATGGTGTGGCCGCCAGCCACGGTAAGCGCTGTCACCTGTACAGTGATCCCCTCCATTGAATTCCTTTGTTCATTACCACAGTGCCCAGGGTGTTCACCGCCACCCAGGCCCCGACAAATATGCCGACAGGAGCCATCAGGCCGTACAGCCTGTTCCCGTGTTCCAACCTTAAAAATACGCTGTATGGAACGATCACAGCCGCCATGGCCAGAGTCGACATGATGAAAAGCGCATCGATAGGGGGGCTAACTCTTCCGGCCAGCAATATAACGCCGGAGAACACAAAGAACAGGGTCACGAGAGCAAGGGAGAAATAGTTGAAAACCAATCTCGCCATTTTGGGGATGCTCCGTTCCAGTGCCCCATAATAGGTTCTCTCCCAAAAGCTGCACACCTCTGAAAGGGTCTTGAATGGTCTGGTGCGAACCATGTCCTCACCCCGCATCAAGCCCATCTTCAATCCTTTTGCCTTGACAGCCTTGGCAAGGGCCACGTCCTCCGTTAATTGACTCTTGAATGTCTCCCAGGTTCCGACTTTGAGGTAGGCTGGTTTGTTGATCATGATGAAACAGCCGGACGCCATGGCTGCCGGCTTGGTGGAATCGTTCACATCCGTCAAGGGATAAAAATATGATAGTCCAAGCGCCAAATGAGGATGTATGGCATCTTCAAGGAACCCCCGGTCCGTGAACCCTGGAATAAGGCTGATCATGTCAAGATCGTTAGCTAAGAAGAACCTCAGTGCCCGCGATATCGCGTCAGGCCGAAAAACCGTGTCCGCGTCGCTAAAAAGTAAGATCTCCCCTGACGCATGGTTAGTACCCAGGAAGACAGCGTGCGTTTTTCCTGTCCACCCCTGGGGCAGTTCTTGGACAGAAAGCACTGTTATTCTCTGGTCTTGTCTAGCCAAGTCCTCGATGATTTCAAGGGTGCGGTCGGTACTGCGGTCGTCAACAAGTATCAACTGGATCGACGAATGGTCAGAGGCAAGGATAGATCTCGCGGCCTCTTCGATATGTCGCTCCTCATCCTTGGCGGAAATGATGACGGTCACCAAGGGTAGCGGGTTTGGCACGGTTCCGCTTATCCGATCCGTCAGATGGGGTTCTCTTTTCAAAACCCAAACCAACAGAAGATTCATGTGAAGCAACTCAAGTAAGACTAAGAAGACGAAAAAGGCTCCCGCCCACCCAACCCACGTTGCCAACATTCAATTCCTCTTCTACATCCCATTGAGCCAATGGCTTGATCAGATCTCTCCCGGCATAAAATGGCTCTCATGGTAATGATAACACACCCGAATGCGATGACTCTATCCGGTTTGGTACTTTTGTCCAGAGGTAAGTTGGCTGAGGGGAGAGTTCCGTTTCAGAGAAGTATGACTGAGAATACCTTACATGCGGTTCAAGTTAGTACACGCGCCAATGTGCCGCCTCGCCGGCTCCATGACATGTCCGGTCACTCGCAATTATCCCGCGAGGATTTTTCCTGGGCGCACCGGCAAAGACGAGTGAACCGTAGTCGATGACTACTCGAAGCCCCGATTTTGGCGACCTGCCTGGCGAAGTGAAATGCGCTTCTTTTTGAAAAGCCTCTCTGCCATAGCCTCGTCCTCTCGGGCCAAGTCTGGCCGGTTTATCTTTTCATGGAGCGTGGCCCGACTTTGATATGCATGAAGATTGCCCGGATCGAGTCTGATGGCTGCAGAGAAATATGCGTGGGCGCCCGCGTAGTGTCCCTGGTTCATCAAATCATTGCCTCTAGCCAGATAGGTATCGGGGTGGCCAGATCCATCGTCGTAGACCAGGACCTGTTCGCTCGAGAAGTTACTTTCTCCCCGCTGGTTCCAGGCGGTGACTGCAAAGAAATACAACCGCTCCTTTGTCAAACCGGATAGTACCACCGCGGGGCTGTTACAATCCACCAGATTCTTGTAGTCTCCCCGCTCCGATCCCCAAAAGAGCGTATAGTGCGTGGCTCCCGAAACCGGTTCCCAGGCTACCTCAAGGCCTTGAGGCACTATGGCCAATCTGACGTGAATGGGTATGGCCGGTGCATTCTGCGCCTCCCCTTGATTGACCGAGGAGGAACACGACATGAGCAAAAGATGAGACACCACTAATGCAGCAACCACCGACTCCCTGATTCTCTCCAACACTCCAGCAACCCCTTCTACTAATTGCGAACTTTCTTATTATAGATACTTTTACCTTGCGAGGCAACAGCAGAAATGCCGAGAAGCGTACCGCGATAGGACTGGGCAACGATTTGACTTGTCCAGGTCCTTATGATATAACACTTCATCGACTGATGATAATCCCTTGTGATATTTGGAGTTTAACCCTAAAGAGACGACAAAAGGAGATCCCCGTGTCAACAACCTTATCTGTTTCCAAGTTTTCTTGGTGCGCGGCTGCGCTCCTCACTATTCTCTTGGCAGGCATCCATCTCTCTTACGCCGGTAATGAGAGCCAGGTCCTGGCCAAGATCGGCAACCAAACTATAACTGAAGCCGACCTGCAGGAATGGGTCAATGCTGTTCCGGACAGATTTCGGCAGCAGGTCCTCACCCCTGAAGGAAAAAAGAAGACTCTTGATTACATCGTCAACATACAGGTGATGGCTGCAGAAGCGGAAAAACAGGGCATGGACAAGGCCCCGGAAATTCAAAAGCTGCTGCTGCTCACCAAGAATGATCTTCTAGCACGGATCTACCTAGACAAGATGACCAAGGATCTCCCCGCCCCCACCGAGCAGGAGTCACAGGCGTATTACGAAAAAAACCGGAGCCAGTACGCCGTGCCGGAGAGCGTACATTTGCATCATATACTTCTAAAGACCGAAAAAGAAGCGAAAGACGCCCGGGACAGGGTGGTGAAAAAAGGCGAGAAGTTTGCGGATGTCGCAGCCCAGGTTTCGATCTGTCCGAGCAAAGCCAAGGGAGGCAACCTGGACTGGCTCCCCAAGGGCAGCCTAGTTAAGGAGATTGAAGACGTGGCCTTTACCATGAAGAACGGTGAAATTAAGGGCCCAGTACAATCCAAGTTCGGATATCATGTTCTCCTTCTGGAAGACAAAAAGCCTGCTCAGGAAAGTTCTTACGACCAGGTCAAGGATTACATCATTGAACAGCTCAAATTCCAGAAACAACAGGAACAGTACGAAAAGCTGGCTGAATCACTGAGGAAAAAAATGGACGTGCAAGTCATGTTGGCTCCCGCTGCTCCGGAGGGCCCAGGCGCCCTTCCACAGCCGACCCCTCCTGCTGCTGCCCCTGCAGGGCCCGGGCAGGGACCCAAATAGTTCTGTTTCCGTTATGTATTCCGTTCTGCGTCAGGCACGCTTGGATTTCATGATTACTAAAGCAGTGTCTGACGCAATATTGCCCGACGCCAATGAGCCTGTCCACAAATAATTCCAACTCGCCTTTAATGGCAATTGTTGTTGTGACCCTCCCCTCGTCGATTGACTTCAGAAAAAGTTCATGCCCAATTTAACCTTGAATTTTTGTTGACCTTCAAGGCCGAATTGCTTATTCTCAATTAGGTATGTAATCTCCTTTGAATAGCCAATTTTGACTCACCTCAGACAGGGGAGGGAGACGGACATGTGTCCGGACGTGGGGAGCAGGTTGAGCCTGGTGCATCAATTTACACATAGGTTAAAGCGCATGGGAGGGCCGAAAAAATCGGAAGCTGCGCTACGAACGTCATGGAAGACGGTGGCTCAAAATGCGACCGGATACAGATGTTTCATCAAGGCGTTCGCATATGCCATCGCGGTTGGGCAGACATATCCTCCACTTGTAATGACAAAAATGAACGAACAAAGGCTTTGCTAAAAGCATTCCGCTGGTTCTTGTGGAGAAGACCGATGAAATGCCGTGAATGTGGGTTCAGAAACAATAAAGGAATGAAATTCTGTGGCAAATGCGGCGCCCGGTTCAATGAAGCTCCTCTCGGCCGGAAGGCTGCAAATTCCGCCGCACCTGCCGGCAATGGAAGGGTCCGCCCAACTGCGGGTGTCTCCTTAGTGCCCGCTGCGGAGGAGGGTCTGACTCGGCTTCTCGGAAGACAGAGCGAACTGGCACTCTTGCACAAGCGCTTTGAGCAGTGCAAGGCAGGTGAAGGCCAGGTCTTTTCAATTATCGGTGAAGCCGGTATCGGAAAATCCAGGCTTTTGTATGAATTTAGAAAGTCCCTGGCCAACGAGAATGTGACCTTCTTAGAGGGAAATTGCCATCCTTACGGCAAGGAAATGCCCTATTACCCACTCATAGACATTTTGAGGTTAAACTTCCGCATTGAGACCGGAGACAAATATGCCCAAATCAAAGCGAAAGCGCGAAGCGGCCTTAGAGGTTTGGGAGTCGATGAAGCCTCGTGCCTTCCCTATGTACTCGAACTGTTATCAGTTGAGGATAGCGGGATTGAGAAGATAGCGGCGGGCCACGAAGCCACAAAAGATGGAATTATTCAGACATTGAAGCTGGTCGTCCTCAAAGGATCAGAACTCAGACCTGTGATTTTGGCAGTCGAAGACTGGCATTGGAGCGACAAGACCTCAGAGGAGGCATCGGAACATCTCTTGAGGAGCATAGGGTCGGCAAGGGTGTTGTTGATATTTTCTTATAGACCGCTTGTCAACAACTGGAGTTCAATACCGTACCACACCCAGATAACGCTAAATGGTCTCTCGAATCGTAATACACTGATCATGACTGCCGATCTTCTTGGGACCAAGAAACTCGATCGTGATCTCAAGGAGTTGGTCTTAGAGAATACGAAAGGGGTGCCTTTTTTCATAGAGGAGTTCATAGGATTTCTTAACAACCTGAAAATCGTCGAGAGGAAGGGGGACACGTGTCACTTAACAAGAGATGTTAAGGAGATGCCTGTACGCCTTACTATCCAAGATGTGATCATGTCGAGGGTCAATACACTGCCCGCGAGCGCAAAAGAAGTGTTATTGGCCGGAGCGATCGCAGGGCGGCAGTTTGATTATCAGCTAATTGCTCGCGTAACTGGGCTGCCGGACTATGAGTTGATGTCTCGTCTATCGATTCTGAGATACGCTGGCCTACTGTACGAGAGAGGCACGTCTTCGCTTTCAACCTATGTTTTCAAGCACGCTCTGATTCAGGAAGCATGCTATCGCTCACTAAGCGACGACGATTGCCGTAGATATCATAGAAAAATTGCTGAAGTTCTGGAGCAGTACTCACCGGAGACAGCAAACGAGCATCCGGAGAGTCTGGGGCATCATTGGACTGAGGCCGGCTTCCTGGATCAGGCCATTCCTTACTGGCAAAAAGCAGCCGAGGTGGCCGTCCGGAGGTCGGCGAACGTGGAAGCCGTCGGTCACCTGAAGAAAGCGCTCAAGTTGTTGGCGAGGCTACCTGAGAATTCTGAGACCACGCGCAAAGAGCTCGATTTGCAGATTGCACTTGGACCAGCTCTGATGGCCATCAAGGGGTATGCGGCTCCGGACGTGGAAGAGGCGTACGCTAAGGCTCGGACGTTGTGCGAGCTGTTAGGCGACCCTTCTGGGCTTTTCGACGTCCTTCGGGGATTATGGGGCGTGTATATCATGCGTGCTGAGCTTCAAAACGCGCTGGAACTGGGAAAGCATTGTCTGGCCTTGGCCGAGCGTGAGCGAAGCCCTGCTTTTTCCCTGTGGGGTCACCAAATGGTCGGGCAGACGGCAACCCATCTTGGAGACCTAATCTCCGCACAGGAACACTTTGATCAGGCCATAGGCATGTACGACATCCGCAAGCGACGAACACAACGCGCTTTGCAAGATCCAGGTGTGGCCTGCCTATCATACAAGGCACCGGTCCTATGGCTTCTGGGCTATCCGGAACAGGCCCTCGCAGCCAGCGACAAGGCTGTCACTCTGGCGCGTAGCCTGACTCACCCGTTCAGTCTGGCTTATGCACTCGGCGTCGGAGCTCTGGTCTGTCAATTTTGTAGGAAGCCGCGTGAGACATTCGAATATGCCGAGGCCGCGCGAAATCTCGGCTCTGAACAGGGGATCCTGTACTGGTCCGCCGTGGGAGGTATCGTAGGGACTTGGGCTCTGATCGAACAGGGGGAGACTCAGGGGGCGATTGCCAGGACACGCCGAGCTTTGGCTGATTACACTGCTACCGGCTCAGTACTTATGCGGCCATATTGGCTCGCCCTCCTGGCCGAGGCGCTCGCCAAGGGAGGAGATCCTCAGAAGGGTATCAAGGTTCTGACCAAAGCGGAAGCAATCGTGGAAACAAGCGGGGAGCGGTTGTGCGAGGCAGAGTTGCATAGGCTGAAGGGAGAATTACTGCTGTCCATCTCCGCGAGCAACTTCGCTCAGGGAGAAGCCTGCTTCCGACGAGCGTTGGACACGGCCCGCCGACAACGTGCGAAGTCCTTTGAGCTGCGGGCGGCACTCAGCCTGAGTCGCCTCTGGAAGGGACAGGGGAACAACCAACAAGCCTACCGGTTGCTTGGGAAGGTCTACAGCTCGTTCACCGAGGGCTTTGATACTCCAGACCTGATAGACGCCAAGACACTTTTGGATCTGCTCAAATGAGGGATTAGGGGTGATTGCGACCATACTTCCGGCGGACAGCCTGATTCAGCCTAACAGGCTCCGGGGGGCTCTCACTTATGCGACCGGCGAATCAGATCGCCCTGGTACTCTGGGGGGTAAGTTCCAACCGGCAGCTCAAGACGCAAGACCAACTCCGAAAGAGGAGGTGACAGGAATTCCGCTGCCAGCCTTTTGCGAAGGCTGCCCGAACTGATCCATCATTTTTATCAACAAAATTCGTTTTGCAGTCTGCAGGGAGGTACAAAGGTGGGAATCAAGAAAATTACGTGCATCCAGCTCGACGGCGAGTTTCCTGATTTGGGGCACCTTTTTGTGATGCCTGACTATGGTCTGCCTCTTATCAGCACCATTCTGTCAGAAGCCGGTTACGACGTGAAGGTTTATGTTGAACACGTTAAACCCCCCGATTGGAGTCGGATTTCGGAGTCAGATCTCGTTTGTCTTTCATCATTCACTTCCACAATAGGCAAGATCTGCGAGCTTGCCAAAGAGATCCGGTCGAGGCACAGAATTCCTATCATTGTGGGCGGAGTTTACGCCACTTATTTCCCTGAGTCCTGTCTTGAATGGTGCGACTACGTAGTCCTAGGTGAGGGCGATGAAACCATCTTGGATCTTGTGCAGACCATTTCGAATGGAGGCCCGATTCATGAGGTGCGGGGTATAGCCTATAAGGTTGGCGACCAGGTGTGCAGGACTACTCCGCGTCCGGGACCTGTCAGGTTTGACACTGTCCCCGACTATTCCCTCATTCAAGGTTACCATCGGATGAGTTTTCTCGACATCCTTCTCAAGCGTAGAGTGCCGATGCCGACGGTGCAATCATCGCGTGGATGCCCGTTCAAATGCACGTTTTGCATTTCGAATACGATGTTTCCCGACGGCTACCGCAAGCGCGACATCGATAGCGTGATTAGAGATATGCGAGACAAGGGCCGGTACAGCAAAACCCTCATGTTCGTGGACAATGACTTCACTGCTCTCCGGCAACATACGAAAAAACTATTGAATAGGATCATAAAGGAGAACCTCAATTTCAAGATTAGTGTCTTTGCAAGGGTCGAGGTCGCTAGGGACGACGAACTATTGTCTCTCATGCGACAGGCAGGAGTATGTGACATTTTTCAGGGTTTTGAGTCGGTTCAGCCGACGACTCTTGCCGAATATGAGAAGCGTCAGACTCTTGAAGAGATCGTGGCTTCAGTCGAAAAGCTGTCCGGTCTAGGATTTACTGTGGCAGGAGCGTTCGTGTTGGGAGCAGACGCCGACGCTCTTGAAACCATCAGTTCCAGTGTTAATTTCGCTCTGGACCACCCGATCACCAAGCCTCACTTCTTTCCCATATGGGGGCTCTTTCCTGAGAAAAGGTCCGGCTATCAAAGCATCGTGCCGTGGTATCGCAGCATTTTCCGTGGATGGGGAAACTGTGACGGTCTCTTTGTAACGAACTTCCCTTTGCAAATGCCGCCGTCCAAGCTCCAGCGAGGCATTATCGAAGCTTACCACACAGCTTATTCTCCGACCCAATTTTACCGAGCACTTAAGAAGGGTGACTTCACTGCAGTGAAAGAGAAACTCGGTGTCAGGTGCGTGTGGCATGGTATTGAAAAAGGGCTCCGCGACTACATTCCTTTTCTGGAAGAGCTTGAAGATGGGCTATATGACTCAGACTACCGCTTGCGAGAAGATGTTCTGGTTGAAAGGGTTAAGAAGGATCCCAGATGGACCTTCCGGGAAGGACACCGCACCCTTGAGGCCCTGGGGCTGTCACCGGCGGAACTTCCAGGCACCGGGCTGGAGAATGTAATATGTGCTCGCGCGTAGCTCCATTTGATGCGAGCTCATAGGAGCTGTTTTCATGAGAGGTCAGAACAAAGGCAAACCGAAACCTATTGGCGAACGGGCGCAGGTGCGTCGGCAAATGGTCAAGGGGGCAGCGCCGGGGACTGGTGAAGGGCCGGCCCCGAGGGTAGCGCTACACGGCCACAATTCGACTCAAGTCCTTTTGAATATGATGGAAGATGCGGCAGTGCTGATCTCGGTGGATGGAATCTTGCTCCGCCTAAATGAAGTGGCGGCTCACAAATTAGGTGACACCGCCGAGAGCCTTATTGGCAGGAACTTTTTTGAGTTATTTCCATCTGATGTAGCTGCAGAAAGGAGAATACGACTTCTTGAGGTAGTGAGATCGGGAATGCCGATCCGTTCCGTGGATGTTGAGGGTGGGCGCTTGACGGAAACGCTCGTTTATCCTGTTTCTCATGCCAATGGTAAGATAGAAATGCTGGCATTGTTCTCTCGGGACATTACTAACCAGATGCAGGCTGATTTGGAATTGCGCAAGGCCAAGGAGGCTGCGGAGAGCGCTGACATTGCCAAGAGCAGTTTTCTGGCTCAGATGAGTCACGAGCTACGCACACCACTCAACGCAATTATCGGTTTTTCCGAAATTCTTGAAGACCAAACTTTTGGCCCACTAAACGAACGACAGTTGAGATATATCAATCATGTTCATGCCAGCGGGTTGCACCTGCTCGAACTCATAAATCAAATTTTAGACCTGTCCAAAGTCGAAGCTGGAAAAATGGAGCTTTTTGTTTCACCGGTGAACATCTCCCAACTCCTGGAAAATGGTGTGGTTATGATCATGGAGAAGGCCCGAAGGCATGGAATCAAGATCGATCTTAATATCGGGGCCGAACTTTCAGGGGCGGGCATTCAAGCGGATGAGACAAAGCTCAGGCAGATAGTGTTCAACCTGCTCTCCAACGCGGCCAAATTTACTCCAGACGGAGGCTGCGTCGAACTATCGGCCTGGAAGGAAGGAGACGAACTCATCATCAGCGTGTCGGACACAGGCATTGGTCTCAAGCCTGAAGATCGAGAGCGCATCTTCGGGGCCTTCGAGCAGTTGGACAGCTCTTACGCACGAAGACAGCAAGGCACGGGTCTGGGGTTAGCCTTGGCTAGAAGCCTCGTGGAACTGCATGGTGGCCGAATCTGGGCAGAAAGCGAAGGAGAAGGAAAAGGTAGTAAGTTTACCTTCGCGATTCCGATTATTGCCTCTCAAGCGCACTCGGTACGGCACGCGGCTGTTTAACCAAACGGAAGTAATCAAGCTATGGAACTTCCCTGAGAGTCGCTTCGCGCATTTGCTCAGAGGTTTCTGAAATGAAGAAGAAAAAGGTACTCGTGGTCGAGGACGACTTACTCAGCATGGAACTGGTCACTGATTTACTGGAGGTCGCGGGCTACGAAGTACTTCCGGCGGAGACCGCAGAAAAGGGGATGGATATAGCGAGAGCCGGTACCCCTGCACTTATTCTGATGGACATAAGGCTTCCCGGCATCGACGGCTTGACCGCAACAGCGATGCTGAAGGACGATCCTAGGACCACACACATCCCTATCGTTGCGTTGACCGCTTCCACCATGAGGGGGGATGAGCGAAAGTGCCTGGAGGCCGGTTGCACGGGGTACATCGCCAAGCCAATCAACACCAGGGAGTTTGCGAAGACGGTTGCGGCTTATATTACGGCGATTGGTGGCAATACCTGATAGTGTTTGGCCTAACGCCATCCCCAGGCAGGAGGACGTTTCATGAATCGGTCGAAACGAATCTTGGTCGTGGACGATGAGGAACAAAACCGGGACCTGCTGGAGGCCATGTTGGAGTCCCTTGGGTACGAGTCCGAGCTTGCCGACGGCGGAAGCGAAGCCTTGGCCAAATTGAATGCCGGATTGGACTTGGTGCTTCTGGACATAATGATGCCGAGGATGGACGGTTTTGAAGTAGTACGTAGAATTCGCAGCCATACAGAATTTGGGGACATTCCGGTTATCATGGTTACTGTGCTCGAGGGGAAAAAGGATCGCCTGAAAGCGGTGGAGGCGGGAGCCAATGATTTCATCTCCAAGCCAGTTGACAAACTCGAACTGCGGGTGAGGGTCGCCTCTCTCCTTCGAATGAAGGAGGCACAGGACGTAATCAAGCGCCACAGGACAGAACTTGAGGCTGAGGTAGAAAGAAGGACTGCCGAGTTGAGGGAAAGCGAAGAGCGTTTCCGACATATTTTCGAGGCTGCGCAGGACTGCATGTTCATCAAAGACAGGGATCGGAGATACACCCACGTCAATCCCGCGATGCTTGCCATCC
This sequence comes from Desulfomonilaceae bacterium, assembly GCA_052146735.1. Lineage (GTDB taxonomy): Bacteria > Desulfobacterota > Desulfomonilia > Desulfomonilales > Desulfomonilaceae > CAWBBA01. The sequence continues at coordinate 6,593 of JBKQMK010000326.1, read as the reverse complement.
TGGAGATGGATACCGCACAAATCGTTGGAAAAACAGATGAGGAAATCTTCTCGGCAGAATGGACGACAAGGATGAAAAGCATAGACGAGCGCGTCCTTCAAGGACAGCCGGTGGAGACAGAGCAGAGCCTCTTCTGTATCGAACGGCCTCTCATCTTCAACTTTGTCAGATTCCCCCTGCGCGACCCTTCCGGCAAAATAATGGGTCTCTGCGGCATAGCTCGTGACGTGACGGAGCGTAGAGTGACCGAGTCCAGGGTAAGAATTGAATCGAATCAGCCTGGCTCGAGCATCATGAAGACCACCGTGGATCAGGTGCGGCGCGCGGCCAAGACCGACAGCTTGGTCCTGTTTACGGGCGAGAGTGGGAGCGGGAAGGATTACCTGGCCGAATACCTGCACCGTCATTCCGGACGGGCTTCGGGGCCTTATTTCACAATAAACTGTGCAGCCATTGCTCCTGAGGTTGCAGACTCGGAACTCTTCGGACACGAGGCCGGATCTTTCACCGGGGCCCGCGGGCGCAAGCGCGGACTCCTCGAGTTGGCTGAAGGTGGCACCCTGCTCCTGAACGAGGTTGGCGAGCTTTCTGCTGAGCTGCAGGCAAAGCTCCTCACGTTCATAGATACGCAGACATTCACTCGCGTCGGTGGTGAAACCAATATTCAGGTAAACATCAGAATCGTAGCAGCGACCAACCGAGACCTTGAAAAAGATGTTGAATCCGGCCGGTTCCGTAAGGACCTGTTCTATCGACTCAACGTCTTCTCCGTGACAGTCCCTCCATTACGTGAGCGAATGGAGGACCTGCCCATGATGATTGATGAAATACTTCCTGCTCTTGCCGAAAAAGTGGGGCTTCATGAAGTGCCCGCGATTGACTCTGATGCCATGGATGCCCTAAGGAATTACCCTTGGCCCGGTAATGTCAGAGAGTTGCGCAACACCTTGGAGCGAGCTTTAATTCTCTGCGATAAGAAGTGCGTAACCGCAAGGGATCTGGGAATGCTTTCGGGTCCGGAAATCGCCTCTGGTCGCAAAGGAGATATCTCGCTGACGCTCCGTCTGTGTCAGGACGATTCCATGCACGATATATTGACTGAAACAAAGCGTTATCTCGTAATGGAAGGCCTACGGCAGTCCGAAGGAAACATCAAGAAGGCGGCGCGGTACCTGGGCGTCACCCGCGACTCGTTAATACACCACATGAAGTCTCTCGGCATCCGCAAGTGATTACCGCTTATTGACCACACAGAGATCAGTGCAAATCACATACGATAAGGGTTGATTATTTCAGGCTTTGTTCTGTATTGCATCTGCTGTGTGTGCTTTGCACCAATTTCCTGGCATCGTCATTTCTCCCCCGTTGCCTCCCCCGTGATTCAGGTTTCTGCGCAAGTTATTAAATTGCCTGATTAATGGCAGCCCTACATCCCAACAAGATCTCTTGGCACAACTACTGCATAAGAGGGGATCAACGGAGTTTAGCGTCGAGGTCGTGACAAATCTAAGTGCAATTCATTCCTGTAGCCCGACGCGACCGAGGACGCATGGGGGGGAGAACAGACGCCGCGATAATGACGCGCGGAAAGGGACGAGAGGAGCTTTGGTCTCCTCCCTCCCCCCGTCTGTGGCTTCCAGGCAATGGAAGCGTACGCTGCTTTTGTTCAAGAATTACGTGACCCACATCAAACAATTCAGATGCGGGGGGGAGCCATGAAAGAGACATATGGTGTCCCAAGGCTGCCGGAAACTGGTCGTTATGGGAATCTGGTTGATTCCGGAAATTCGGAAGAACTCATGAGTGTACTCGGTTTTTGCACATCTGAGACTCCGGCGGCACAAACGGGCAGGCAAGGAGAAACCCGAGGAATCCATGCAATCAAGACCTCTTATTCGAAGTCCGATGACGACGTTCAGGTCTATCAGAAGGACAACTCTTTCCATGCGAGACTGGAAGTCGTGGAACTGGCGGTTGCGGCAAAATGAATAGAGTGATTCTAAGTGGACAACCGCTAAGTCGTAGTGCCGTTACGATTCTTGAGCTCTCATTTCCTGGGGGGGATTCCATAGAGCATTTCCGAACAAGCCAAAACGCAGATAATCCGGCTAATTGATTGCGGCCAAAGTCTCAATCCTTTCGATTTGAATGAGGTTGATAGCTGGGTACGGGCCTCGCATGAAGCTCTGGGGTTCGACCCCGTTCACCAAGCGAGGTACTACGAATACTGTTGTGCGCCATGGGATCCCACATCCACAAGGGTTTGCCTTGGAGTATGGATGCTCAAACAACCGCTGTTTAGGGCTGATCGTGCGCTAGATGAAGACATTACAGAAGAAAGGTCAATACCATGGGAACACTGGTGATGATCGCATGGGTCATAATCCTTGGGCCGCTTGGGGCTCTATTGCTTGGCGGAATAGCTCATTCCATGCTTGTAGACAACCTGGTTGGAGGAATAATCTGCGGCTTCTTTTTATTCTTGCCTCTCTTATTGACATTGGCCTGGGGGGCTAACAGGTGGTTTGAGCTTCGGCGTAAAAAAAGAGCGCAAAGGGCCCCATTTCTTTTGACGACTAGGCCGATTGCGTCTCCGACTCATTCATTGGAAAGCTAGGGGTTTGGCTGGGCCAATTGGCGTGCCTGAGCGCGAATAACTTTCGGGGCACGAAGCATCCCCTATAAAAAACGTTGTGCGTTTTCAGGATGATTCATCCGGTCAGCGATCTCGAGGGTCGTGGCCCGAAATCGATCCAGTTTGGCGGGCGGCTAGGGAGGACTGAAGATGAGGACAGCAAGTGAGGCATTCTCGATTGTTCTGTTGGTTGGTACCGCTATAGCACTGGCTGTTGTTTATCAGCCATGTTCGGAGCAATCGATTTGCGTCTCGGTGACAACCTCACCTCAGAGTATGAAATCTGAAGAAAAACTTCTATTGAATGCTGCTTTGAACGGTAGAGGCGTCAGCCATGGAGAGGTCAGGTTGGATTTCATCCCTACCAACCCCAGTAATTGGGGTTCTTCTTCCAGTAATTGGCCGACGGTAAAGGGTTACACCGACACCGAGGGGGTTTTTATTTCGACTGGCCCGCAACTTCCGCCGGGTGAGTACATGATTACTGCCCTGGTCAGTAAGGGTGGGTGCACCGACGGGAAAACAGTGTGCTTTTTGCGGGTGCCTGAATCAAGGCAGGACCGCCGATTGCTAAAAGCCCCTATCTCAATTAGCTCTTCAAATCGGCCTGGAGGTTGATGTCAATGAAGGGTCCCAGGACAAGAGATTTTCTTATCGATCGTCGCAATGGACTGCGCTGCAATGAATTGATGCGCAAATACCATCTGTCTGACGAGAGGTTAGCGCAGATCTTCCGCATGCTGAGGCGATCTGATTTAGCGGCCCTTAGGAGGCTCTGGGAACAAGACAAATTAACCGACGCTGAATTTTTGAGGGCTTTTGACGAAGTCGAAAATCGCCTGACGAAGGACGATTGAAGGCATTGCCAAGTGAAATATCCTTGATATAGCTTCAACATAGCTCCCTTCTCGGAAACGATGAGGGGCATAACGGGGGGTAAGATGAAAATTTTCTGTGCAATCAAGTTGGTAATTTTCAGCGGCTTGTTCATGGTCGTGATCTGTTTCGGTCAAGATATTTCGCCTGGCGATTTTCGGGGGGAGGTCCAGGTGCTTTGCCAAAAGGGCGAGTTAGTATCGGCGTTTCATGCTGCAATGAAATCACTGATGCATGCGCAAGCGCGGTACGGACGGGAACATCTTAACACTGCAGAATGCATGGTTAGTCTGGGGGATGTGGCAAAACTGCGCGGAAAACACTATCTGGCCGAGAAGCTTTACAATAAGGCTCTTTCCATTGAAGAAAAAACTCTAGGCCCCAAAGACCCTAAAGTTATTTCTTGCAAGCTGAAGTTGACTCGGTTATGGATCAATGACAGCGAGTAGATCCGCTGTGCTTCTTCGGCGATGTTCCTGAATTGTAAGCTACTTGCTGAGTCAACTGCTCCCGGACTCGACCGGGAGTTGGATAAACAGCCTCGGTAAGGGGCGGTACTGAGGATGTGATTTCAAGCGAGCCCGGCGAGTAAGGGGCTCAATTCAAGCCATCGTATTAATGGGCTCGCCAATTGAAAAGCCACCTTGCCAGGGTCAACCGACCATCCTGACACCAACAGGGGGAAAGAGCTTGATCAAGCGAGTAATTAAGGCCAAAGAAGTCATCGCTGATATTCAAGGCGGTTTGAGTGACCTCGAATTGACTGAAAAATACCGTGTCACTCCTCTCGGGCTCGAAAGGCTCTTGGGGCACCTGGTTGACTCAGGACTAATTGGGGAGAGAGAGCTTGAAGACAGGGAACAACTCACGTCAAGTCAGATCATTCGTGATGTTATTGAGTCACGGCGGGACAGGAAAATCCTCAACTGAACTGAATTATTCGCTACAATGTCCATAATTGCATTTATATGCAATAGTTCAACGTTATCTGCCATTTCTCCTTTCAAATTCTCAAGACAGGCACCATACTAAAAGAAATTGCGACGAGCTGGTTTGTTTTACTGAGTCTCTCGGGTCCTTGCGGGAGAAGTGGCTTGATTTTACCCAGTCGGCGAAGGAATTGTTATGCTGAAACAATTCGTTTGGGTCCCGGCATTGGTGGTTGTGATTTCCGCTTTGGGTGGCGCTCCGGTTATGGGGCAGTCCAAAGAAGCGGGAATGAAGCTTTACGACGACGGGCAGGCATTATACAAGAACGCTCGCTCGAAGGAGGACCTGAGACAGGCAGTCAGGAAATGTGAGCAGGCGCTGAGAATCTTTGAGACGGTGAAATTCGATAAAGGAGTCGGCGATACGGCCAACATCCTGGGAGTGATCTACGCGAAGTGGGGTCAGTACAGCAGGGCTGTGGAATACTGGGAGAAGTCATTGAGATATTTAGAAAACTCGCGGACTTGAAAGGCGAAGCGACAACCCTTAACAACCTTGGTCTCGTCTATGCCGACTGGGGGCATTATGCCGAGGCGGTGGAGTATTACGAAAAGTCTCTGGACATTAAAACCAAGCTCGGGGACTCAAGGGCTGAAGGGGCGACCCTGAACAATCTTGGTAACGTTTATCACGTCTGGGGTCAACCTTCCAAAGCTCTGGAAAATTACGAAAAATCCTTAGAGGCAGTTGCAAAACCTCATAAACATTTGTTCAACGTTACCATGACGCAAGCGAGCTGGAAGAAGGCCACGAACATATTGATATGATTCTCGTATCTCACAACAATGCGTCGATAGTTGGTGATCCAGCTAAAGGTGCGCTCGACTGTATATCGTCCCCTGTAGCGATCCCAGAGTCGATCATCTTGTCGATTGACGTTCCTATGATTGCGGCGATGAGGGGAGAGCAAATTGATGCCTCTCTTCCTCAAACGCTTGCGAGCCGGATCGCTGTCGTAGGCCTTGTCTCCAATTATTCGCTTCGGTCGGGTCCTTGGTCTTCCGGGTCCTCGTTTTGGGACTCGGACTTCTCCAATAACCTTATCAAGGAGAGTGATCTCAGCCGGCGAGGCACTGTCGGTATGGCTTCCCAGAGGAACACCCTTGCCATCGACCAATACCATGCACTTCGATCCCTTTCCCCGCTTGGTTTTCCCGACTCCCGCGCCCTTTTTTTTGCCGGAAAGAAACTCGCATCAACGAATACTTCATCCCAATCCAGGATGCCGTTGTGGTCCAACTCGGAGAGAAAAGCCCGCCACATATCTTTGAGCACATCAGCTTCATACCAGTCTCTCAGACGCCGCCAGCAGGTGGACGACCCCCTTTAGGATTCCTGGGTCGCTTGGGGATTAACGGCTCGATCTTCTTCCACTGTTCATCTGTCAGATACACTACTCGTTCACTCACCGGACTTACCTCCGGCAAGCTATATATACACAAAATATTGGAAGAACAACTATTTAATTCACTCGCGATATCGCGCGCTTAACACTGATCCAAGGTTTTGCAACCGCCTCTAGTGATTGCCAGAAAGCTCGAGGACAGAAAGATTGAAGCGGGAACCCTGAACAGCATGGGTCTTGTCTTTAAGGGATGGGGTCAGTATCCCAAGGCTGCGGAGTATTATGAAAAGTCCTTGGAGATGGCCGGAAAAGTCGAGGACCTGGAGGGTGAAGGACGAAGCCTGAACAATTTGGGTAACCTCCAGAGCGTCTGGGGTCAGTATTCCAAAGCTGTGGATTTTTACAAAAGGTCCTTGGAGATTTTCAGAAAGCTCGGTGATCCGGGTAGTGAAGGCAATGCTCTAAATAACCTGGGGCTCGTCTATGCTGATTGGGGGCATTATTCGAAGGCAGTTCAATCTTACGAAGAGTCTCTGGCGCTGAAGAGAAGACTTGGAGACGCAAGAGGTGAAGGGCAAACCTTGAACAATTTGGGCCTCGTCTGCGCAGACTCGGGTCAATATTTGAAGGCTGTGGAATATTACGAAAAGTCCTTGGCAATTTTCAGAAAGCTCGGGGACCTGGGGGGCGAAGGGGATACCGTGGGTAACCTGGGTAACATCTATAACGCCTGGGGTGAGTATCCCA